>CAYQZK010000088.1:0-7787 GCA_964422015.1 uncultured Methylotenera sp.
TTGGCTACGAACCAAGGGGTCAGGAGTTCGAATCTCTTCGGGCGCACCATACAAATCAAAGGCTTGCAGTTTAACGACTGTAAGCCTTTTGCATTTTTGTTGATAGTTGGTGAGTTGTCAAAAAGAAAACGGCTCACATTTCTGTGAGCCGTTTATCTATTGGTGGTGAAAGAGGGACTTGAACCCTCGACCCCAGGATTATGAATCTTCTAACTTCCAGCATGTAACATTATGATTTTAAAGGGATAATAATTAAAATCAATAAGTTAACTTGGTCTCACGTAAATTTTATTTTGCGAATAATGCCATTTAAGATCACTTTTTTGTTTTTTTATTTTCGAAAAAAGTATTACCTTCGCTGATTAAAAATTGCAACTTTGACACCAAGGTTAACTTAGAATTTTGCTTATAATTCGCAAAATTGAAGCAGTTTTATTTGACTTTTTGATGAATTAAATTATTATATGTAATATATTACATTTTTAATTTAATTATGAACAACTCTGATAACCAAGCGCTTTATTCTGCTCAAGAAAAGTTTCTTGAAATGATAGGTAATTCTGAATCATTAGGATTCAATATCGTATTGTGTGGTGGCACCGCGTTAGCTCGCGCCTATTTACATCATAGAATTTCCTATGACTTGGATTTTTTTGTCGATGGGAAATTTGATCCAGAAAGATTGGCATTTCTATTGGGTAGGCGCGGTCTTCAGTTAAGCGACATTCAAATTGAAAGTGGCACTCACTTTGTTCATCAGTTGTTTGGTTTTTTTAAAATAGATGAAGTTAAGTTAAAAGTTTCATTCATTGAAGATAGTTACACTGGCATGTTTCCTAGCACTAACATGCCCTTGGGAAAGATACTTTTCAATATTGAGTCCATTGAAGGTTTGTATCATCGTAAACTAAGAACGGTATCAGGCTCTGGATATGGCGACAAACCCTTGGATGGTAGACAAGCTGCTCGGGACCTATTTGATTTGTTTATGTTGGACAGAATGATTAAACCCATTCCAGCATTTATTACTGAAATCAACAAAAGCGGGGCTAACTTTCCTGAGAAAGCATTTATTGCCGGATTGGCAGCGATGCCTTGGATAGAAATGATGGATGACTTTGAACAGTTGGATTTCAATCGCGCGGAACAATATTTATCTCAGGTGAATCCTGCAGACTTAATGGCAATAGTAAGATTACGCCTTCAAGAGGTGTTTAAGGAGATGGTGCATTATGGCTAGGATATCGAGCCGTGAAATTTTGTGGAATCAAATCTCAAGAACCTGCTTTCAAGATAGGGTGATGCCTTACGCCTATTGGTTATCTGCAATCACAGATTCTAATCATCATGAGCATAAGAAGGTGTTAGATCAAACAGTAGCAATGCTTGGAGGAGCAGATTTTGTGAAATTGATTGGAGAGCGAGAATTTGCTAAGTTATGGAAAGGCATCCGCAATCATGTATCTAATGAACGTTCTGCCGTTAGACAAGGGAAAGTTATTTTAGATGGATTGTGGTCTACTATTATGACTGGATTTGCTTTTGGCAATATCAACGTAGATATCAGCAAACCATTTAGCTCAGGATTGAAAGCGACTTACTTAGACATCTGTAAGCAGTCTAAAAAAAATATATATCAAGTCGCTAAGGACATCAATCGCCCATACAATCGTGTACATGATGATGCAAAAAAATTGATAGAGATTGGTTTGGTAAAGGCTGAATCAGCAAAGCAATCTGGTCGGTCTGTTATGTTGTTACGCGCGAATTAAGCCATTAAAAAACGCACAGTTTTATATTGCTGCTTGGTATCATATATAAGCTCATATTCATTGTTTTCAAATATCAACTTCTCAAGACTTGCTTTAATTATGCATCTTCTTACCCAATAGACCCACTCATAATAGCCTTAAAAAGGCCATCTAAAACAGTAAAAAAAGCCACCCATAAATTCTCAATAGCGGACACTTGTAATTCTCAAATGAGATTTAGATAAATAGCTGGTTAAGGGCTCACAGCAGTCACATGAAAATTAAGACTGGTCGGCTGAAACATCCGCAAAGTACGCATTCAATGTATCGTCAACATCAAATAATTACGATGGCTAATTTCAAATAATAACGAGCGGCCCTTTTGAAATAATTTTATATGGTGCTTTTCGCTGGAATACTCAATAAATGAGCTTGTAAAACAAATATGAGCATAGCACTGCAGAATGAACAGCGTGTAGCGGTCATGAAAGATAAAAAGCTGACCATTGGTCAATTTCTTGATGCTACCTTTAAGCAGTAATTTTTTGCATTAAGTTACAGTGATGTAAGAAATTTAACCAAGAGCTGATAATCAATTCTCGAAAAACACCCCAGAAGGGGTGTTGTGGTGAGAAGGATGTAGTTAACTTATCGTATAACCACTCCCCACGGAAGTTTGCCTACAGCAATCGTTTGAACCACCTGCCGTGTGACTGTATCAATAACTGAAATATTGTCAGAGCGACCATTGGCCACATAAAGCTTTTTCCCATCCGGCGTCAGAGCCATATTCCAAGGGCGGGTGCCAACTGAAATAGTTGCTGCAACTGTGTTGCTATTAGTTTCAATTACGCTCACCGTGCCATCACCACCATTTGAAACGTACACATTGGCACCATCTGGCGAAATAGCTACTCCATTAGCTCTTAAGCCAGTTGGTATGCTTTTTATCGCTTTCCAATTGCTTGTATCTATTACTTCCGTTAAGTTGGCCTCTTCATTAGCGATATATGCAAATTTTCCACCAGGCATGAAACCTATACCTCTGGGATGACCTGCAGACTTAATGCGCGCGATAGATTTCTTGCTTACTACATCTAGCACATCAACATCGCTACTTTCTTCATTACTCGCTAATAGCCATTTTCCATCCTGTGAATACACACAATGCTCTGGATTTTTACCTTGAACTTTTACCTTATGAGACATTTTCAATGATCCAATATCGACAAAGGCCACAGCGTGCTCTTCTTCTAGGCAGACCGCTATGGCTTTACCGTCAGGCGATAGATTGATACCTTCTGGACTTTGTCCAACAGGTATATTTTTTAAAAGTTTATGTGAGGTAACATCTACTACTTTCAGAGCGCCACTTTCTGCGTCGACTACAAACAAAGTTTTAGCTGCAGAATCAAGTGCAAGTCCTTGAATTTTTTTCCCCAGCCGTCCTTTGCTTGGCAAAGTATGAGTAACCTGATCGGTGGCAGTGTCAATCACCGAGACTGTACCGTCCTTCTCATTCGGTACGTATGCATATGGTGCTGCCAACGCCTGGCCACTGGCAGACAAAGCTGCCACAAGTAATATGGTCGTTTGTTTAAACTTTATGGAAGTTACCTTGCCTGATTTCATCGTCAATTCACCTTGCTAAATTTGTAAAAAAGCCAGACACGGTTTATGTGTCTGGCGTAAACACTTTGGAGAGTGATCAATTCAATTTTAGCTAGTGACTGATGATCGTGGTACTTAATAAATCCTAAAGGGGTGTAGGATAAACTCCTGAGTTAAATATGTTCAGGTATTTAGGGGAAGTGACTGTTTGCGGTCTTGCCTTCGTTATCTTCAGTGTTGATGTCTATTCTTTTGACGGTTTGATTGCGAAAGTTAGCTGGCAAATCAAAACTGAATTTTACATAGGGATTTTCAGCAGTACCTACCCCAAATACAATTTGCATCACACTAATACCATCAAATCTAATGTCCGTGTTTTTAACAAAAAATGCAGGTTTGATTTGCTTAGTTTTAGCATCTGTTTGTAACCCTGTGTACATCGGGTGCTTAATCTGCAAGGTGGCTGATGCAGTTTCATGCATTTTATAGGGCGGATTAAGCTGAAATTTAATTGCTCCTGCACTGGCACGAATGGCTTTTTCATCTTCAGATACCGCGCCAGCACAGCCTCCGCCAGCATTTACACGTGCCGTTGCCATTAACAGTGCGCCACTTTGCATTTCAGCAATAGCGCGTATGGTTGAGTCACTATCCAATCGCACCCTAGTAGCAAGTGTCAGGTGGTTAAAAGTTTGCGGGAACCGATAAGTAGCAGCTAAAGGGATAGGATTAGCTTCAATAAAAAGGTATATGTTTCTAATCGCATCTTTTTCCTGACTCTGCACATGAAGCGTTACTGGCACTTGCCCTGCATTTTCTGCACCTAGCGGTGCGATAATTTGTATTAAGTCCGTGCTATTGATAGATCGCTGGTTAAAAAAAGCCTCTTTAATTAAGGGCCAATTTTGTTCAGACAATTCAGCATGGCAGGTGGTAGTTACAATTAAGTTCAGCAGATATATCAAGCCAAGCCATGACTTTCTTGGATTTTTGCGTATGAATTTAATTTCAATACTCCTGTTGTTAAAGGCACCATCTCAACTCTGAATCTGCCCCGTATTTCATACGTAATTCACTTGTGAAATGAGTGCCTGCGACCTATCCGTGCAAAGAAAGGAGTGATTCACTGAACTTACTTCGCCTTAGTTACTTTTCAAGTGCCTTTTTTAAACCTATAGCAGCTGCATCATAAAGCTCATTAATGGCTTTGTTAGCAGCGGGGTTGTCTGCACCTACTGGCGCTTCCATGGTATTGGCTTTATTGTAAAAACGGGCTGTTAATGTTACGGTGGATTCTCCTGTGATTTTTCCTGCTTTTACTTGTGCGACGGTACGGTAGTTACTCACGGCAATGGTGCTATCTTTGCCATCCACTAATTTATAGTCTAGTTTCATCTCAGTATCATTAGCTTCACGCAACTTCTCTAAGAAAGCAGTCCCATTTTTAAGAGTGACTAAACGGTGTGGCAATGTTTTATCTGATTCAGTATCTTTGATGTTCTCTAACTTAACGTTAGTGACATCTGGATGCCATTTACCAATTGCACCAAAATCTTTGAGTAAAGCCCAAACTTTTGCGGGCTCAGCTTTTACTTCAAATTCTTTTACCACTTTTTGTCCACTGGGTCCGTGTGCATTTGCGGTTAAAGGCAATAGGCTTGCCAGTGCCAGTATAGCTAAAAACTTTCTCATTTATATTTCTCCTAAAAAATACTAAAATTTATTGTGCTTCAATGACTTTCTTTAGATTTGGCAAGCCAGCGTCATACACGCCTTCAACCGCTTTTACTGCGGTTTCGTTGTCTTCACCTGGTTTTGGGTGTACATCATTTGCTTTATTGTAAAAACGCCCAGTCCAAGTCACTGTTGATTCACCGGCAGCTGGACCTGCTTTTACTGTCATGACTGCGCGGTAACCACTAAGAGGCAATACACCTTCAACAATTTTGTATTCCAGTTTCATTTCTTCATTGGAATTGATGGTCTGTTTTTCTAAAATCGTGCCACCACCTTTTAATGTAAGTAGGCGATGTAGCAATTGCACGCCATCTTGATCCGCTTTAGTTTCGGTAGTTGTACTTTCTACAGCTGGATGCCATTTATGAATACCCCCAAAATCCTTGACCATCGCCCATACTTTGGCTGGCTCTGCTTTAATCACCACTTCCCGAATCACTTTTTGTTGGGTGGGTGCATTGGCTGCACTGGCTGATATCGGTAACAATAATGCTGCTGAAAAAAGAATCGATAAAAACTTCATACTGTAAAACTCCTAATTATATTTATAAAACAACCACATCAATTTAAGCTCAATGAGCCAATTCTAAAAACTGCTTTAACCCCTGCAACCCTTTGGCATAACGCGCCTCAACTGCGGCAATGGCCGAGGTGTCATCCATTCCCACTGGCGCTTGCATCAAATTAGCTTTATTGTTAAATCTCCCAACCCACATCACGATACTTTCTTCTGCAACTAGACTGTGTTTTACGGTAATAACATCTGAATAATTGCTGACTGCAATATCGCCTTGCTCCATCACCGCACCTAATTTCATTTCTCCCGCTTGTACTTCACGTTGTTTTTCAGTGATGCTACCGCCATTTTTAAGCTTTATTGTTCGATAGTTAACTGTTTTTTCATCCACATTGGGCTTGCTTACTAACGTACTGGACAGCACGTCTGGATGCCATTTTTGCATTGCACTAAAATCACCCACCAATGCCCACACTTTGGCTGGAGAAGCTTGAATGACGATTTCCTTACTTACTTTTTGTGGGCTGGGCCCGCAAGCTATTGTGTAGAGTGGACTGAATATGACGGCTAATAAAATAGCCGTTATTAAATAACGATAACGCCTGTTAATCATCAACTACATTACTTAATTTCTTCGTTGGCGTTTTTTCAGTTAGTAAATAGGCAATGTAATTGCCTTTTTCTTGTGGCGTACAATCGCTGCCGACCACCTCATTACAGTGCTCGGTAAATTTCTTTTCCACATTCTTGACTGAATTGAAGCGTTTAGCATTAACCACTGGAGACAATGGTTTGATAGATTTACCCGTAACAATATGTCTGCCGGTATCAGCGGGATTTGCGGTATGGCATGATGCACAAGAGATTGCCTTACCTGGGTTTTTAGTATCGCCTTTGAATTGTATGACTTCGCGATTAAAAAAAGTTTTCCCGTCTTCTGTAGATAACCCTGCATAATTTTGGTCAGCAGCTTTCGCCGCAGCGGCATATTTTTCAGCAATTTTCTGTGCTGTAATAGCATCTGCATATACGCTTAAAGACGATGCGCTAAGCAGGGCAAATACCATGTAACTAGTGACTTTCATTAAATACTCCTTAGATTAAAATTTTTGTAACTCTTAATATGGGTTGCCGATAAACTGCCCGAATGCGCGGCTTTTTGAACCCGTGGCAATGCTTTTGATTTTTATGTTGGTTTTAGCGTCAATTACATCCACAGAATCATCCATCCAACTGGCGACATATACGCGATTACTTTTGCCGTCATAACTAATCCCTTCTGGAAAACCGCCTACAGGGATGGTTGCAATAACTTTTTGCAATTTAGTATCAATCACTGAAACGCTATCAGCCCCAGTATTGCTCACATAAGCACGCGAGCCATCTGTGTTGGTCGCCACACAATAGGGATGCTCACCTACTTTGATGGTGGCGTTAACGATATCTCGACGTGTATCAATAACAGAAACCGAGTCACTTTCAACATTCACCACGTATAAACTACGACCTTCGCCACCTAGTGCCATGCCGAATGGATGCTTGCCAACGGCAATTTTATTCACCACTTTTAATGAGCGCACATCAATCACACCTACTTCATTGCTATCGCGGTTTGCCACATACAAACTTGCACCTTCACGACTCACAATCATTCCTGCCGGGGCCTTGCCCATGGAAATTTCTTTATAATTCTGACCTGCACCAACATCTAATACTTTATTAGTATCAAACACCAAAATATGGTCTTGAAACCAATCTGCAACAAATAACTGAGAAGCGTCTTTGCTCAAGGTTATGCCTACTGGCACAATTTCTAGCTTTATTTCACCTATCTCTTTATTTGTGAGCATGTCGATGATTGTGACTGAACGACCTTCAGCATTTGTGACATATATGCGGTTAAGAAAGTGGTCTATTGCCACTCCAACAGGCGCTTTCCCTGTAGGTATCGTTGCCACCACCTTATCGACACCTAAATCAATTACAGAAAGACTATCTGCGCCTTGATTAGTAATGTATGCAAAGGGAGCTGCAATCAAATTGCTTGAGGCTAGTAAAAAAAGACTACTCAGCAATGCGGGCAGCCTCATTGATTGATATTCGTTTAAGCGCATGTAGCGATTACCACTTTATATCTTTTTCTTCACCGCGGAAATTACCGCGAATGAAGT
>CAYQZK010000089.1:0-7778 GCA_964422015.1 uncultured Methylotenera sp.
TCTTCTTTAAAGAGGTATCATAGATATGACATAGACTTGAGCCTGCAATTAGTTTTTCACTCTTCATGAGTGACTCAACGGCGTGAGAGACTCTGGAGGGGGGGTAGTAATCGTCATCATCAAAGTGGATTAATATTTCACCCTTCGCTTCACTAGCTAATAGGTTTCTTTTGTAACCCAAAGGTTTTTTTTCATTAAAACGAATATATTTAAATGAGCTGTCATTTTTAACGAGGTCATAAATGGGATCTGTGCCATCGTCAGCAATTAATATTTCAATGGGCCCATTGTAAATTTGATTGCGTACAATTTTTAAAAATTGAGGTATAAAAAAACGTCTGTTATGCGTGGGTGTTAAAATACTAACAAATGGTTTTTTAGCTAACATGAATCATATATTGTGACTTTGGATTGCGATTATAAAATAAGGCAACAATTTTGACAAAATCCTCCCTTAACCATCTTTCGCACTTATAAAAGCATTCCCACTATCTCTGCTACAATATTCTGAAAGAAACACAAGGTTTTGTTCCCCAACTTCCCTATCTAATATGGGGGCAATTTTGGGGGCAAGTAACATAAAATACTTAATGTAATTTACTGATTGGATTTGGAAAAACATGACAATCCCATTTTGTGCAGCTCCACCAATTGAGTAATAGTTAAGTATGGGAAACACATCATCGTTTCTTGATTCATCTTTCGCATTAAAATAAAATGCCCCAGCCTGAATCTTTTGTAGCATCAGGCTTAAGAAGAGAGAGATTATGTTAAGGATATAGTGAAAGATATAATTTTTTCATTTTTATAAGAAGAAACTTCATCTTTTAAATTTGTAAACATTTGACTTGCTATACCTTTACCATGCAGTCAAACACTGTATGCACACAAAAAGTTTTTTATAGAGAGTCAATATGATTGTTTTAGGTTTATCAGGTGCGTTAGGGCACGATGCATCAGCAGCGTTAGTGATTGATGGCAAAATTATTGCAGCAGCAGAAGAAGAGCGCTTTATCCGTGATAAGCACGCAAAAAACAAGTTTCCTTACGAGGCAGCAAAATTTTGCTTAAAACAAGCAGGCATTTCTGCCGAAGATGTGGATATTGTTGCGTTTCCATACGCTGAAATTCCACTCAGCACAAATGCGCGTTGGCACTATGCAAAGCGTCACTGGTATGCCCCGGATCGTGCAATAGATGCGATTTTTAATGGCAACCGTCGCTTTCGTCGTAATCGCGATAAATCTTTAAAATTAATGGCAGATTTAGGGCTTA
Source organism: uncultured Methylotenera sp. (assembly GCA_964422015.1). GTDB lineage: Bacteria > Pseudomonadota > Gammaproteobacteria > Burkholderiales > Methylophilaceae > Methylotenera. The sequence continues at coordinate 1,276 of CAYQZK010000089.1, forward strand.
AAAATGCCAAATTCGTCCCTGTTGAACATCATTTATCACATGCTTCAAGCGCTTACCATTTAAGTGGTTTTAAAGAAAAAACAGCGATTGTAGGTATTGATGGTAAAGGTGAGTATGCCACGACCTTTTTTGGTTATGGTGAGCATGGCAAAATTCATAAAATTAAAGAGTTTTATGACCCGGATTCGCTTGGTGGAATGTACGGCGCAATTACCGAATACTTAGGCTTTGAAATGCTAGATGGCGAATTTAAAGTGATGGGTATGGCGCCTTATGGTGACGCAAGTAAATATGATTTGTCGCGTTTAGTTACTTTTGAAAACGGTCATCTAGAGGTCAATACAAAGCTCGTCAATGTCGTTGGTTTACGTCGTTATAAAGAAGATGGAAAAGGGTATTATTTCACGCCAGAACTCATTGAGTGGCTGGGCCCAAAACGTCATGGTGATGAAATTGATGATCCATATATTCATTATGCGGCTTCAGTGCAGGCGTTACTTGAAGATGTTGCACTCAAAATGATTGATTACTATCTGGGTGACATTATTAAAGAAACTGGCCGCATTGCGATGGCAGGTGGTGTAGCGCTTAATGTAAAACTTAATCAGCGCATTATTAATATGCCACATGTCAAAGAACTTTTTGTACAGCCGGCATCAGGTGATAATGGCACTTCATTAGGCGCTGCAACGTATGCCGCGCATTTGGCAGGTGACACCATACACAAAATGGAACATGCCTATTTAGGCCCAGCCTATTCTACTAAAGCATGTATTGCCGCATGTAAGGCGCACCCAAATAAGCCTGTGTTTACCAAAGTAGACGATGCAGCAAAAAAAGGTGCAGCGTTGTTGGCAAGTGGCAATCCGTTGGCCTGGTTTCAGGGGCGCATGGAATTTGGCCCACGCTCCCTTGGTTGTAGGAGTATTTTAGGGGACCCTAGCCACCCAGGTGTAGCCGATCGTATAAACGCACAAATAAAATATCGTGAGCGCTGGCGCCCATTTTGCCCAAGTATGTTAGACCGCGTGGCACCTGATATTTTACAAACAGATCACCCAGCGCCCTACATGACCTTTACTTTTGACGTGGCTCAACATTGGAAATCAAAAATCCCTGAGGTGGTGCATGAAGATGGCACTGCACGCGCGCAAGTGGTGACTAAAGAAACTAACCCACGCTATTACGCTTTAATTGAGCATTTAGAAGCCTTGCGGGGTGTGCCAGTGGTTCTAAATACCTCATTAAATCGTCGTGGTGAACCCATGATTTGCTCACCCACAGATGCGCTGAATATGTTTTATGGTTGCGATCTTGAATACTTGATGATGGAAGATATTCTAGTGACTAAAAAATAACTGGATATGTATTGCCGGGTCCAACATTGGAATATCTCAAAGCCACACTTAAACTAGCCAATCAATTTCTATATCTAAAGAGTAGAGATAAATATCAGCAATGATAGGTAAATGATGAATGCCATCGCCTCGTGATGAGGTTTTAACCATAAGCAATTGCGGCATAACGTGCATTTTCGAATACAATTTAGTTTTTCATGATGCAAAGCGCGCCATTTTGACATTTGCCATTTTAATTTTTAAATACTTTCCGTTTGGTGGTGTGCAGCGCGATATGTTGCGAATTGCCAAAGATCTCATTGCACTTGGACATAAGGTGACTATTTATACAGGTGAGTGGTGTGGCGATTTGCCTCACAATATCCCGGTCAAAGTACTCCCTGTGCGCGGCATCTTGAATCATCAGCGCTATCAATACTTGATTAATCAAATGCAAAGTGCGATAAAAAATCAAGCATTTGATTTGGTGATTGGGTTTAATCGAATGCCGCAGTTAGATGTTTACTTTGCGGCAGATCCTTGTTTTGTCGCACGCGCTAAAAAAGACAAATCATGGTGGTATCGTTTAACTGCCAGGTATCGTTTTTTTGCTGCATCCGAATATGCTGTCATGCGTGCCGATGGCGATTGTAAAATATTATTAATAGAGCCAAACGAAAAAAAACAATTTCAAGCCTTTTATCAAACACCAGAGGCAAGATTCCATTTGCTCTCGCCCAATATCCCTAAATGTGTTTTAGACGTCTCTCACGCCCAAGCGCGGCGAAAAATTCGTCATTTATTTGCGTTACCCACGCACGCGACGTTATTGTTAAGTGTGTGTACTAATTTTTTATTAAAAGGCGTTGATCGCTCAATCGTTGCTCTTGCAAGCTTGCCCGATCATATGCGCATTAAAACGTGGCTACTTGTGATTGGTGGTGACAAAGTAGGCGCCATGAAGAAAGTAGCAAAAAAATATGGTGTTGAAAAACAAGTAATATTCACAGGCAGTCGAGAAGATGTGCCCATGTTGATGCACGCCGCCGATGTCATGATGCACCCAGCGCGTTCCGAGTTAGCTGGGTTGGTGATTATGGAAGCGATGGTGTCAGGATTGCCACAAATTGTGACTGATCATTGTGGGTATGCTTTTCATGTGAAAGCCGCAAATGCGGGGATTGTGCTTGACTCACCCTTTAATCAAGAAGTATTAAATAGGTCGCTGGCACAGATGTTATCGGACGCATCACGTCAGAAAATAGCAGCTTCGGCAATTCGATATACTGAACTATTAAAAGCCCAGCAATCTGGTGCAGAAGAGGCAACCTATGTAGTGAATTTAGCGCGTATAAAAAATAGGACTAAAAAATAAATGGAAGCTAGACTTTTTTAATTTTGGATACAACATACCTTGAAACTCTGGTTTAACAGCTTGAAATTACCCACGCACATTGCCAATGATATTAAGTCTATGGGGTTACAAAACGCGGATCTATTTCATACCGTCATGCAATTGCGCGGTGAGATTTTTAGACAAATGCCGGGTCGTTGTACGAGTAAAATTAAGCTTGGTGAACAATATTACTTTTTAAAGCAGCATTTCGGGGTGGGCTGGAAAGAGATCTTTAAGAACTTCATGACTTTCAAATTACCTATTATTGGTGCGCGCACTGAGATGATTGCCATTGAGGCGCTGCAGCTCATTGGGATTCAAACGACGCCTTTTGTGGCCTTTGGTGAGCGAGGGCTCAATCCCGCTACAAAAAAATCATTTTTAATGACCAAGGATTTAGGCGACATTATCTCGCTTGAGGATATTGGCAAAGATTGGCTTCATAAGCCGCCAAGTGTAAAGTTCAAGCGTCAACTTATTCGCAAAGTAGCGCATATGGCAGGCAACATGCATGCCCATGGCTTAAATCACCGCGACTTTTATATCTGCCACATTTGTATGCACCAATCTGCTTTTGCAACCCAGGATTTTCAGTTATTTTTAATTGATTTGCATCGTATGGGTGTACGAAAAAAAATCAGCAACACCCACCGATTGAAAGATTTGGCAGCCCTCCAATTTTCTAGTTTACATTGCGGCTTGAGTAAAAAAGACTATGTGTGTTTTTGGTCTATTTATCAACAATACTGCACCATGCCACTGCCACCCACTTTTTGGCAAAAAGTAAACGCGCGTGCAAAATATTTATATGCACGCCAGATAAAATATGTGGGGCGAAAATGGTAAGTTTTTTATTTTGCTCTGATTTGGTTTTATCCTAATGCAAGCACCTTCATTTTTAAATCAACCGCTGTTACTGGAAGATGGCAGTGCTCTTTCGCTAAACACTGTCACACGTGATTTGCCCGGTAAGCGTTTGGCAGGGTTTGCTACATGGCAAAATGAAGAAGTGTTTGTCAAATTATTTTTTGGCAAGTCAGCCTATCGATATGCTAAGCGAGATGATCAGGGCTTACAACATTTATCAGCCGCTAAAATATTAGCGCCCACGGTACTTTGGTTTGGTCAAGTACAAAAGTCAGTAGCTCGCGATGATGTGGTGTACGTTTTGATTTTGCAAAAGCTCACAATGTTAGATGACATTGAATGGGTGATGCATGCAGATGAGAGATCTGAAAAGGAGCGGTTAAATCTTGCACATGCCTTAATCATGACCGTTGCGAGTCATCATAACGCGGGACTTTTACAACAAGATTTGTTTCTTAAAAACTTTTTATGGGTAAACGCACCCAGTCGCACTGATTCCGCAATCACTCAAGACATACCTTTGCATGATAGCCAAATTTTTACACTCGATGGTGATGGGATTAAGGTGTTTCGTGTGTTATCTAAACGACGCGCTTTGCAAAATTTATGTATGCTGCTCTCAAAGTTTGATGTCATTGATGTCAAAACAAATCTTCCGCAGTGGTTAACCCTATATGCGCGTGAGCGTGGATGGAAAAGTGTGCCCAATGTGGATAAAATATGGCGCGATTCGCTTACCATGCGTCAAAAAGTAGCCACGCATTATGCTGAAAAAAAAGTATTTAGGCCGTGCACAGATGTCCCTTTCCATGAAGTGCGTCATCAAAGTCTTGATCATGAAAAAAGTCAATTTGCGAGTCAAAAAACTGAAGCAAAAAATAGTTTGACGCAATGCATTACACATAAACTTAAAAGTTTTGTACAGGCACATGTAAAGTTACGCTGGGAATATGTATCTTGGGCGGCAGCTATGGACGTAAACACATTAGACATGGCTTTAGCGAATTCTAGTTTTAAGCGCGGTCACACCTGTACGGTTGGGTTCATGCAAATGCCAATGAGTGATGCTGATACCCAGCACAGCACATCTATCGTGATTAAGCGTTACAACATCAAAAGTGGATTTCATGCCGCGGGTCGAAGTATGCGCACCACGCGAGCAGCCATTTCTTGGGCAAACGCACATCGATTAATGCAGCTTGGGGTAAAGGCTCACTTGCCAGTCGCGTTATTAGAACTACGATCCTTTTTTGGATTATGTGCCAGCAAAAGTTATTTTTTAATGCAATATATTGATGCGCCAGATGTCGCGACTTACTTTGCTCAAACGCAGGATAAAGTATCACGTGCTAATACGATACATAAGCTCACTTTGCTTTTTTTTCGACTGTATTTAATGCAAATTTCGCATGGTGATTTAAAAAGTACCAATATTAAAATTGTGAATCATGCACCTGTGCTCATCGATTTAGACAGTATGAAACAACATCAATACCGTTGGTTTGCTAAACGCCGTCACGCGCGAGATTTGCGGAGATTTATGCGTAATTGGCAAGATGATGCCCAACTATACCAAGCATTTAAAAATGCATTGATCACAACCTATCAAGATGATCTTCCATTTAATCCGCACCATATTTAAACTAAAGTGCTGGGTTTGACGCTTTGGCCTATTTTGGCGATAATTCAGTGGTGACATGCATCGTATTGCTAGATGTTTACCATCCTTTTCCCCATTAAGAAGTTACCAATATGACGCCACCCACCCCATTGCCTTTAGTGAGCGTGCTCATTGTGAATTACAATGCTGGTCGCTATGCCACCAAAGCTATTAAATCATTATTGCGTCAAAAAAATGTTGAGCTGGATATTATTGTGGTGGATAACGCAAGCCAAGACGATAGTCTAATAAAGCTCAATGCCCTAAAAGTGCCTGCATCAGATCTTGCTAAAATCACCATTATTCCTCACACAGAAAATATCGGGTTTGGACGTGCCAATAACTTAGCTGCAAATCACGCCATAGGTCAGTATGTGTTGATACTCAATCCAGATACTGAATTAAATGACACGCATCTTATTTGTTCGCTGATTCATGCAATGCAACACAATCCAAGATTAGGATTAATTGCACCACGTATTCATGAGCCTGCTAAAAAGAAACAAGTGTTAGCGCGTTATCAGTACCCGTCACAAACGGCATTAAGGTATACCACCACCTTACGTGATTTGCCTGGGGAGATAGCATGGGTATTGGGCGCTTGCATGTTGACCCCAATGGATATTTACCAAAAGATTAATGGCTTTGATGAAGATTACTTTCTGTATGGGGAAGACGTTGATATCTGCTTAAGGATAAGACAGTTAGGATATGAAATTGGATTTTTGCCAGACCATAGCTTGACACATGTCGGCGGTGCGAGTGAAATTGGCTCCTCTTCATACGATAAATGGTTAAGGAAACGCCGAGGTAAATGCCTATTTATCAAGAAACACTATCACCCTAAAGATGTTAGTGCGATTGCAAACGTGCTTATTCGTAATACACAACTCTATTTGATGGTCTACAAATTGAAAAAAATGTTCAGAAAAAAAGATACCTTGAAACAAACCGACCATTACTATCGTTTAACTGCAACGCTTACCGCAGCTCGTGAATTATTAGCAACGACGCAAGGCTAGGATCCGCAACTTTATCGATCGGTTTTTTTATTATTCATTTGGATTACTGAAGTTAAAATCTGCATGATGCATTTAAGAGCTAATGACTGCAAAATGGCTATAAAACTATAAAAATTTTGAGTTGATTTGGAATCATTTTTTGATTTAACGTAACAATTAATCTTTAAAACATATTTTATGAAAAATTTATTTTATAACATCACGCCAGAAATGATCTGTGC
>CAYQZK010000090.1:0-7552 GCA_964422015.1 uncultured Methylotenera sp.
GCAATAATATCTAGACTCAAACCTCGTGCCATAGTAATAATGGTGCGTACAATAGCTCTATCACTTGCATCCGTCACAATATCTTTCACAAACGATTGGTCTATTTTTAATTGATTGAGTGGTAACTTCTTAAGGTACTGTAAAGATGAGTAGCCTGTACCAAAGTCATCTAATGAGAAGCGGATGCCAATTTTGCTGAGCTTATTCATTTTGATGATGATGTCGTGGATATTCTCAACCAACATACTTTCGGTAAGCTCTATTTTAAGGCGTTTTGGGTCCACTTCATGTAGAGACAGGGCGGCTTGTACTAGCTCTACAAAGTCAGTTTGGAAGAATTGCTTCGCACTGACATTAATCGAGAGCATGAGGTCACGGGTAAGAGGGTTTTGCTTCCATGATTTTAGTTGAGCGCAAGCCGACTCTAAAACCCAACGTCCGATGGGTATGATTAACCCGGTTTCTTCGGCTAAAGTAATAAAATTATACGGTGAAATCATGCCGCGCTCTGGATGTTGCCAACGGATCAAGGCTTCTGCACCAATAGCGTTATTCGTATTATCGACCTGAATTTGGTAATACAACTCAAATTGTTGTTGCTCTATAGCTTTACGCAACTCATGTTCAAGATCAACACGTAAGCTAATGACTTCTTGCATTTTGGGGTCAAAGAATCGCAATGTATTGCGGCCTGAATCTTTCGCCTGATACATGGCAATATCAGCCTGCTTCAGCAGAATATCCATTTCAACGTCATGATTGTAAAACAGTGTTGCACCAACGCTCGGCGAACTATTGTGGTGATGTGCGCCAAGCACGTAAGGTTGATTAAGGCGTGCAATAATTTTTTCAGCAATGATTTCAGTCTGTTTTGCGGCTTCAAGTGCATCTTCACTGAGGTCTTCTAACAACACCACAAACTCATCACCACCTAAGCGTGCTACGGTGTCGCCTTCACGTACGCAATTCACTAACCTTTCAGCGACCTGTTTTAATAACAAATCACCTATGTCGTGCCCTAGTGTGTCATTAAGTATTTTAAAGTGATCTAGGTCTAAAAACAGTAGTGCGCCTCTTTGACCACTCCGTGCACTAGCGGCTAGTGCTTGTCCAATTCTGTCCATCAAGAGACGGCGGTTAGGTAATTGCGTCAACGGATCGTAAAACGCTAGATTCTCGATTTCCATCGAAGCCGCTTTAGTCACAGTTATGTCAACCTGAGTCGCCACATAGTTAGTAACAGTTCCACTAATATCCTTTACTGCTGTAATTATTAGGCGTTCAGGATAAATATCACCGTTCTTACGACGATTAAGAATCTCGCCTTCCCAAGCACCGGTCTGGTTAATGGCATCCCACATCCGTTCGTAGAATGCTTTGTCTTGTAAGCCAGAGCTAATTAGTTTGGGAGTTTGGCCTATTGCTTCTTCTGCAGTGTAGCCTGTGATAGTCGTGAAAGCTTGATTCACGCGCAGGATGTTGTTGTAGGCATCAGTCACCATAATGCCTTCTTGAGCCTCAAATGCCTTAGCGGCTATACGCATTTCCGTATCGACCAATTTTTGCTTAGCAACACTCTCTTCTTGCCTGCTTTTCTCAGCAAAAGTTTCAGCTAATATACGTACTATCGATCTGGCGGTTAACAGCTCGTTCTGATTCCAATCTTCACTCTGTCCTTGAATCAACTCACTCCAACTAGAGAATGATTTGCGCGGCGAGATTTTAAATTCACCACTCGAATCCTGCCAATAAAATCCTTCTTCATACTTTCCTGCCCAATCGATAGTGTGCAGTTTCTCTTTACGTAACCATATGATGCAGTTATTCATATCATTTGTAAGTTGAGAAAAAATTATGCCAGCAGCCAGTTGCTTATAATCCTTTGCTTGATCAAAATGCATTGATAAATGATTCGTGCTAAAAAACTTGTCTGTCGAGTGGGTGTTAATCCATGCGAGTAACTCTTTAACATCCGAAGGATCAAGTGTTTCACCATATTGATAAAACGTCCCCTCTACAACACATACAATCCCGGTTGAGCTGAGTAATTCCTGTAGCTGTGGAAGCAAGACTTTCAAAATATCAGCGAGTGGCGCTTTATGAACGTCTTGAAGAAGTGTTGAAACAACTACCTCTGATCGGTCAATAAAGCTAAGACGTTCAACGATTTCAATGGATGAAAGTTGTATTGAGACCATTTGACCTATAAATAAGGCCATTTCTCGCATATAAATAGAAACATGTTTTGGAGAGTAATGGTGGCAGGTAATTAAGCCCCACAATCTGTTATTGTGCATTACAGAAATGGTCATGGTGGCATTTACGCCCATGTTGCGCAAATACTCCAAGTGCACTGGGGAAAGGCTGCGTAAAACTGAATATGTCATGTCCAGCGGTTGCTGGCTAATCGGATTTAATGGCGGTGTTAATGGGACTGGTATGTCATTAATGTTGGCTATTAATCGTACCAAGTTCAGGGTGTAAAGCCGTCTTGCTTGAGGCGGAATGTCACTTGATGGAAAATTAAGTCCTAGATATGAGGTTGCGCCTTCAATACTATTTTGAGCGATAACTTCACCATTCCAATTCGAGTCAAAACGATAGACCATGACACTGTCATAATCCGTTAACTCGCGTATAAGTTGAGCTATCTGATTAAAATAGGGTGTTACCTCTTTCTCAACACTCAAAGTTAGAAGCTGTTTTTGCATATTCAAAAACAAATGGTTTGTGTTACAAGCCTGCTCCGAAGGAGCGTCATGCTCTAATTCAAGTACAAATAATCCCTCTGAGCGGTACAATAGCACTTGTAAATTGCGTGATTCTTTAGGGTGCTCAAGAGTAAGTTTACCTACTGCAGTTTGATGTTCTTTTGCCACTAAAATCAATTGCTCTACATCATTTGCTACTTTTTCACCCATTACTGAAACAAGAGTACTTCCGCTCGCAACATTCGAAGAAAAACCAAGAATAGTCGATAGGTTGGTACTGAATTGTAAAACTGTACGAGGTGAATCAGAACTTAGAACTAGCACTGCACCATGAGGCTGAATAGTGCCTATCTGATGAATAGGCTCATTAGCACAATGCTGCAAAGCTTTATCATATAATTTTTTGTCCAAATTATTCATGAGGTGTGTTGATGGCTGTATTGCAACTCTAGATGCATATAGTCATCAAGCGTCTGAATGAATAGTTGAAATGTTTGGCTTGCAGCTTTGCAAGCCGCCTCACATTGAGCTTCATTGTTGTTAATGGTTTGTGAGAAATCAACAAAAGCCTGCCACATTAGAGAAGACCTTTCACCATATCCGAAAAAAAATCTGGCACCTTGAGTGTTGTGACGTCCATGGTTTTTCAATAAGCTATTTGAAATGAACTGGCCACCCAATGTAGCACCTTCTAAGACGTATAGTACGCCAAGCAAATGACCAATAGAAGTAATTTCAGGCACTGTTGCTACTTTATTAGTAAGGTTTCTTTGAGTCTCTGGATATAGTTGAAAGAATTCAAGATCTTGTACTAACCACGGTAATTTAACTCTTTCAGCATAATCGAACGTACATGTTGTGGCTTTAAGAAATAGATTGATTCTATTTTCCAGCAACTGGTATATGTGAAAGTAAGCACAGAGTACTTTATGATAATTCGCTAATGATGAATGAGGCTTTATTAAGTCATGCAGTAAAGGGTGTTGGTTAAGGCTAACGTGATGATGGTGAGTCATATTGCGCATACGCAAACGCACAGATGACTCTTCATTTGGATTCTTCATTAAGATTTTAATTAAAAACATGAGATTGCTTTAACAGTATCAAATTCAACACAATCCAAGCAATTAGAAATTAATTTATTTCGATTTATTTAATAAAAGGTGACCGTCTTATCTGTTTCGCCTTGTAGTCTTACAGATAAATGTGCGGTTGATGGAGCCGAGTCTAAGATGACATTCTAAGGGGCTCCTGTATGGAGCACCCACTTGGTTAAAATTAATGCGTTGAGCGTACACTCATCACGCCACTTAAAATAATCAAACCAATCGCAAGCCAAGCATCTAGGCTTAGATGCTCGTGCCACCATATCACACCAATTAAGCTTGCTAGTACTACGGTAACGTAGGCTAGGCTTGCTACTACAAGCGTGTCGCCAGTACGGTAGGCGCGGGTCATGGCGAGTTGAGCTATGGTGGCTGACACTCCTAGGCCTAATAGTAGCGGCAAATCTTGCCATAGTAGGGGTTGAAAGCTGTTGACCAACATCCAAAGCCCTGCGCCTACGGTTGATACTAGTGTGAAATAGAATACAGTGCGCCAATCGGGTTCTTGCGCTTTGGCGAGTTGTTTTACATGAATATAGGCAATGGCTGCGCCAACGCCTGAAAGTAGTCCTAAGCTACCAGCAAGCCAATCTTGGCGAGTGAAGCTGGGTTGCAGTAGTAAAGCTACGCCGACAAAGCCAATCATTAACGCAATAAATAATGTTTTCTTGGGTTTTTCTTGTAGCACAAAGGGTAAAAATAAAGCCAAAAACAGGGGTGAAGTGTAGTTGAGGGTGATCGCGGTTGCTAAAGGTAGGTGTGCAATGGCATAAAAAAACAGGACCAGTGAGATAAAGCCGACGATTGCACGCGACATTTGTTTACCCATGACCGGTGTGGCAAGAGGTAATTTTTGACTAAAGATATAAAGCCAAATTGATAATAAGCCAAATAGTGAGCGATAAAAAACCAGTTCCGCAGGGCTAAATTTTTGTGCGCCAATTTTGACTAAAGCGCCCATAATGGCAAAGCCAAGTGCGGCAACTAGCATCCATAAACTTCCTAAATTGGGTAGTCGCAATTTTGGTCGTTTAGGTAAGGTGATGTTCAAGTTGTTTGCGATACCACAAATGGAAATGTTCTAAACCTGTTTCCATAGGGTGTTGGTAAGGGCCGCGTTCATCAACGCCTTGCGCGTGTAAGGCATGGCGACCATCATGCATGCGTTGGCAGATATCTTTGTCTTCAACCGCAGTTTCTTCGTAGGCGGCTTGTTGTGCGGCAACGTACTCACGCTCGAATAGACCAATGTCTTCAGGGTAATAGAATTCAACTACATTGCTACAGGCGTTAACGCCACGTGGAATGATGTGTGAAACCACCAGTACATTGGGGTACCATTCAATCATTAGAAATGGGTAATACACCATCCAAATTGCGCCATATTTAGGCGTGTTCTCGCCATGATATTTTGCTACCTGTTGCTGCCATTGCTGATAAATCGGTGAGCCAGATTTGACGGTGTTAGGTTTAAAGCCTACAGTTTGTACGCTGTACTCATCACCAAACTCCCAATTTAGGGCACCACAATCTACAAATTGATTGAGTCCTGGGTGGAAGGGGCCTACGTGATAGTCTTCCAAGTACACTTCAATAAATGTTTTCCAGTTGAAGTCATACTCTTCAACCATAACGCGATCCAACACGTAATCCGTAAAATTAAAGTCTTGCTTACAGCCTACTTTTGCAAGGTCTTGTGCAATGTTGCGCTTGCTATCGAATAATAGTCCTTGCCAGTTTTGCAGTGATTTTTTATTGAGGTGTAAACATGGGTTTTCGTCAAAATGCGGCGCACCTAAAAGTTTGCCTTCCAAATCATAAGTCCAGCGGTGTAGGGGGCAAACAATGTTTTTTGTATGACCTTTGCCTTTAAGCATAATGGCTTGTCTGTGTCTGCAAACATTACTAATGGCAGAAATGCCATCATGATGGTGAATTAAGCTTGTGGCTTCCTTTGTCCAGTCCAGCACATGGTAATCGCCTACATTGGGCACCATGAGCTCGTGCCCTACATAATGAGGCGCATGAGCGAATAAATGTTTTTGCTCAAGAGCGAAAACGTGTGGATCAACATACCAATGAATGGGTAGTTGGGGTTGAGAGTCGTGCTCGGATATTAAAGTTAACGCTGCCATAAAAAATGAGTGGCAATTAAAGTTACAGGGATGGCGATTTTTGCCTAAATTGCTATTTTTATCAAGTGATTATTGTAATAATTAACCATGCTTACACTGCGTAAAACTTGCCAATAGTGGCATTTTCGGCTAATCTCGCAAGAGCTTCTTTATCGCACACTTGCAACTACACGTGCAGCAGCAAATAAACAATTCGATTATTAAGTATCTGAGTAAATATCCATGTCTGACCATTTAATGAATACCTATATGCGCCAACCGGTTACCTTTGCTAAAGGCAAGGGTGTTTGGCTTTGGGATGATAAGGGTGAAAAGTATCTTGATGCGCTCGCAGGGGTGGCAGTAAATGGCTTGGGTCACGCTCATCCAAAATTAGTGCAGGCGATTAGCGAACAAGCCGCTAAGTTAATTCATGTTTCTAATATCTACAATATTGCCGAGCAAGCTGCCCTAGCTGATAAGCTGTGCGAAATTTCCGGTATGGATAAAGTGTTTTTCTGTAACTCAGGTTGTGAGGCGAATGAGGCTGCCATTAAGTTGGCTAGGCTTTACGGTCACAATAAAGGCATTGAATACCCTGAAATTATCGTGATGGATAAATCATTTCACGGTAGAACTATGGCTACGCTTTCTGCAACTGGTAACCGTAAAGTGCAAGCTGGTTTTGAGCCGCTAGTGGGTGGTTTTGTACGCGTGCCTTATGACGATGTTGAGGCGGTTAAACAAGTAGCTGCGCGCAATAATAACGTGGTGGCCATTTTAGTCGAGCCAGTGCAGGGTGAGGGTGGCATAAATATTCCTAAACAGGCGAGTGCTTATTTAGAAGCCTTGCGTCAAATTTGCGATGAGCATGGCTGGTTACTCATGCTAGATGAAGTGCAAACAGGCGTCGCACGTACAGGCACTTGGTTTGCATTTCAACACACTGCTATCAAGCCCGATGTGATGAGCCTTGCTAAAGGTTTGGGTTCAGGTGTGCCGATTGGTGCTTGCGTAGCTGCAGGCAAGGCCGCAGATGTATTTAGTTATGGTAAGCATGGGTCTACTTTTGGCGGCAACCCCTTAGCTTGTGCGGCAGGTTTGGCAACGTTGAATATTATTGAAGCAGAAGGCTTACGCGAGAATGCGGAAAATATCGGTAATCAAATTCGTGAGGGATTTACCGCTGCATTGAAGGGTACTCAGGGTGTCGTCGTAGTGCGTAATGCGGGCATGATGATTGGTATTGAGTTAGACCGTCCGTGTGGTGATCTTGTGAAAATGGCGTTAGCAGACAAAATGTTGATTAATGTGACCGCTGATAATGTGGTGCGCTTATTGCCGCCATTAGTGATGAACGAAGCTGAAGCTGAAGAGCTGGTGCAACGATTAAGTGCATTGATTAAAACTTTCTTAACTCAATAATTTTTAAAGACCTGATTTTCAACCTAACTGTAACTTATTTGTAGTGAGTTTTAATAAAACCAAACTACCCACCCTTTATGGCAATAAAACATTTTTTACAATTTAATGATTTAAATCGCGCTGAGCTTGAATATGTATTTGAGCGCACTCGCTGGATTAAAAGTCAGTTCAAGGCTTATCAACAATATTGGCCGTT
>CAYQZK010000091.1:0-7456 GCA_964422015.1 uncultured Methylotenera sp.
GTTTCAAGCTTTTGCCCCATATTTTTTTCTATAATTTTCTAGGAACCGAGCGATTCGTTTAATCGCCTCAGTTAAATCGTCCACGTTAGGTAAGAACACTACGCGAAAGTGATCAGGTGTTTTCCAATTAAAACCTGTACCTTGCACCAACAACACTTTTTCTTCTAACAGCAAATCTAAAATAAATTGCTGATCATCTTTGATTGGATACATTTCAGGGTCTAGTTTTGGAAACAAATACATCGCTGCCTGTGGTTTAGTGCAACTCACGCCAGGAATCGCGTTTAGCATTTCATAAGCCACGTCACGCTGTTTACACAATCTGCCTTCTGGTGCGACCAAGTCTTCAATACTTTGATAACCACCTAAAGCTGTTTGAATAGCAAGTTGACCTGGCACATTGGCACACAAACGCATTGAAGCCAGCATATTGAGCCCCTCAATGTAGTCTTTTGCATGCTTTTTCTCACCACTTAGAATCATCCACCCAGCACGATAACCACAGGTACGATAGTTCTTTGACAACCCATTAAACGTCACGAATAAGACATCATCAGCTAAAGAGGCTATCGACGTATGCACATTACCGTCATACAACACTTTGTCATAAATCTCATCGGCAAAAATCACCAAACTATGGTGGCGCGCGATTTCAATAATGCCTTCTAAAATTTCACGCGGATACAAAGCACCCGTTGGATTATTTGGGTTAATCACCACAATACCGCGTGTATTCGCCGTAATTTTAGATTCAATATCTTTCAAGTCAGGCATCCAGCCTGTAGCCTCATCACACAAATAATGACGTGCCGTACCACCAGCCAAAGTCACACCCGCAGTCCACAACGGATAATCTGGCATTGGCACCAGAACCTGATCCCCATTATTGAGCAGACCCTGCATTGCCATCACAATCAACTCAGAAACACCATTGCCGATAATGATGTCATCCACTGTCACACCCTGAATATGCTTACTTTGTGTGTAATGCATAATAGCTTTACGCGGTTCAAATAAGCCTTTGCTGTCGGTATAACCACCCGCTTTTGCCATATTACGAATCACATCTTGCTGAATTTCTTCCGGCACCTCAAAACCAAATGCGGCTGGATTACCAATATTCAGCTTAATAATCCGCTGACCTTCTTCTTCCATTTGGCGGGCTCGTTGCAATACGGGGCCACGAATGTCATAGCAAACATTAGCAAGCTTGTTAGATTTTTCTATTTTTTGCATAGATTTTTTACATCAAAGTGTTGAATTTTCAGCGAATACAAACTGAGTTGAATAAGTATGCTATCTTACCTTTTCGCCCTATATCAATCAATGTAAAGCATGAAATTACACCTTACTCAAAGCGATAGTCATAATCTCATTACAGGCTATGCCGATGACTATATTGAAGTTAACCGACAACGTTATTCAAACAACCTAATCGTTACTACGAATAAAATCATTAACGACTTTGCTTCAACTTTTAAAGAGTTATCAGAAAATGACTTTAAAACCATCGTAGAAATAAAACCAGAAATTGTTTTATTGGGAACAGGCAAAACACATCAGTTTCTGCACCCAAGAATAATTGCAATGCTTTCGCAGCAAGGGGTTGCACTGGAGTGCATGGCGACGGGTGCGGCTTGTAGAACTTACAACATACTCATGAGCGAAGGCAGACACGTCGCAGCGATGCTGCTTCTTTAAAAGAAAAAACCTTGTATGCACAACACATACAAGGCTCACTCATTACTTGCAAGTTTAAATCACAAACCTTTGCGAGAGAAGGTCAAGGTAGCGTTAGTTCCGCCAAAACCAAAGCTATTCGAGAGCGCCGTTTCAATTTTTACATTCTCAATAGGTGCACGCACAATATTCAACCCTTCCGCAGCAGGGTCTAGCGTTTCAATATTGGCGGAAGCTGCAATAAAATTATTTTCCATCATGAGTAGAGTGTAAATTGCCTCATTCACACCCGCAGCGCCTAAAGCATGTCCAGATAACGATTTTGTAGAGGCAATTGCAGGATTTTGCTTCAAGCCATTCTCACCAAACACTTCACGAATGGCTTCCAACTCTTTTACATCACCCACTGGCGTACTGGTGCCATGCGTATTGATGTAATCTACCTTACCCTCAACACCTTCTAAAGCTAGACGCATACAACGCATTGCACCCTCACCAGATGGCGCAACCATATCGTATCCATCAGATGTTGCGCCGTAACCTACCACCTCGGCATAAATTTTTGCACCGCGCGCTTTGGCATGCTCATACTCTTCCAAAACAACAATGCCTCCACCACCTGAAATCACAAAACCATCACGGTTTGCATCATAAGTACGTGAAGCCTTCTCAGGCGTTTCATTATATTTACTACTTAATGCGCCCATGGCATCAAACAAGAATGACATCGTCCAATGCTCTTCTTCTGCACCACCAGCAAACACAATATCCTGCTTACCCAACTGAATTTGCTCAACACCAGCACCAATACAATGCGCACTGGTAGAACAAGCTGAACTAATACCGTAATTCACACCTTTAATTTTTGCACCAGTAGCCAAACAAGCTGCCACGCCACTAGACATGGTCTTAGTCACCATATAAGGGCCGACACGGCGGATACCTTTTTCAGCAAGCGTATTAGTTGCTTCCAACATGCTTTCAGTTGAAGTGCCGCCGGCACCCACAATTAAACCTGTGCGCACATTTGAAACCAACTCTTCAGGTAAGTTGGCATCTGCAATTGCTTCCTGCATGGCCAGCCAAGCATAAGCATGACCTTTACCCATAAAACGTAGCAACTTGCGATCGATTAGCTCTTCAATATTCAGATTTTTAACTGATCCCGCCACGTGTGAACGCAAGCCTCGCTCTGCATATTCAGGCTGATAGGTAATTCCTGACCTACCCTGACGCAGGCTATCCAAAACTTCAGCTTTATTGTTTCCTAAACTGGAAACAATCCCAAATCCAGTGACAACGACACGACGCATATGCGTGCTCCCCGATATTTTTTTATTTTTGATTTGAAAATTCAGTTTTTGATATTAAAAATTATCTGTACGTGTAAATAAACCTACACGCAAATCAGTAGCTACATAAATTTCACGACCGTCAATTTGCATAGTGGCATCAGCAATACCCATCACCAACTTACGCATAATGACACGCTTTAAATCAATGGTATAAACCGCTTTTTTCGCGGTTGGCAATACTTGGCCAGTAAACTTCACCTCACCTGCGCCCAATGCACGACCTCGACCTGGGCCACCCATCCAACCAAGGTAAAATCCAACCAACTGCCACATTGCATCCAACCCTAAACAACCTGGCATCACTGGGTCACCAGTAAAATGACAATCAAAGAACCATAAATCAGGAGTAATATCGAGCTCAGCAATAATTTGGCCACTGCCGTACTTACCACCTTCTTCAGTAATAGAAACAATACGATCAAACATCAACATTGGCGGCAAAGGAAGTTGGGCATTACCTGCGCCAAACATCTCACCACGGCCACACTTAAGTAATTCTTCTTTTGTAAAGCTATTTTGTCTTTGCATGATTTTTTGAACATTCTGAATATTTAGAAATATTCCGCAAGTTTAAATTTAGCGCACTTGCACCAAACTCACTCATGTGGAGCTACATATTTAATTATCCACTATTTTTAAGCAAAATGTGACATCCCTCGACAGAAAGTATATGCAAAACTTTTAAACCAATAACAAATTAAAACATGTGCAAATGTAATAACATTGACCACGTCATGGTCACATAGTAGACTGCCTTAGCCCATACAACGATTATTCCACCCATAATAAACCTCATCGAAATGGCCTCAAAACTATCTCAATCTCCTAAGTTTTGGAAGAAACCACATGCTATTACGCTTATGGTTCTCATCCTCTTTATTGGATTGAGTTTTTCATGGCACAACGTGCTACGTCCTCTTGATCAGTTCGGCGGAGATGTATTGCTATCTTTACACTCCAAAAATCGCACCCCTCCCGACAATATCGTTTTTATTAATATTGACCAAGCCAGTCTAGACCACCCTCAAATGCTAGAACTTGCTGGAAACTGGCCGTGGGCAAGGGTTGTGCATGGCGAGCTTGTTTCACACCTTGCTAAAGAAGGTGCCAAA
The DNA here is from genome assembly GCA_964422015.1 of uncultured Methylotenera sp. Taxonomy (GTDB): domain Bacteria; phylum Pseudomonadota; class Gammaproteobacteria; order Burkholderiales; family Methylophilaceae; genus Methylotenera. Next base: position 4,148 of record CAYQZK010000091.1, read on the forward strand.
GCCGTGATATTTGATGTTTCATTTAGTGAACCCGACGTATTTAATTTGAGTAGCGATCAAGCTTTTGCCGAATCCATAAAAAACAGTAGCGTGCCAGTTTACCTGCCATTAGTTATTCCAGATGATGGGCTAGGTAGCACCCTAAATCAACTACCTGCCATTATGGGGATTACAAAAGGGCCTCAGGCCAACATGGCTGCACGCTTACCTCTACTTGCTCCCAAAGCATTGCCTCCAGATACATGGCGCACTGGGCATATTAATTTTCTAGTAGATACAGACCAAGTCGGTAGACGTGCAGAACTTTACCGCCAACATGAAGGGTGGATGATTCCCAGCCTGGCGGGCAGAGTGACTCACGATTTAGGTGCATCTTTACCTGAACAACAAAATATTATTCTGAACTGGTATGGCAAACCGTTTTCTAGCATTTCGTATCATGATATTTATTTAAAATCACTCACATCTGAAGCGCACCAACGCACAGATTTATCCCAGAAAATCATTATTATCGGCTCCTCAGCAGCTGGTTTAGTTGATTTTCGCCCAACCCCTCTTGGTACAAGAACCCCTGGGCAAGATGTACTGGCAACTTCTATTGCTAATTTACAGAGTCACGATTGGCTTACACCTGCAAATTCCATCTGGTCACCACTAGTTGCCATATCGCTTTTATTATTGAGTATTGTTGGCGCAAAAAAGGGAAGCAACCCGGTGTTGCTGGCTATTGGGGGGGTGTTTTTATCTTTTACCACTATTGCAACGGCCTACTTACTTCTTAAGATGAACATCCAATGGCTACCTTTTTCTGCCATTGCTCTTGGCTTAATGGCTCAAATTGCATTAGGCACAGAGTCGTTTTTGCAAGAAAAACGTAGGCGCCAACAAGCGGTGCAATTGTTTAACCGCTTTCTTGACCCTCGTGTCGTTCAGCAACTTACCAACCAAACCACGCTTGCCGATGCCGAAGTCGGACGTAGCCAAGAAATTACCGTATTATTCTCTGACATTCGCGGTTTTACCACGCTCTCTGAAACTCGTAGCCCTGAAGAAATTGTGACGCTACTTAACCAATATTTTGACCAGCAGGTAGAAGTAATCTTCGAACATCATGGCACGCTGGACAAGTTTATTGGCGACGCTATTATGGCATTCTGGGGAGCTCCGATTGCTACAGCAGATCATGCGCAACAAGCTGTTTTAGCAGCATTAGCAATGAGTGAAAATTTAGAAAAGTTTCGCTTAAGTTTAGGTTATCCTTTTGAGATTGGCATAGGCATACACACTGGAAAAGCAGTGGTTGGACTAATTGGTTCTAGCCGTCGCCTTGATTACACCGCAATTGGAGATGCCGTAAATCTAGCCAGCCGCATTGAAGGCGAAACCAAAGGGGTTTCACGCATTTTAGTTTCAGAATCCACACGCAACGCGTGCGGAGACATGTTTGACTTTATAGACCACAATGAATTTACTGTAAAAGGTCGTGCGCAATCCGTACGACTTTTTGAACCAAGGAGAAAGTAGTGTTAAAGAAAACCCTAATACTTTGCATGCTCTGTGCGCTATTTCCTAGCGCAGTACTTGCAGAACCTGCAATGATCATACGTAGCAGCGAGTTCCGCGCTAAGCCACTAATTGATGCACCTGCACTCAAAACCTTAAGTAAAGGTGATACTGTCGAATTGATTGGCAATGAAGGCGGCTGGTCCAGAATCAAAACTCCAGACGGCAAAATCGGCTTTGTTCGACTACTTAATATCAGACCAATCACTGCGAGTAACAATAATGCACTTGGTGGTGTAGATAAACTGGGCAATGTAGTTAGAACTGGCAGCACTGGCAGCGTTGCAACCACAGGTGTTAAAGGCATCACCAAAGATGACATCGCACAATCAACACCCAACCCAGAAGAAGTTAAAAAAATGGAGGGCTACGCTGCAACTGAAGCCGACGCTCGCAAAGCAGCTAAATCAGTCAAACTCACTGAACAATCCGTATCGTTCTTAGGAGAAAAACAATGAAAAAAATCTCCCTACCAGTGCTAGCGCTACTCACCACAATCTCACTCACAAGTTGTGTGACGACTGGCACCAATCCAAATGGTACAAAGTCGAGCCAAAACAAACCGAATGAAGATATACAAAAAACAGTAAAAACATTACCTGAAAGCCCGCTAAAAGACATTATTAGCGGCACTTTAGATGCCACTGCGGAATGGACTCCTGAGCAGGAGCACCATTTAGGGCACGAAATGGCAGCGCAATTGCTTGGATCAAAACCACTTTATAAAAATGATGCCGCACAAAAATATGTCAATCAGATTGGCCTATGGATAGCTTTACAAACCGATCAAGCACAACTTCCATGGCGATTTGGCATTATCGACACGCCCAACATTAATGCCTTTGCTGCACCTGGTGGCTATGTTTTTATCACACGCGGGTTGTTACTTCGCATGAAAAACGAATCAGAACTCGCAGGTGTACTTTCACATGAAATTAGTCACGTACTCAAAAAACATCACGTACAGGCAATGAAAATGCAAGGTTTAGGCAAAATTGCCAAAGGCGTAGTTGAAGCCAAAGCTGGCAAAAATCAAGCTATATCTAATCTGGCAAAAAGTCTGTATACATCAGGCTTAGATAAGAGTGATGAATATGAGGCTGACCGAACCGGTGTGGTATTAGCCGCCCGTGCTGGCTACTCCCCTTTTGGCCTACCCTCAGTAATTCAAATGTACGCATCCTCACCACAAGACGCTACGTTTGAATTACTTTTTGCTACCCACCCAGCGCCAACAGATCGTTTAAATAAGCTTGATGGTCTAATGGCCAATCAATTTGATAACAATAACGGTTTAGTTAAAACAACACGTTTTGAAAAAATCCAGAAAATGGTGGCGTTCAAGGAAGTCAAAAATAGCAAGAAAAAGTAAGTTTTAATCTTAATTTCAATGAAAAAGGGGATGTAAATCACATCCCCTTTTTCATTTAAGTTCAATGCTATTTATGGTAACGAATGAAATGATTCCACACGATCTTTAAACTCACCTGCAATAATTTTCTTAGAGTTTTTGTCGTTACGGAAAACAATAGGTTGTGCAGCAATCACAGGATTTCTAGAGTCCTCAATCGCCTGCTCAATCAGATGGTGATGTGGTGATTTCGTGCAAACAGGGTCTGCCGCTTCAGCGTCACCCGTGAGCAAGAAAGACTGACATCGGCAACCACCTAAATCTTTTTCTTTTTCAGAGCAGCTTCGGCATGGCTCTTTCATCCAGTCATCACCACGGTACTTATTAAAAGCGGG
>CAYQZK010000092.1:0-7447 GCA_964422015.1 uncultured Methylotenera sp.
CCGTAGTCGGTGCAGGATTAGGCGGCGCTGGTGGCGCAGTATCAGGAAAGGTTATTGATGAATCAACAAGCGCGAAAGGAAGTAGTGATCGCGCCAATCATGACCGAAAAAAGAAACGCAAACATAAACGTGGCAAAGGACATTACAAACATGAACATCGTTGGCATGATGATTAAGTAGAGCCTATGTTTTAGCGAAATCTAAATAAAAAAGGTGTGCGCAGTTAAATTCGCACACTTTTTTTTATTTAGAAGCGCTATTTAATTCTGTTGGGTTTATTTATTTTTTCTCTGCTATAACGGTCACGTGTGAACTATGAAAATCGTGGCACGACATACAACTGCTAGTAATGCGTTTGTGTTTAGGGTTATTTCCAGAGTGGCATTTTAGGCAAGAATTACGATCTGGCATGGCAATGTCCTCACTCGTCTCTGAATTCTCAACATCGTGACAGGATTGGCATTTTTGTGTGCGATGCAGTGCATGATTAAAGCGTGCCTTGCTAAACCAGTCTTGGTTTAATTTTGGAGGAACAACCTTCCATGGCAAGCTTCCGTCAGTTTTGGATTCTGTGACTTTAACTTCTTCTACGTTATGGCAGTAGCCGCAACCATCCGTTTTAAGTTTTTCGGAGTAATCCATAAACTCTTTAGGCGCATGTACTTTTATAGCATTGGATACATTTACTTCTTCTCCGTGCGGGAGGTTAATTCTTTTCCCCTCAGATCCAAATTTCAGTAAATTGCCGTGACAACTAATACAGTCCTTTTTGAAAGACAAAGGTTGAAATCGCATTTCTTTACCTTCGGCTCGGTGGCAGTCTGTGCATGACAGGTCACGTATGTCGTTAATTCCACCTGGTCCTTGAACTAGTCCTACGTGTTGGGAGTGAGGAAACTTTAAACCAGATTTATCGATTAATTTTGATTGGTCTGTTTGTGGAACTCGCTCAATACCTGCTTTTGAATCTTCCGATTTTAGAGTGAGCTTAAATCCAGGATGATCTTTATCAAAGTCATGAATGTCAGATAGCGTTGTATCAGGGATGACTGCTTTAATGTTGCCGTGACATTTAATACATTTTTCATTGTCTTGGCGTGCCAAAGGGTAGGGTGCTTTGTGTTCTTTATGGCATTGAGCGCAACGCATACCACCTGCTGATAATCGAGCTGTTTTAAATGCACGCTCCTGTAGAGAGTTATCAGCAATGTGCTGAGTCGTGTCACTATGGCATTTTAAGCAAGCCTTATCAGATATTCGCAATGTAGGAACTTGATGACAATTTGAGCATTGTGAACTGAAGTGTAAATGAGCATTTGAAAAATGCCCTGGACTCCAAACTCTGTCAAAACCGAACGGCATATCAGACATCATCTTATGTAGTTGTGGAATAAGATTTTGAGCTAATGGCAAAGCTAGAAAAATCGTGGCAATCAAAGCTGCCATCCATATAGCTAATTTACGTTTAAAGCTTGCAGCATTGGGTAAAGGGTCATGAGTTCTTGACTTTAGGTCTTGGAAGTCGTCGGGTAGGCGATGAGCTAGTTCTATAGATGCTGCAAGATTTACATCAGGTGGCGCAGGTTCTACTGTGAGCTTATAAGGCCCAATCATGATTTGCTGCCCCTGCTCTAGGGTGATGCTTTGTTGAGTGATGCCCTCGGTTTTTAGATCTCCATTGACTGTAATAATATGCAGTTGACCATCATCCATTCTTTTGATGACGGCGTGATGCATGGCAATACGTGGATCAGGCAAGTGAACTGTACATTCAGCCCCACGGCCGAACGTAAGCTCTTCAGCCATGAGCGTGTGATAACTGCGTACAGGTAAGTTACGCGAGTTGGTTGAAACTTTAATGAGCAGGCAGTGAATCATGGTTTAACTGCCTTACCAATAAAAGAATACTGCGATGATGTGTGCAGTCATTGCTACAAGCAAAGCAATAGAAAACGGAACGTGGAAATATAACCAAAAACCTAGTCTTGAGCGGTACATTAAGTCCTGTCGTGCGCGTTTAACTAAAGATTGTCGGCGAACCATGATGGAGTACAGCTCACGGTAAAGCTTGCGTTGTTCTGTCGTTAGGTTGTCATTCATGGTGGTCAGTTTTTGTACCGCTATGGCTGAAGGGCAGTTTGGTTGAAACCCTCTAAGTTGCTCAATTAAGCTAATGCCGATATAAGTTTCTCTGCAAGCGTGAGCAACAACGTTGTTAATTTCATCTGGCATGAGTAATGCAATTTGACGCGCCAATTTGTCGGCTTCTGCAATACGAAGTAAAAGGCCATCTAGGCTATCCTCACCCATGTTCTCAGTCATTTGGCGCGGATAAATCATGTATGTATAGTTTCCAAAAAATCCGCTGATGACAACGATTAGCAGTAGAGCATAAGACAAGGTATGTATGTTAAAGCCAAATTGAAAGCCACTATGCAAAGTAACCAAAAATGTGAGCGCTGTGCCTAGATAAATGTGTGCAGAAAGCCAGCTTTGCGTTGAGCCAGAGCTACGGTAACGGCGTTTGCGTATGCCGTACCAAGCCATCCAAATGACCATAAATGCAGAGATAGTGCCTAGGCCATATCCTAGCCAGCTACCGCCATAATGACCCACTGCAGGCTCAAAAATCATATAAGCTGCAAAGGCAATCAAAATAATGACTACTGCAATTTTAAAGTAGTAGTAATTTTTATAATCAAAAATATTGCCGCGTTGCATGTGTGTCTCGTTATTTCTCGTCAGCTTTTAGTAATGCAGCTTCGCTGTCAGCACCGCCAGCGTAGCTTAGAAGTTCTTCAGGGTTGACGCGTAGCGCAGCGCCTACAGGGCAGGCGCGAACGCACACAGGGCCTTCAGCAATATCTTTGCACATGTCGCACTTCACGGCTACTTTAGAGCCACATTCTGAGGGAATGGGATCAGGGCGAATTCCGAGTAACATTTGCCATAAGCTAGGCTCTGGTTGTTCTTGTACTACGGCCATTTGAATAACATCGTAAGGGCAGTTTTGTTGGCAATTACCACAACCAATACAACTGTCATCGATATACACTTCACCATGTGGCGCGCGATGAATAGCGTCTGGTGGACAATCTTTCATGCAATGTGGGTGTTCGCAGTGACGGCATGATGTGGGTACGCGAATGTTAGCGTAAATTGGCCCTGTGTCTCGATCTAGTCTAGATGCTCCGCCATGCGTGTCTGCACAAGCTTGTTCACAATGGTTACAACGCACACACAGTGATTCATCAATCAGTAATACATCAGTAGCCTCACCTACACCTTGCTGTATCAAGAATGAAATTAGATTTGATGATGTAGCTTGATTGCCTGAGAAACTATTAGTCTCAGTAGAGCTTTCTAAGTGTTGTCGTTTTTCTTGCTCTTGTAAGTGTTGTAAATAGCGCGCATCTAAGGCGCTTCGGATTTCTGGGTTGCGAGCAATAATGTCACGCATGCGTCCAGCTTCAATCAGCACTGCTTCTGTGGCAATTGCAGCGCGAACTGTCGCATAGCGAGGTTCGCCAGAAATTAACGACATTTCTCCAACATAGTTGCCTGCAGCTACATAAAATAAAACAACTTCTTTGCCACCAATAATGCGAGATACAGTTACTGAACCACGCTGAATAAGGTAAAGCCCATCGGCCTCGTCACCTTCACTAAATAAAATGTCGCCAGCCTCGTAAGATTTTAGTGTGGCATTTCGTGCCACTTCATTGAGGTCCTCCTCACTAAGTGATAGTCCTATGCAAACATGAACTACACTTTTAATGGCTACTTCATTAAGTATGGTGCGCATCGACTGTACTGAGTTAATCAGTTTTTGCATCACGCGTTTAGGTGTTTCAATCAAGACACAGCGCGTTTTTGCACGCACAGTGCCAGCTCTACGCCGACCTGAAACCAAAGCCATTTCACCGAAAAACTCTCCAGCCTTAAGTAAGGCATCAGGCTTTCCATTTTCGTCAATTAATACATCAAGTTCACCTTCAATAATTGAGAAAAATGTCGTACTGTAATCATTTCGTTTAAAAATAATTTCACCAGGCTCAGGTGTCAGTATGCTGCTCTCTAGCACTAGTTCGCGAAGTTGTAAGGTGCTTAATATTGATAACAATGGCACATTGCTCTTGATTTTATCGAGCACTTCGTCGATATCACGGTCGGCGCAGAAATTAGCAAACTTCTCTCTCAACAAAGCAGTGTCCGCAGGTTCAACATGATTACCTAGGATGTGTTCTATGACTTCGTAGCCTTGGTTGATTCCTTGTTTAATCAATGGGTAGCCAGCGAGGGCTCCGATGACATAAAGGCTAGGTACGCTAGATTCATATCGTCTTGATAATGAGGGTAAAGCGGCAACGTCATCCGTTGGAAAGCCAATGCCAAAGCTTTCTAATAAAGGTCGCGAGGGTAGTGCCCCAAGTCGAGCGATGACTCGATGGCAGGGGATGCGCTCTATGCCATCAGGTGTTTCAGCAAAGATGGTAATTGGAAAATCACCTTTAAGATTATTTTCTATAAGCTTTGGTTTAGTTTCTAATAACCAATCTATTAAACCCTTTTTGCGTGCTTCGGTTAACTGTAATAAGTTACTTTCTTTACAATTACTAAAGTCTTCAGCACGACTCAAAATAATAACTCTGTTGCGGCCAGTCAAGGCTAGAGCATTCTCTACACCACTATCGCCACCGCCGACAACCACAATCGTTTCATTCTGATAAGCAAGTGGATCGTCAAGTTGGTATTGCACTTGAGGCACTTCGCTACCGGGAATGTCTAGCTTGCGTAAATTTCCTTGTACCCCAATTGCAAGAATGACATTGTCTGCCGTAAAAACATTTCCATCACCAAGTTCTATTTCATGGTGTTTTTCCTTACGGCGCATAGCGATAACCTTTGCGCCATAAAGAATGTTAATTTTATAGTCGACAATGGTTTTTTCCCACGCTTCGAGTACATTTTCACGTAACGATGGGGCAAAAGGTAAGGGGCTGCGTATGGGTAGGCCACGAGGTTCTGCCATCACGTGTTTACCACGTTGATAACTGCGGATTGTGCTTGCAGGGGCTTGTTCTGCCTCTAGTAGAAGATGTGATATTTTTTCTTCTGCAGCATGAGCTGCAGCTGATAGCCCGCTAGGACCAGCACCGATAATGATGATATTAAAATGAGTGGACATTTAGTCTTTTGCTACGCCTTGATTTCAACGTTTTTGTGATGATAAGTAGCTGATATGGGCTTAGTTTTAATGTGTTCTTCTTTGCAAAATTGTTGTAGATTTTTGCACATCTAATGTGCTTATTTTAAGCTTACTTATGCGATAGATAATGTCATATGCAATGTGATAAGTCAAAGTAATACGATGCAATTAGCTATTATGTTTTTATTATTTTTTAGAGATGTTTTACATCATTAATTTTGATTTGTCTGGCTAGAAAAAATAATGGCCGCAGATAGATTATTATCGGCGGCCAATCAAATTTCCTTATTAATTAAGGACTTTACAGGCACTAAAGTTGTTATGCCTGAGAAGTTTTTAGCTGTTATTTTTTAGCTGTTGGTGTTTTTTCTGTAATTACATAAGTAATGTAGTCAGCTTTTTCTTTTGCAGCACAGTCAGCACCAATAATGTCGTTACAGTGTTGAGTGAATTGATCTTCAACTTTATCTAAGTCAGTAAAGCGTTTTGGGTTCACAGCTGGTGACAATGGTTTAATGGCCTTGCCAGTAACAATGTGCTTGCCTGAATCTGCTGGGTTTGCTGTATGGCATGAAGCACATGAAGTTTCTTTACCATTAGCTAGCTTGATTTTACGGTTGTAGAAAATTTTGCCATCAATAGCTGAAGTGCCTTTGTATTCTGGATTAACGCTTTTTGCAATACCAGCGTATTTTTGAGCTAGTTTTTCGGCGTTAGTGGCATCAGCTTGTGCTGATAAGGCAGCTAAACCAAGCAATGTTGCCAAAACGATATTAAGTTTTTTCATTTATTACTCCATCAAGTTAAATAAGAGTGGGTGCATGACCATTATATGCAATGTACTTTAATTCATCAAATGAAAATTGGTTGACATGAAGCGTTAATTGGTTGGCAAGGTTTAATGAATTGTTCTTCAAAACTGATTTATTCGGCTTAATATCTATTGTAGTTATTGGATTGCGATAACGGTTAATCTGGGCTGCTATGTTAGAATTTGCCCATGTTTTTAAAATTATTTACTTTTTAGTAATGCAAAATTTTCACGTAATTATTCCTGCTGCGGGTGCTGGAAATCGCATGGCGGCAATGATACCTAAGCAGTATTTGCCTTTATGCGGCAAACCTATGATTACACATAGTATGCAAACTTTTCTTTCTAGTTCGCGTATTGCTAGCGTGCATGTAGCACTGAGTAAAGATGATGACTTTTGGTCTGCACTAGATTTAACTGAAGATTCTCGCCTTCAAGTTCATCAAACTGGTGGTAATACTCGCGCTGAAACGGTGCTTAACACACTGGTTGCTATGCATCATCAGGTTGGCGATAACGATTGGATTTTGGTGCATGATGCAGCGCGACCGGGGTTAACTTTAGACTTGCTGAATACTTTACTGGATAGTTTATTTGATGACGCTGTAGGCGGTCTGTTAGCTTTGCCATTGGCTGATACTTTGAAGCAATCTAACAATGAGCAGCGTGTGCAACAAACAATTCCTCGTGAAGCGCTTTGGCAGGCACAAACGCCACAAATGTTTCGTTATAGTTTATTGAAGAGAGCATTAGCAAACTTTTCGGACTCTCCGACTGATGAAGCACAAGCAGTTGAAGCTTTGGGACTACAACCTAAATTGGTTGTTGGCTCGTTGATGAATATGAAGATTACCTATCCACAAGATATTGTCTTGATGGAAGCACTAATGCAAAAGGATGTATGTTGATGATTCGAGTAGGGCAAGGTTTTGATGTTCATAGGCTAGTGGTAGGGCGCAAGTGCATTATCGGTGGCGTAGATATTCCTTTTGAAAAAGGCCTAGATGGTCATTCAGATGCCGATGTATTGTTGCATGCTATTTGCGATGCTTTGTTGGGGGCAGCCGCTTTAGGTGATATTGGTAAACATTTTCCACCAACGGATATGCGTTATAAGGGCATTGACTCGCGTCGTTTACTTCAGCACGTAGTTGCTTTGTTAAGAGACAAAGGTTTTACGGTTGGCAACATTGATGCAACAGTGATTTGTGAAGCGCCTAAACTTAGTCCACACACGACACAAATGAGCATTAATATTGCAGCGGATTGCAATGTTGACGTTTCGCATATCAATGTTAAAGCAACCACTACAGAGAAGCTAGGTTTTACTGGACGTGGTGAAGGTATCGCCGCAGAAGCAGTTTGTTTGTTGCAATCGTTATAGCGCCATGCTCCGTTGGTTTGAAAATCTTTTAAATCCATTCCCT
>CAYQZK010000093.1:0-7435 GCA_964422015.1 uncultured Methylotenera sp.
CTTACCCAACACAAACTTTATTACGCCCAGTTTCCTTCGCTTCATACAAAGCCTTGTCAGCCTGACTAAGTAGCGTATCAATATTGATGTCTTTGTTGCTCAGTGTGCTAACACCAATAGAGACTGAGAAATATATAGGTAATCCAACAGGTATATTTACTGCCGTTTTGGCGATAGATTCCCGAAGCCGCTCTGCAACTTCAAGCGCTTCTTCACTTGTTGTTTCAGGCAAAATAACAGCAAATTCTTCCCCACCTAATCGACCTACCACGTCCACTTGACGCATCGTATCTTGGCACACTTTGCTTAGCACTTGCAGAACGGTATCACCCACTTGATGTCCATAGGTGTCATTTACATTCTTGAAGAAATCAATATCTAACATCAGTAATGATAGCGGCGTGTCATAGCGTATTGCCCGTGATAACTCTACATCGGCTTGCTCCATAAAATGACGGCGATTGGATAAGCCTGTGAGGTAGTCAAGATGCGCCTGTTTGGTAAGCTCTAATTCAAGGCGTTTACGCTCGGTGATGTCGGTATGCGTCCCAAACATCATGAGCGGTTTGCCATCTGAAGTCCACGACGTCACTTTTCCTCTATCTAGCACCCATATCCAGTGCCCATCTTTATGCCGCATGCGTGCTTCGCATTCGTAATACTCAAGCTCTCCAAAGAAATGTTTTTTTAACAACGTTTCTGATGATTTTACGTCGTCTGGATGGGTGAATTTCATCCAAGTTTCAATAGAAGTAGGCTCAAGCTCGCTCAACTCATAACCAATGAATTTAGCCCAGAGCTCATTAAATTTCGTTTCACCTGTCTGAACATTCCAAGTCCAAGTGCCGACATGTGTGCCTTCAATAATGCCACTTAAGTGTTGTCGCTCAATTATTAGTTCGCTATTCATGCGCTCTGCAACTTTGATAGCATGCTCGCGACCAGTAGTTAGAAACCAAATCAGCAATGAAAGTAAAACGCTTATTACAGCCCCAACAGTTGCAACTTGTTTGGCACGATTAACATCAATTCTTGAGTTGATTGAAGGTAAACCTTGAATATGAATGGTCCACATATGATCTTCAATTTGGAGTTGCTGTGTTTTAGCAAGATCAGCAATAGCAAGGTTGTCGTTTTCGGAGTCATACATTAACGTCTCAGTTGACATGTTTTTTTCATCGAAAATCTGAATAGACAAATCGTTAGCATGTTCACCAAAGAGTCCCTGCATCAAATCATTCATTCGGAATGGTGCATACACCCAACCAAGAATATGCTCACGACGCTCCGTTAACGTTTCGTTATTAGTCCCGTTGCGATAGATTGGCGCATACATCAAAAAACCAGCTTGTTCATGCTTGCCAGTTTCCTGCACTAGTTTCACTTTCCCAGAAAGTGTCGTTTTCCCACTATCAATGGCTTTCTGCATAGCTGCATGACGAGTGGGTTCAGAGAACATGTCGTAGCCGAACGCTCTTAGATTACGACCAAGAAATGGCTCTAGGTAGATGATAGAGGTGTATATGTCACGCTGACCTTCAGGTCGAATCGTGTACTCAGAAAACCCCTCGCTACGAATAGATGCGATGTGCTGAGCCTTTTTATCTGAGGGTATTATTTGCGAGAATCCAACCCCTTGAATACCAGGATAGTTCTCAGCTAAATTAAGCGCTGCAACATATTGTTCAAATTTATAACGTTCGACACTGTTTGAGGCTTTGAATAAGCCAGAAGCACCAAGCAATACTTGCTCATATGCCTGCATGCGTTGACTGATGAGATTGCTAGCTTCACGAACGCGGAAGTCAAAATAAACTTGCTTCTCTCGATCGACTTTAACTTGAGTTGACTGAAACAACTGATAGGTGATTGATAAGCCAATCATCAACGTGATGAGTGTTAAAGCAACTGGTCGATTCAAGCCGATATATTTAAATAGTTTCATATGTAAAGCTTAAGTCTAAGCATGTATCGCCTTGATTGTAACCTTTACCGTAACGATTTTTTTGATATATATCAATAATAGCGATCGACATCATATCTATTTTATAGAACGACTATTTAGTTGATTACTTTCCCCATCTTAAAGCGGCTGTATGAACTGGGCTATCCCAGTGTTGTTTGATTTCATCATCAAGTATACATAGCGTGACAGATGCTCCTGCCATATCGAGTGCAGTGGTGTAGTTGCCAACGAGTGAGCGTGTGATTTTAACGCCGTGCTGGTTGAACAATTTAGCAGCGGTGTTGTAGATGAGGTAAAGCTCCATGAGAGGTGTAGCGCCAAAGCCGTTAATCAGTAGTAAGGCCTCTTGTTCCATGTTGGATTTAACGTTTCTGGTGGTGAGGTCTTCTATTATAGAAGCGACCAAGTCTTTAATAATATCGTCTGCTTCGCGCATTGTTTCTCTTCTGCGTCCAGGTTCACCATGTATGCCCACGCCCATTTCTAGCTCATTGTCATTGATGTCAAAAGTAGGGCGGCCGGCGGCAGGTACTGTGCAGCTGGTCAATGCTACGCCCATGCTGGCAGTGCGGCTGTTCACTTTGTCGCCTAGCGCCTTGCATGCGTGTAGATTTGCGCCAGTTTCTGCCAAACTGCCTACACATTTCTCCACAATTACTGTGCCAGCAACGCCACGACGGCCTGTGGTGTAGGTGCTGTTGATGACTGCACAATCGTCACTGGTGAGTACGGTAGCATTTTCAAACGGTAGCATTTCTGCCGCCATTTCAAAGTTCATTACGTCACCGGCATAATTTTTGACGATAAATAACACCCCTTGATCTGCATGCACGGCCTCTGCTGCTGCAAGCATTTGGTCTGGGGTAGGTGAGGTGAATACGTGTCCTGGGCAGGCAGCGTCTAACATACCGTAGCCAATGTAACCTGCGTGTAGTGGTTCGTGACCAGAGCCTCCACCAGAGATGATAGCTACCTTGTTAACGGCCTTGTTTTTACGTGTAATAAAGTTGGGGTCTAAATTTAATTCGACTAAATCAGCATGTGCAGCAACAAAGCCACTTAAGCTTTCAACCAAAATGTCGTCTGTTTTATTGATAAATTTTTTCATGGGTTTATTCCTTTGTTTCTAACAATAAATTACACACAGCATTCACCATAAGCTGGCAGCTTTTTGCACCCGGGTCTATATGACCGATTGCCCGTTCGCCTAACCCTGCGGCGCGTCCTTTTGTGGCGATGAGATCTTTTGTGGATAGCATGCCTTGTTCTGCGGTGATGATGAGTGCTTTACAGATTTCTTGGCTATTCACATTGCTGTTTGCAAGTGCAGTAAATTGATTGGCAACAGGGATAAGCACGTCCAGCATTGTTTTTTCGCCAAGGTCGGCTTTGCCGCGTTGCCGAATCACATCAACACCAGCGCTAAAAGCTGTGGCATAAGTTTGAATAGACTCATCGTTTTTTTCTTTTAGTACTTTGCTCATGCCCATAAAAAAACTGGCAAGCAATGGCCCAGAAGCCCCGCCGATTGTGCTTAGTAGCTTCATTCCTATTTTATTCAATACTACGTCTGGAGTGTGTGTTGCCAAATCAGGTTGCATGTCAACAATAGTGGTAGCGCCACGCTTCATGTTGATGTAATGGTCGCCATCGCCAATCTCTCGGTCTAGTGATTCCAGTTCTGATTCGTGCTCAAGAATGGTGTCTCGGATGGCTACAGCGGAGGATAAGATAAATGAGGTGCTCATATCATGAATAACACTATAGGGTGAATTGATTAAAGTTGCTAAACTCTACACATCTCAAGTCCTAATTACAATTCATGAGCTTACGTTTTCGCTTAAATTTATTGATTACTTTACTCTCACTGGCTTTTATTGTGGTGGTAGGTTCGATTTTGGTTAATGACACTCGCGTTTCAATTCGTGAGCGGGTTGAAGCCGCAAGCCGCGTAACGGTGCAGCTATTAGATACGGTGATTGTAAGCTCGGTCATGAATCCTGAAATGGGGCCTACGCATGTAGTGTTACAGGGGTTCTTAGGCTCATTAGGCTATGTGCGTAGTAGCCATATTACTTTGTATGATTATGAGAATAATGAGCTCTATAGTTCTCCAGAATCCACGTTTAAGAGTGAAGTGCACCCGCCAGAATGGTTTGTAAAATTGGTGGAGCCTAAGGTGGAAAAGGTAGAGCGTAAAATTCGTTATGGCAGGTTAGTTGTTGAATCTAGCGCTGCTGGGTCTATTCGCGAGGCGTGGTCTGGTTTTAGTCAGTTAATGTGGGTCGGGCTGGTGTTTTTTGTTCTCCTGAATACTTTAGTCTACTTATTGTTAAGCCACTCACTTAGACCAGTGAATAGAATTTTGGGGGCAATTAACAGTATTGAGCAGGGCGACCTAACCACGCGTTTGCCAGAGTTTGCACTGCCAGAGTTTGACCGTATTGGGCATAGTTTAAATCGTATGGCCGAGTCACTTAGAGCAGAGCGTGAGCTAGAAGAAAATCGTCAGCTAACGCACTTAATCCAAAAACATATTGAAGATGAGCGCCGCAGTTTGGCGCGAGAGTTACACGATGAGTTAGGGCAGTACGTTACGGCTATTAAAACTTTTGCCGTGGGTATCGCCAATAAAACCAAAGCTAGTGGAGAAAATCCTGGCATGCCTGATATTGCTTCGCATGCACAAGTGATTGTTTCTGCAGCTAATCAGATTTACGATGGAATGCATAATATTGTCCGGCAGTTAAGGCCTGGCGCATTAGATAATTTAGGTTTAGCTGAAACCTTGCACGATACGGTGAGTATTTATCAGTCACAAAATCCTGATACTAAAATTAATTTGCAATTAAAAGGTGATTTACAAGGTTTGGGTGAAACTGTCAGCATTAATTTGTATCGAATAGTGCAGGAATCACTCAATAATGCACAAAAATATGCCCAAGCAAGCAATATTGACATTGAGTTGATAAAAACCGCAGAAGGTGAGTTGCAATTGCACATTAAAGATAATGGTGTCGGCATGGATATTGATGCGGTTGATCATACCAAGCACTTTGGTCTGATTGGTATGCGTGAGCGGGTGCAAGCGTTACATGGCAGTTTTAATATGGAGTCAACGCCTAGTCAAGGAACTGCCATACATATACATATTCCCAATATTGGGGGAGAGGTTACATGAGTCAAATTAATGTCATGCTGGTAGACGACCATGCTGTGGTGCGGATGGGTTTTAAAATGCTGCTTGAGCTAGACCCTGAAATTAAGGTTGTTGCTGAGGCTGAAAGCGGTGAGCAGAGTATTCAGCGATATGTGGAATATAACCCGCACGTGGTGGTGATGGACATTACGATGCCAGGGATAGGCGGTTTGGAGGCGATTGAACGCATACTCGCTAAAGATAGTGCCGCTAAAATTTTAGTGCTGTCAGCACATGAAGATTCAGTGCATCCTAAACGTGTGCTTAATGCGGGTGCTATGGGCTACTTAACCAAACGAAGTGCGGCAGAGGAGTTGATTAAGGCAATCCGTACCATTTCGGCAGGTAAAAAATACCTAGAAGCTAGTGTGGCACAGCAAATGGCTATTCAGCAGCTATCAGGAGAACAAAACCCTGTAGATGTTCTGTCACCGCGCGAGTTTGAGGTGTTTATGGCGTTGGCAAAAGGTAAAACCACCAATGAAATTGCTGACACCTTATTTTTAAGCCCACGCACTGTAGGTACTCATCTTTACAATATTAAGCAGAAGCTTAATGCAAATAACTCAGCAGAAATTGCACTTATTGCAATGCGTAGTGGGTTGATTGATCCTTAAGTTGAGCTTTATTCAGCTTAGTCTTTGGCTCATTGAAGAGCAGGGCGCTAATTAACCGGTAAGAAGAATAATGGTCAGTAGAAAATTTTATCTATGAGAGAAATTTTGGTATTGGGTGACTCTCACACGCCAATCTTTAGTCATCCATCATTCACAAAATCCTTTCCAGAGTTTTATTTCAATGTGGTTACCGTTATTGGGGCAACGGCATCTGGCTTGGAGAACCCCAACACAAAGACTCAGGCATATCCCATATTCAAGGAAGCTTTAGATCGATCAGCTGCCGAGAAAGTGATTGTCATGCTAGGTGAGGTCGATACAGGCTTTGTTATTTGGTATCGAACTCAGAAGTATCAGGAGTCAGTGACCGCAATGACTGATAGGGCGATCAATAGTTATTCCAAGTTCTTATTTGAGGTTGCATCTCGTTTCAACCTAGTATGTATCAGCACACCATTACCAACCATTCAGGATGGCAACGATTGGGGGGATGTTGCAAATGCAAGAAGAGAAGTGACTGCAACACAGTTAGAGCGGACTACCTTAACCTTGGAGTTTAATCAAAAAATGCAGGCAATCTGCAAACAACATCACATCTCCTACGTTATGCTAGATGATGTATGTGTAGGTGAAGACGGCAAGGTGAAGGAAGCGTTACTAAATCGCAATCCCAATGATCACCACTATGATCCCGATGCCTATTTAGCCCTGCTTGTTGAGCGACTTAAAAGTTCACTATACGCCTAGACGTAGGTGACTATTTTCTAAAATATGAAAAATAACGAGAATCAGATTCATGGTACGTGGGTTGCAATTCTCGCCTACGTCATTTGGGGTTTGTTTCCCGTGTACTGGAAATGGCTTCAAGATATATCTGCATTACAACTAGTCAGTCATCGTATTGTTTGGACTTGTGCAACACTGGGCTGTGTAATCTTGCTTTCTAGAAAATGGAAGATATTCATAGCCTCTTGCAATGTGCCGGGCGTTGTACGAGTTTATCTGATAGCGGCTATGTTGATGGGTGTTAACTGGTTAGTGTTTACGCTGGCAGTTAATTCTGGGCATGTCACCCAAACTGGACTTGGTTATTACATCTCTCCGTTGGTCACTGTACTCATGGGTGTTTTGTTGATTCATGAGCGACTACGTTTTTGGCAAGGAGTTTCAGTTGGGCTTGCGGCGCTTGGGGTGATATACCTGACGATGGCGCAAGACTCGTTTCCTTGGATGGCACTTGCGCTTGCTTTTTCTTTTGGTACGTATGGCTTGGTTAAGAAAAATGCTCCACTTGGCGCGCTTCATGGGCTAATGCTTGAAACCTGCATCCTACTCCCTGCAGCGTTACTTTATTTGGCTTATTGTCATTTCTCAGGCCAAGGATCGTTTATTAGTAGCGGCACTACGTCAACATTCCTGATGGTTGTCAGTGGCTTAGTATCGATGTCGCCACTTCTACTTTTTTCCTTTGCAGCTCAACGATTGCCTCTTTCGCGTTTGGGTATCCTGCAATACATTACCCCGACCCTGCAATTACTTCTCGGGATATTGGTTTATCATGAACCATTCAACCACAGTAGCCTGATTGGCTTTGGAGTCGTCTGGGCCGCATTGCTGATATTTGGAATTGATGGTTTGCGTACGCGGTCGTCG
>CAYQZK010000094.1:0-3195 GCA_964422015.1 uncultured Methylotenera sp.
AAAAAAGTTGGTTTACGTAAAGCGCGTCGTCGTAAACAATTCTCTAAACGTTAATCTACCAAATTTAAATATTTGGCGGTTGAGATTAAAAAAGGTCGCATATGCGGCCTTTTTTATTTTTTAGTCTGTTTTTGAGTACGGTTATTTTGATGATAAATTTTGTTATGATGAAGCTATGAAGAATCAGAAAATAAAAGTAGGGATTGTTGGCGGTACTGGTTACACGGGTGTCGAGTTGTTGCGCTTGTTGAGCGTACATCCAAACGTAACATTAACTGCAATTACTTCACGTGGTGAAGCAGGCATGGCTGTAACGGAGATGTTTCCAAGTTTGCGTGGTTATGTGGATTTGAAATTTACAGACCCTGCGCAGTCTAGTTTGGGTGATTGCGATGTGGTGTTTTTTGCAACACCAAACGGCATTGCTATGCAGCAGACGCGAGAGCTACTTGCTCAGGGTGTACGTGTTATTGATTTGGCTGCAGATTTCCGGATTAAGGATATTGCGACTTGGGAAAAATGGTACGCAATGACTCATGCGTGTCCTGATTTAGTTGCGCAGGCGGTTTACGGTTTGCCTGAGCTCAATAGAGCGCAAATTAAGTCTGCACAGCTTGTAGCTAACCCTGGGTGTTATCCAACAGCTGTGCAGTTAGGCTTTATGCCTTTGTTGGAAGCTGGTGTAGTCGATGTTAGCTATTTAATTGCAGATGCAAAGTCTGGAGTTAGTGGCGCTGGGCGTAAAGCAGAAGTGCATAGTTTATTCTCTGAATCAGCCGATAACTTTAAAGCTTATGGCGTGAGTGGGCACAGGCATTTGCCTGAAATCAGTCAAGGTTTAACGGGGATGGCAAATGCGTCTGTTGGATTTACTTTTGTTCCACATTTGACGCCGCTGATTCGTGGTATTCATGCTACCTTATATGCCAAGCTCACTAAGCCAATAGATTTGCAGGGATTGTTTGAGCAGCGTTACGTTAATGAGCGGTTTGTTGATGTGTTACCTAAAGGATCACATCCGGAAACGCGATCAGTTCGTGGATCTAACACTTGTAGAATTGCAGTACATCAACCCCAAGGTAGTGATGTTGTGGTGATTCTTTCAGTGATTGATAATTTGGTTAAAGGTGCAGCAGGTCAAGCGGTACAAAACATGAATATTATGTTTGGTTTTTCTGAAAATAGTGGCCTAGATGTTGTGCCGCTGTTACCTTAAGTTGCCAACTCAATGAAACCTGTTAAACGAAAAATTAGAAGACATTTTGGGCTAACGGCTAAGCAGGTTGCCGTTCGCTCAAAGCGCCCTTGGTATTTTCAGTGGGCTGTAACTGTACTTTTGGTCTTTTCTGGTTATTTAATTGCATATTGGCAGTTTGCAATGGATAGTGAAGATGTTGGTACTAAGTTAAAGCAAGCGATATCTGAGGGGCAAAGCCTGCAAAGTAAAGTGATTCAAGTTGAGCGCCAATTGCAGATTGAGCAAGTTACACAGCATAATCTTGAAAAAGAACTTAATCTTGTGCAGGACGAAAATCTGCGGATGAAAGAAGATTTGCTCTTTTACAAAAACATGCTAAATGGCAAGAAAAGACCGAATAGATAATCTTGCTCGGCTAGCTGTATAATTGGCGCGATTAAAGATATTTCAGTTTATAGGAATCAATATGTTTTTTAAGAGAAGTAATAAGATTCAAAATAGCATTGATACCTTGATTGGTGCGGATACAAGCATTGAAGGCAATGTTAACTTTTCTGGTGGATTGCGTGTTGATGGCAAGATTCGAGGGGATGTAACTGAACCAAATGCAAGTCCAAGCACTCTGATTATGAGTGAACATGCGAGCGTAGAGGGTGCTATTAGTGCATCAAAAGTGGTGATTAACGGTCAAGTTGTAGGCTCTGTAAGAGCCAGTCAATTTATAGAGTTGCAGTCAAAAGCCAAAATTACGGGTGATGTGTATTACAAATCTTTAGAAATGCACACGGGCGCGGTTATTGAAGGTAAATTGGTTTATTTAGGCGAGCAAGCTCAAGATGCAGGTAGCAACTAGTTGATACCTATTAATTTATAAAATTTAGGAGTATGTGATGACAGCAGTAGTTGAGATGCAAGAAGTTGAAATGCCAGCACCGTTAATTTTTACAGACAATGCGGCAAAAAAAGTAAAAGAATTGATTGAGGAAGAGGGGTCACCTGACCTGAAGTTGCGGGTTTTTGTCAGCGGTGGTGGATGCTCTGGTTTTCAGTATGGATTTACTTTTGAAGAAGAAGTGAACGATGATGATACGCAAGTTGAAAAAGATAACGTGACATTGCTGATAGACCCAATGAGTTTGCAGTATTTGATGGGTGCTGAGATTGATTATCAAGATAGTCTTCAAGGTTCTCAATTTGTGATTCGTAACCCTAATGCAACGACTACTTGTGGTTGTGGGTCATCATTCTCTGCATAAGTTGTTAAGATGATAAAAAAGCCAAGCGATAAGCTTGGCTTTTTTTGTTTGTATGATTGGAGTTCTATTGATTAGCGATCTTCAATCGGAACGAAATCTCTGCGATCATTGCCTTTGTAAAGTTGACGCGGCCTTCCAATCTTATGCTCTTCATCTGAAATCATTTCTGACCATTGAGCCACCCAACCAGCAGTTCGTGCGAGCGCAAAAATTGCAGTAAACATGGAGTTTGGTATGCCCATAGCGCGCATTACGATACCGCTATAAAAGTCTACATTTGGATAAAGTCTACGTGAAACAAAGTATTCATCTTCTAGTGCAATTTTTTCAAGTTCCATGGCGAGCTTAAACATAGGGTCGTCATTTAAGCCTAATTCATCTAGCACTTCATGACAGGTGGTGCGCATGATTTTTGCGCGGGGATCCATGTTTCTATAAACCCTATGACCAAAACCCATCAAGCGGAAGTTGTCAGTTTTATCTTTTGCACGTTTTATAAACTCACCAATACGTGAAACATCGCCAATTTCTTCAAGCATTTTTAGAGTAGCTTCGTTGGCGCCGCCATGTGCTGGTCCCCATAAGGAGGCAATGCCCGCTGAGATGCAAGCAAATGGGTTAGCGCCACTGGAGCCTACTAAGCGAACTGTAGAGGTTGAGGCATTTTGTTCGTGGTCAGCATGCAAAATTAAAATGCGTTCAAAAGCTTTTGCTAGCACGGGGTTTGGCGTGTATTTTTCA
>CAYQZK010000094.1:3205-7207 GCA_964422015.1 uncultured Methylotenera sp.
GTTGCAAACATCATATGCATGAAGTTTTCTGCATAATTAAGATGATTTTGCGGATACATAAAAGGTTGCCCTAAATTGTACTTGTAGCTCCAAGCTGCAATAGTCGGTACCTTGGCTAATAAACGGTGTGCAGATATTTCGCGGTGTTTAGGGTCGCGAATATCCATTGAGTCAAAATAAAATGCGGATAATGAACCTACAACGCCAACCATAACAGCCATTGGGTGTGCATCACGTCTGAAACCACGAAAGATGTTGTTCAGTTGATCGTGCAGCATCGTGCTGCCGTTAATGGTGTCGGTAAACTGTTTTGTTTGTTCAGCATTAGG
The DNA here is from genome assembly GCA_964422015.1 of uncultured Methylotenera sp. Lineage (GTDB taxonomy): Bacteria > Pseudomonadota > Gammaproteobacteria > Burkholderiales > Methylophilaceae > Methylotenera. The sequence continues at coordinate 3,535 of CAYQZK010000094.1, forward strand.
TAGTTCACCATGTAGCAGAAGGTAAGAAACCTCCATGAAATTACAATGCTCAGCAAGTTGTTCTATTGGGTACCCGCGGTAGTAGAGTAGTCCTTTTTCACCGTCAATAAAGGTGATGTTCGAATTGCATGCTGCAGTAGACATAAAGCCCGGATCGTAAGTAAATACGCCATGTTTTCCCAAGCTACGAATATCTATTACATCGTTACCTAATGTCCCTGAAAGCATGGGTAACTCAATCGGCGCTGTACCATCATCAAAAGTAAGCGTCGCTTTAGTCCGTTTGTTCATTAGTGCTAATCTCGCTGAGGTTATTTGGATTTAATTATACGTGAATGATGCAATTAAATACCTATCAGATTAAGTAAGCTTTTGTTATTTTTGGTAAATGGCACCCAGTATTCGCGGACCAATTGCGCCAGTCACTTCAGGTAAGTTGGCAGTTTTTTTATCTAAACATTGCTTGGCTAGCCAAGCAAAGGCGATAGCTTCTACCCAATCAACACCGACACCGAGAGATTCTGTTGTAGCTAATTTTTTGCTTCCTAATAATGTCTGCAAGCGTTCTCGTAACAAGCCATTGTGCGCGCCACCGCCACACAAGAAAACTTCATCCACTTGATGGCAATAGGTTGTGAGTGCGTCGTGTATGGTGCGAGCAGTAAGCTCTATTAAGGTGCGTGCTATATCTTGTGGTGGGAAATGTACCTTGGATAGACATTTTTCTAACCATAGATTGTTGAATAAGTCGCGCCCTGTACTTTTTGGTGGGATTGACGAGAAATAGGGTTCCTCAAGCATTTTGTTGAGTAAAATTTCAACTACTTGCCCCGTGCCCGCCCAAGCGCCGTCAGCGTCGTAATCTAAGTTCTGGTGTTGTTTAACCCATGCATCTAACAGCATGTTGCCAGGACCAGAATCGAAACCTAATACTTCGCCGTTATTGGGAAGGTAGGTGATGTTAGCAATCCCACCTATGTTGATTAATGCGCGATTGACTTGTTTGTCAGAAAACAATGCCTGATGAAAAGCTGGTACTAATGGAGCTCCTTGGCCTCCTGCAGCGATGTCGCGACTTCTAAAGTCAGAGATTACTGAAATGTTGGTTAGCTCAGCTAATAGTGCTGGGTTGCCAATTTGCAAAGTAAATCCAATGCCGTCAGAAAAACCGGGGCAATGCCGAATAGTCTGCCCATGGCAGCCAATCGCAGTGATGTGATTGGCTGTAACTTTGGCATTAGCGAGTAATTGATTAACTGCTTCAGCATAAAGTTTAGCTAATTGATTGCTCAACAACTGAGTGACTTCTAATTCATTATGCGTTGGATGTTGTAGTGCTAAAACTTGCTCACGTAGTGAGTTTGAGTAGGGCAGGAAATGTGTCTGTAATACTTGTGGCTGAGACGAAGTTTTTGATGGACTGTAATCAAAACTCACAAGTGCAGCGTCAACACCATCTAGGCTTGTGCCAGACATAAGTCCTATAAACAGGTGATTAGTCACGGCTTTGTTTTCAGCAACGAGGGTGGTTATTCTAAGGCCGCTATATTGCTAGTGCCTAATAACTTAAGTTGTGCAGTCATTTGAGCGCTTACCGCATTAAACTTTGATTGATCTCGCGCTGCGATTGGGTTTGCCTTAGGCAAGGCAACTGTCATAGGGTCGCGATGCTGACCATTGAGTAAAAACTCATAATGCAAATGTGGGCCAGTGGATACGCCAGTCATGCCGACAAAACCAATTATTTCACCTTGTGCTACTTTCGAGCCGCGGCGTAATCCGGCAGTAAATCGCGATAAGTGACCATATACTGTATTTACGCCATTCGCATGTTTTAAGATAATAACATTGCCGTAACCACCTTTTTTACCAACAAATTCAACTACCGCATCACCAGCTGCTTTAATGCGTGTGCCAGTCGGTGCTGCCATATCGACACCTTTGTGAGCTCTCATTGTTTGAAGTACTGGGTGAAAACGACCTAAACTAAAGCTTGAGCTGATGCGCGTAAACTCAAGTGGGGAGCGTAAAAAAGACTTGTGCAAACTTTTACCTTCAGGTGTGTAGTAATGTATTTCGTTTGATTCATCGCGGTAGCCTACGGCGCGATAAGTTTTGCCTTTATTTACGAATTCAGCAGCTAAAACATCACCAGTCTTAATCAGTTCTCCTTGGTCATAACTGCCTTCGTAAATGACATTAAAACGATCGCCTTGGCGTAAATCTGTGTGAAAATCAATATCACTTTCAAACATTTCTGCGACTTGTATCGCAATGCTGTCGGGGATGTTGGCATCATCTGTCGCACCAAATAATGAGCTTTTAATCTCCGCTGATTTTAATATGGGTCGAACTTCAAGTTGACGTCTATTTTTACTAGCTTTGTATTCATTTTCAATAATTTGAACCGAGATAAACTCGTCTGAATTCAATTGATATTCAAGAGAAATGAGGTTGCCATTGCTGGTGGTTCTAGCTTCAATCGAGTGATTTGGTTTTAGTGAGCTGGCAATTTCATTGGCAACATAATCGTTTCGAATAAAATCGATAGCGTCCCGATTTCGTATGTTGAGTCGAGATAGGATGCTGTACAAAGTGTCATCTCGACGGATGTGATCCTGGTACCAAAAATCGCCCAAGGCTGTTTGATCTGCTTGCAATTCGGAAATGGGGATTGCAATTTCTTCTGTGATAATGGACGTGGAGACGCTGCCAGTCAAGGTTTGAGGTGCAATACCGAATGCGGCATAAATCCCAAAAAGAGGTAAGCATGATGCGATTAAAATCGAACGCATTTTAAAATTACGTTCAGATAAGCGCTTAAGCTTAACTTCGGCTTTATCTGTGATTTGCGTTAAAATACTCGTTTGTGTTGAATTCTTTTTAGTAAAAAAAGAAGACATCAATTTGCTATTTTTGAGCTCGTTAACATCCACGGGCTGACCTTTTTGAAAATTTCATACGGTTTTGGATGGTAACAGAAAACTCAACTAAAACAAGGTTGATGAGAAGTTTTGATTAAAATTTTGAGTGGTAATTAAGGGCAGAAATAACGTGAATATGGATATCAATCAACAGCTCGCGGTAATTAAACGTGGTGCGGATGAGCTTTTAATTGAAGCAGAATTAATCGAAAAGCTAAAAACAGGGAGGCCCCTGAGGATTAAAGCGGGATTTGATCCTACTGCCCCAGATTTGCACTTGGGTCACACTGTTCTGATTAATAAGCTACGTCAGTTTCAAGAACTCGGCCACCATGTGCTATTTCTGATAGGTGATTTTACGGGCATGATTGGTGATCCAACTGGAAAAAGTGTAACACGTCCACCGCTGACTGCTGAGCAGGTGCAAGAGAACGCCAAGTCTTATACTGCGCAAGTATTCAAAATTCTCAAGCCGGAGCAAACAGAGGTTGTGTTTAACTCGAAGTGGCTCACGGAGTTAGGTGCGGCTGGAATGCTCAAGCTGGCGGCTAGTCACACAGTTGCACGTATGTTGGAGCGTGATGACTTCTCTAAAAGATACAAGTCGAATCAGCCGATTGCAATTCATGAATTTCTATACCCTTTATTGCAAGGACATGATTCTGTAGCACTTAATGCGGATGTGGAGTTGGGTGGTACGGATCAGAAATTCAACCTACTCATGGGGCGTGAGTTGCAAAAACAAGCGG
>CAYQZK010000095.1:0-7132 GCA_964422015.1 uncultured Methylotenera sp.
CGGGTTCTAATATTGATAACGTCAGTGTGGAAGAGGCTGATGGTAGTGCTTATGCCAATCTTTACTTTACCGTTCAAGTTAGAGACCGTGTGCATTTAGCGGAACTCATGCGTGGATTGCGTAAAATACCCGATGTGGTGCGTATTAATCGCGCCAAAGTGAATGTTGCAAACAACACTAACAAAACAACAAGTTAATTTTTTCATCAACCCTTTTCATATATTCAGTGATTTATAACATGACAACAATTTCAAAAGAAATCATTCAAACTAACGGTGCACCAGCTGCGATTGGCACATACTCACAAGCGGTTAAAGTGGGTAATACCGTTTATTTATCTGGCCAAATTGGTTTAGACCCTGTAAGCATGCAAATGGTAGAGAGCATAGAGGCACAAATTCATCGTGTATTTGATAATTTAAAGGCAGTGACAGAAGCGGCTGGGGGAAGTTTGGCTGACGTGGTGAAGCTGAATATTTATCTTACAGATTTAGTGCATTTTTCTTTGGTGAACACCATTATGGCTGAATACTTTGCTCAACCTTACCCTGCCCGTGCGGCTGTGGGTGTAGCTTCGTTACCACGGGGTGCCTTGGTTGAGGCCGATGGTGTAATGGTGCTTTGATTTAATGCCAATATAGTTAATTTAGTATTGCCCATTTAATTCGATGTGACTGCGCTTTCTGACATCAAAGCTTTTACCAAGCCCCTGCTAGCCAATTTAAGCAAGCTTGGTATCAGTAATCTTCAATCATTATTGCTTCATTTACCATTACGTTACATTGATGAAACGCATATTGTGGCAGTGCGTGATTTGCGCACAGGGGAGTCGGCACAGGTAGAAGGCGAGATTGTGCATGCGGAGGTGAGTTACAAGCCACGCAAGGCATTAATTGCAAGATTAGAAGACGCAAGTGGCCAGCTCACCTTGCGTTTTTTGCATTTTTACCCCAGCCAGATTGCTGCACTTAAAGTGGGGACAAAGTTGCGGGTGTATGGTGAAGTGCGTCATGGTTTTTTTGGTTATGAGATGGTACACCCTACCTGTAAAAAAGTAGGTGAGCAAACTTCAGTGGCGGAAACATTAACGCCTGTTTATCCCACCGTAGCAGGCTTGTCACAGCCTAACCTACGCAAAGCGATTGCACTTGCATTTAAACAAAACACATTAGCACCAGAAGCGTTGGCTGAGACATTGCCAGCAAGTGCTTATCAACTGTTCGGATGTGTTATGCCGAGTTTTCTAGCTAGTTTACAGGCATTGCATTCACCATCACCAGATGTGGATTTGCAAGCACTGGAAAGTAAAAAGACACCGCACTGGCGCCGATTAGCTTTTGATGAGTTGCTTGCACAACAGCTTTCTATGCGTAAACACTATGCTCGCCGCCGCAGTGTAGATGCGCCACAGTTAAAAGCCTCCAAACAATTAGTTTCGACATTACTTAAAAGTCTGCCGTTTGCGTTAACACAAGCGCAGCAAAAAGTAGCGATAGAAATTGAAGCTGATTTGATGCAGCCACATCCCATGCAGCGTTTGCTACAGGGCGATGTGGGTAGTGGTAAAACTATAGTGGCATGCATGGCAGCTTTGCAGAGTATAGAAGGTGGCTGGCAAGTGGCGTTGATGGCGCCAACAGAGATTTTAGCTGAACAGCATTATCGCAAAATGCTGGGTTGGTTAACGCCCTTAAATATCAAAATTGCATGGCTCACGGGAAGTCAGTCCAAAAAAGACCGTGATATTGCTTTGGAAGCGATTGCTAGCGGTGAGGCTCAGTTGGTTGTTGGTACGCATGCGTTGTTTCAAGATGCGGTGCAGTTCAAAAATTTAGGTTTGGCAATTATTGATGAGCAACATCGGTTTGGCGTGCAGCAGCGTTTGGCATTGCGGCAAAAAGGTCAGCCAGAGCCGCATCAATTGATGATGACGGCTACACCTATTCCGCGAACTTTATCTATGAGCTATTACGCTGATTTGGATGTTTCAGTCATCGATGAGCTGCCACCTGGACGCTCGCCTATCGTGACAAAGTTAGTTTCTGATACTCGTAGAGACGAAATTTTACAGCGTGTGAGAGAGGCTTGCTTGCAAGGGCATCAGGCGTATTGGGTTTGCCCGCTGATTGAGGAGTCTGAGGTTTTGCAGTTGCAAACCGCTAATGATACCTATGCACTTATGCAGGCGGAGTTTCCAGAGCTCAAGATAGGGTTGGTACACGGGCGCATGAAGCCTGCAGAAAAGCAGGCAGTGATGGCTTTATTCGTTCAAGGTGATTTGCAATTGTTGGTAGCCACCACGGTAATCGAGGTGGGCGTAGATGTGCCGAATGCTAGTTTGATGGTGATTGAGCATGCTGAACGTATGGGGCTTAGCCAGTTGCATCAGTTACGAGGGCGTGTGGGTAGAGGGGCTGCTAAAAGTTCCTGTATTTTGCTTTATCAAAATAAGATGTCAGACCATAAGCTCAGTGAAATGGCACGCGCTCGCTTGAAAGTCATCTATGAGAATAATGATGGTTTTGCCATCGCTCAAGCTGATTTACACTTGCGCGGCCCCGGTGAGTTCTTGGGTGTCCGACAAAGCGGCGTGCCTATGCTGAAAATTGCAGATCTGGAGCGTGATGTTGATTTGCTTGAAATGGCTAAAATAATGGCGGAAAGGTTGTTAAAAAGTCATCCAGAGGCTGTAGAGAAGCACTTGAATCGATGGTTGAGTGGTGTTGGCGATTTGGTTAAAGTCTAGAGGTGCCCTAGTGACATTCATGCGAACTTATGTGGCATAATTTTTGAAGTGAAAACGACTCGTTTAAATCAGCAGCAGCGCTCTCAATGGCTTCAAAAGCCGATAATGAGTGGTCCATATCAGCATTGGCTAATAGATAACGGGTCTTTAACATTACGATTGAAGCAACGTTACTCGGATTTTTCAGTAAAACTTAAATTGCTTGGCTACGCTTCGGCTTTTTTAGATGAGATTAGACCTTTAGGAATTGCTTTACATCACACTTCACTTATTCGTGAGGTGCTATTGATGGGTGATAAGCGGGCAGTGGTTTTTGCGCATAGTGTTTTTCCGCGTAAAAGTTTGCGTGGCAGTTGGTTGGCTTTAAGTCGTTTAGGGAACAAGCCATTAGGTGCTAGTTTATTTGCTAATCCTCAGGTGCAGCGCACTGCATTGAGCTATAAAAAATTATCGCCCCACCATCGCCTATATCGACATGCAACTCAGCACTCCAATGCTAAGCCTGCATATTTATGGGCACGTCGTTCAGTATTTAGTTTACATGGCGCAAGTGTGATGGTGACAGAGGTTTTTTTACCGGAGTTGTTAGGCTAGATATGTTATCAATTCAACAGATTGTTCAAAGACTAGATGTTTATGAACGTTTAATGCGCTTAGATAAGCCCATTGGTATTTTATTATTATTGTGGCCAACTTTGAGTGCATTGCTGATTGCTGGACATGGAAAACCCGATTGGATTGTTGTGCTGGTTTTTGTGACAGGCACAGTGTTGATGCGTAGCGCTGGCTGTGTGATGAATGATATTGCCGATCACCAATATGATGGACTGGTTGAGCGCACGCAGTATCGCCCATTAGCTAATAATGAGATTAGTAAAAAAGAAGCTTACCTATTGGCATCAGTACTGAGTTTTTCGGCATTCGGTTTGGTACTGTTTCTTAATAAACTTACGGTTCAATTATCTGTTGTTGCCCTATTTTTGGCGGCAACTTACCCATTAACCAAAAGATTTTTATCTCTGCCACAGGCTTACTTAGGTGTGGCATTTGGTTTTGGTATTCCAATGGCTTTTGCGGCCATTAATGGTACTGTGCCAGCCATTGCTTGGCTGTTGTTGCTTGCTAATGTGTTTTGGGCGATTGCTTATGACACTGAATATGCGATGGTTGATCGTGATGATGATTTAAAAATTGGTATTAAATCTTCAGCTATAACCTTTGGTCGCTTTGATGTGATTGCTGTAATGAGCTGTTATTTCATTACATTGTGTTTGTTAGCATTTGTGGGACTAACTCTAAAAATGGGAGTTGCTTACTATGTTGGGTTGGTTGCGGCCGCAGGCATTGCAACAAACCATTACTTTTTGATTAGAAATCGTGAAAAAACTCAGTGTTTTAAAGCTTTTTTAGGTAACAATTGGTTTGGATTTGCGGTTTTTATAGGATTGTTAGTTCAGTACTGGGTTTAGTTTTACTGGATATTAGTGTTTAGACTAAATGTTATTTATCCAGTTTTGGCAATTCCCACTCAATGGTTAGAGGCGCGGTTTGTTTTTTAGTTTCAGCCTCAACCGCTTTAGGTGTGACATCATTAGCAGTTTCTAGCGATTCGCTTGCAGAGCTTTCCTCTAGAACAATAAAAGTTTCAGGCGAGTCTTTGACCTCAGTTGGCGATGGTGTGGCTTGAGTGCTGTGTTCTATTGTGATGTCACCGAGAAAGCTTGAGAAATCAATTTCTTCTGCTTCGAGAGGCGCATTAATGTCCAGTGTAGGACTGTTTAATGCTAATTCTAGAGCTTCAGTTTTTGGATTGTGCTTAATCTCTGGCAACTCTTTAGGAGCGAAAAGCGTGGTTAATTCCAAGTCTAAATCATTTGTATTCTTGACTGTTTCAGTATTGTTGTCTGCGGAAAAAGATACTTCAATATCTTCTTCAACAGCATCGGGAGCATCGAAGAATGACTCGGCAGTTAGTTTGTCTTCTATAACGTGCTTGCCAATTTGAGTGTCGGCAATACTATTGGTAGGTTCTATATGGGCAGATTTTTCTGGGACTTCAATTTCAATGTTTGGCTTTAGCCTAGAGCTTGATTTGTTTGATGCATGTAGAGAAATGGCAATTTGTTTTAAAGCAAATAGTTCTTCAAAGGTTTTGCGCCCAAAGCCTTCTCTAGGTTGAGATTGCTTGTTGTAAATAAGGTCGTTTAAAAACTCCACGGCAAATTCTGATCCCCATACTTCTTGGAGTCTGGCAACAATGTGTGGGTAATCTTCAATGCTGGATTCATCTATGTCCGTAGCATTGGCGAAACTTGGAATCTTGACGTTAAAGAACTGTTTGCATGCCGTCACCGCCTTATCATATTCTTCTTCGGTACCTTCTTCCGCTAACAAACTGATGAGTTTTAACCATATTTCGGGAGATTCAACTGGTAGATCAACAAGGTGGTTTTGTAAAAGTTGAATTGCCATGGCAGGTCTATCGTGAGCGATAAAGACCTCAGCATGGTCCAACACACTTTCATTGTCGTTATTGTCGTTTACTGTAAACGCGGTGGGGTATGCGAATAGATTGGCGTTACCCTCTTCAAACGTGTCGCCATTTGTATTTTTAGCCGCATCCACGACGAGCTCTTTTGCTAATGATGATTTTTTTGATGACAATTCGTCTATATCATCTAATGGTTCTTTCATCATCTCGGCATCAAACCAATGGGCTTGCTCTGAGCTTAAACGCCTATGTAATATCTTGCGGCGCAACCACGCCACGCCTGCTAAAGCTGATAAGACGAGTAGTGACAAGAAAACGGATTGCTTTGATGGCAGTATTTTTGACCAGTTAAGTGATTCGTTGTTTCTCTGCGCTTCAATTTTTAGCCGGTTATTCTGGCTCTGCAGGGTGAGTATTTGTTTCTCCAAGTGCGCCAAGCGATTTGTCATTACAGTGACTTCGTCTATTACTTCAGCTGGGTCGAGGACTGCGGGCGCAGGATCAGCCCTAGAGAAATCAATTTGTGTTTCTAGGCGTAATGATAAGTTTGGAATGTTGTTAGGTGCATTTGAGCTATTGCCACCAGAGATGGTCAAATAGGGCTTACTGGTAGCTGAGTTTTGATTGGGGTGATTGGTTTCAACAGCTTTCTCGCCCGAGTTTTGATTTGGTTTGGAAGTTTGTGGCTTGCCTGTATAAGCCTCCATCAGGCTTTTGTCGATTGAAGATTCTGTTTTATTTTTTTTATGCTTTTTATTTTTAGCCGGCTGAGTCACCTGTTCAGTAATGGGCTCAATTTCGGTTTGACTCGTTGTGGGTGTTTTTTTTGTTCGAACTTTAGATTTTGATTTTGTTGGGTTTTCTTCTGAAATGATTACAACAGCCTGTGCAATAGGAGTTGGTTTTTCTTCATTAATAGAAGCAGGGTCTAATAGGAGAACATATTCGCGATTGATATTAGATTCGCAATGCACTGCAACACGTAAATTGATAATAGGTTCCGTGATAACTTCGCTACTATTAATGTTGAGTGTGTAGTGATCAGTAGTTTTACTTAAAGTAACCTCAGCCTTTTTGAATGCTGGAGGTTCATTGGTATCTGAGACTGTAAAACAACTCGATTCAGGAGCTGATTCTGTATCGAAAACACTGATTTTGGCGTTGAGTCGTTCACCCAAGTTTGATTTGAGATTGACGTCACCTAGACCAAGTGCAAAGCTTGATGTAGATGAGGTGAGTACTAAAAAGACGAATAATTTTAACGCAATGTTCATGTTGTTTTATTAAATTTAGCAGATACTCTTGATATGCAATTGCAAGTTTTATTTAATTGCTTAACAGCTAATAGCGTTTATTAACCGTATCCTAGCATAAGCAAGGGTTAATCATGACGTTAATCAATTGCCTAGAATGTAAAACATTAATTTTTTTGCATGAATCAGATCATTTTAGGGCATACTGCCAACCTTGCTGTTGCATCAAGACGTTATTACTTGGCTTTAAATCATAGGTGATGGTTTTGATCTAACATTTGAATTTAGGTGCTTATTCAATAAAGCGTTACATAATGTTTGACAAGCTCACCTTATTCAGCATAAAATCCGCCTCTTAATTTTTTTAGCTCATAAGTATTGGTAACACGATGAAAACCTTTTCAGCAAAATCACATGAAGTGAAACGCGACTGGTTTGTGGTTGATGCCACAGACCTAGTGTTAGGCCGTTTAGCTAGCGCAGTTGCACACCGTCTACGCGGTAAACATAAAACTATTTACACACCTCACGTTGATACAGGTGATTATATTGTCGTGATTAACTCCGACAAACTAAAAGTCACAGGTAACAAGGCTGACGGTAAGCTTTACCATAGCCACTCAGGTTATCCAGGTGGTATCA
>CAYQZK010000096.1:0-7069 GCA_964422015.1 uncultured Methylotenera sp.
ATTAACAAAAAATAAAGTTGGAGTACTCGTTACACTATGCCTTGCTGCCAAACCCCCAACCTGCTCCAGTGGGACATCGCAGTTACCTACAGCTTTATTGGGTAGCTGATCATTAAAAATCCAATCCTGCCATGCTTTAACGCGGTTTGAAGCACACCAAATTGATTTGGATTTGTTGGCTGCATCAGGATGAAGTTGTTCAATAGGATAGAGAAATGTATAGATAGTCACATCCGTGATATTTGCAAGCTCATTTCGCTCTAACCGCTTGCAATACGGACAATCGACGTCAGAGAAAACAACCAGTTTACGGCTACCATTTCCTTTAACCACTTTTATCGCCTGCTCTAATGGCAAGCTTGAAAAGTCGATTTTATTAAGTTCTTCCAAACGCTCCCCAGTAATATCTTTTTTTGTTTTAGGGTCAACCAGCCGACCCTCGGCAATCAAGAAACTCATTTTTTCATCGGTATAAATAATTTGCCCTGCCATATAAACTTCATACAAACCCGAAAAGGGTGTTTTAGTAACACTTTCCACCTTAAATTTTGGATATGCCGCTTCTATGGCTTTTTTCAAACTTGATTCATCTGCAACAGCGGTTAATGCAAATGCACTTAACAAGCTAAAACCAATTATTTTTCTTAATGTATCTGCTTTAAACGCCATATCAATTTCCTTATTTATGATTCATTGACTACACTCTAAAGTGCTATTGCATTTTCTACCAAGGTTTTTTTTACTATTGAGCTCTGAGACATTGAAAATCCCCAGCGCCTTATTTTTTTAACCAAAGCATAGTCACTTTCAAACAAATAGTACAACCCATCTGTCAGCATAAGCATATTCAACACATCCGCTTTTCTCATCCTAGTATAACGTTTAAGCAAGCTGGCATCGTGCAAAGGTTGATATGAGTTTTTTACACTTAATATTGACAATAAATCTATCACATCCCTAAAACCCAAGTTTACGCCTTGCCCCGCCATCGGATGAATTCTATGCGCAGCATCCCCCACTAGCACCACACAATCTTGCGTCAACACACTCGGGGTTTTTAATATCAGTGGAAAGGCTGCTGGTTTATTCATCAACTTAAAATTCCCAAGCAGATTAGCGCCTGCCGCCATAACACGTTGAGTAAATTCTTCAGAAGTCAGTTTCAATAAATCATTGGCACATTGCGTTGATACTGACCATACAATCGAAATTTTATTATCTGGCAAGGGCAACCAAGCCAAAATACTGCTCGCTCCTGTCGTATCTGGCAAAAACCACTGCCTTGCAATATTGGCATGAGGTTTTTCAACTTCAAAGTTCGCCACCACTGCAGTTTGATAATAAGGCTTTTTCTGCACAGCAATACCAAGCTGCTGACGTACCCACGAATTAGCACCATCGGCGGCTAATAACAATTGACTTTCAATAACGTCACCATTTTCCAAGTGCAATAAAGATTGTCGCGCATCCACTTTTAGAGCCGCACAAGAAACTCCAAATAATGTCTTTACACCCAAATCCTCTACACACTTACCTAGCGCCCGCTTTAAAGTACTTTCCTCTAAAACAAAACCGAGATAATCTGCATTCACATCACTCGCAAGTAGTTGCAAAGAGGCTCGCTCTGGATTTTCCCAAATATCCATCGCCTCTATTTCACCTATGCGTGCCGTATCCAATAATTGCCACACACCCAGGCTCGCCAACCACTCAGCATTCCTTGGACTGATTGCATAAATACGTTGATCCCATGCTTGAACATCAAAACCAGTCTGAACAGGATCTTGACCATCTACCAGTGCCACTGAGTACCCTAGTTTTGTCAAAGCAATTGCGGCAGACATGCCAACAAGCCCAGCACCAACTATAGTGACATCTGTATCGAATTTTTTCATTTACCAAAACTCATTTTGCTCACTAAATGTTTCTTCACTGGCTTTACCAAATCAAACAAACCCAAGCCAGTACTCCTTAATGCAGGTATACCTAAAATGTCATTAGAAAAAAACTTAACAAGAAAGTCCGTGAACATTAATCCATTTTTGGTATCAGCTTTACGACTTGAGTAATAGGATGCAAGCATTTGATTACTACCTAAATCAGAGGTTGACGATGCCGCAATATGTCTAGCCAACACTTCCGCATCGCGCAAACCAACATTAAAACCCTGCCCTGCCACTGGGTGCATGGTTTGCGCCGCATTACCAATCACGACCAAATGTGCCGTATCGCAGGCTTTTAGTTGTGATAATTTCAATGGAAATGTCATGCGTTTTTCTACGCTTAAAAAACGTCCTACTCTGTCACCAAACTGTGCATGAAACTGCGCAAGGAAATCCTCATCGCTAATAGTCAACAATGGTGCTATCAAATCCTTCCTTCCAGTCCACACCAAAGAAAAATCGCGCTCTCCATTAGGCAAAAGTGCCATTGGTCCATTATGAGTAAAACGTTCGTACGCAATATTGTTATGAGGCAGCTCAGCGCTTACTTTGGTAATTAGCGCATCGTGACCATATTCTTTTGTATCGCGGACTAGCCCTGCTACTGCACCCAGGCTACGCCCACCATCAGCCAAAACCACTAAAGTGCTATTCAGAACATGAGGTAGACCTTGATGTAGATAAGTCACGCTAGCATGCGTCGAGGTATGCGTTATTGCCTGCGCACTAGCCTCAAAAATAAAATTAACAGCTGATTGTGTTGAAAGGGCAACGTCCAAAGCCTTACTGAGAGCTCCGTAAGATAAAACATAACCTAGCGACTCTTGCTGATAGTCATGTGCATGTAATACACTACGTCCGACACTGCCTTTTTGTGACACATGAATAGTATCAATCGCCGTAGCATGCATAGAAAGCTGTTGCCAAACCCCCAACTTTTCTAGAATCTTTTTCGTACCATAAGATAAGGCTAAAGCGCGACTCTCACTATACGAATCGCCTTGCTTTCTTGCCTCTAACACTGTACTGACAACACCTTTTTTAGCCAGCAATAATGCCAGTACGGCGCCGACGGGGCCGCCACCAACAATTACGACTGATTGTGTTAAGGCATTTTCCATCTAATCCACTTTCATTAAATCTTCAATATCAGCAACAGTCTTAACCGCATCTGCGGTAATCACTTCGCATCCTTGCGGCGTTACTAATACATCATCTTCGATACGAATCCCGATATTCCAAAAATATTCCGACACATTGTCCGCGGGTCGGATATAACAACCAGGCTCTACAGTTAACGCCATACCCACTTCAAGCTGACGCCAGTCGCCCTGTTTACTCTTGTATTCACCAGCATCATGCACATCCAAGCCTAGCCAGTGTCCAGTACGATGCATATAGAACTGGCGGTAAGCACCGCTTTCTAAAACAGCCTCTTTGCTACCTTTGCACCAGCCAAAATCAATAAAGCCCTGAACTAGCACATCCAATGCAGCTTCATGTGGCATATTCCAATGATTTTGTGGATTCACTTTTGATATTGCAGCAAATTGTGCAGCCAGCACCAGCTCATAAACGTCTTTTTGCGCTGCACTAAACTTTCCATTAACCGGAAAAGTCCTTGTAATATCCGACGCGTAACCATCAAGTTCACAACCCGCATCAATCAACAGTAAATCACCATTTCTTAACAGTCCATTATTCGCGTTGTAATGCAAAGTACACGCATTGGCACCGCCTGCGACGATGCTCGTATATGCAGGTGATTGCGCACCTTTACGATAAAACTCATGCAAAAATTCAGCCTCAACTTCAAACTCCATCATATTCGGCTTTACAAATTTCATCGCGCGATTATGTGCAATTGCGGCAATATTTGCAGAACGTCGCATCATCATCTGTTCAACAGGTGATTTGAAAAGGCGCATTTCATCAGCAAGCTTGCGCACATCAACAACATCATCGGGAACACTCACTCCATTTCTAGCCTGAGCTCGCAAACTATTTAACCAAGTCGTTACTCGCGCATCCCAAGTAGCATTTTCTCCCAAACTAAAAAACAATTTAGGCTGATTTGCCAACAACTTCAGCATCACGGCATCTAACTCGTTAATTGAATAAGCCTCATCAAAACCGAAGGCTTCACACGCCGCATCTGCGCCATAACGAAAACCATCCCAAATCTCTCGCTCCATGTCTTTGTCACGACAAAACAAAATGGTTTTAGGTGTAGCGCCAGCAATCAAAACCAATACAGATTCTGGTTCTTTAAATCCTGTCAGGTAATAAAAGTAACTATCGAAACGATAAGGATAATGGCTATCACGATTGCGAATGGACTCTGGGGCAGTTGGAATAATCGCAATACCTGCGCCCATTGTTTGCATTAACTGTTGACGACGATCTTTAAAATCCTGTGTATCTAACATCGCCATCTCTTTAATGCCTCTCTTTTTCAAGCAACTCTTGATTTAGAGCACTTAAACGCTCTGGAGTACCAATATCATGCCAAATACCCTGATAATGCTCACCGGATACTTGTTGCTCTAACATAGCGGCACGCAAGATTGGGGCTAACTTAGCTGGCTGCCCCTTTTCGATATCCGCAAACAAATTTGGTTCATAAATTCCAACGCCGGAAAAAGTCAGTTTATTTTCACCCTCTGAGTTCAACTTACCATGATTGAGAGCAAAGTCACCCTGCGCATGCTGTGGTGGATTATTCACCATCACCAGATGCGCTAAAGAAGGTGCTTGTAATTTTAGTCGGCTAAAATCAATCTCGGCAAACACATCACCATTCACCACTAAAAATGGTGCATCCCCCAGCAAATGCAGGGCATTAGCAATGCCTCCTGCTGTTTCCAATGCTATTCCCTCAGGACTATATTGAATTGATACAGCCCATTGATTTCCATTACCCAAAGCCTGCTCAATCTGTTCACCCAAATGCGCATGGTTGATCACAATCTCTTTAAAACCAGCGGAGGCTAATCGCTCTATATGCCAGACAATTAAAGGCTTACCACCCACCTGCAATAAAGGCTTAGGCACATGGTCAGTAAGCGGACGCATACGCTCGCCACGACCTGCCGCTAATATCATCGCTTTCACTAAAAAGTGTATCCCACTTGTGGTTGAGAATTTCCCAATTGATTAAGCAGCTTTAATAACGGTCTTAATTCAATATAGCGCTCACAAACTTTTCGCAAATAGTCCATCACCAGAGGCATGTCTTTAATATACCCATCTTTACCATCGCGGTGAGAAAGTCTCGCAAATATGCCCAGCACCTTAATATGTCGCTGCGCACCCATCCACTCAAAGTCACGATAGAACTCTGAGAAATCATCTGGCACAGGCAATCCTGCTTTTTTAGCCGGTTGCCAGTAACGCACCGCCCAATCAATAATCTCAGCTTCTTCCCAGCTGATATAAGCATCCTTTAACAAAGACACCAAGTCATACGTAATCGCACCATAGACGGCATCCTGAAAATCTAAAACACCAGGATTTTTCTCTTGAGTAATCATTAAGTTACGCGAGTGGTAGTCGCGATGCACATACACTTGACCTTGAGCTAGAATATTTTTATTCAGCACTGAAAAAGTATTATTCATAATAGCTTGCTGCTCATTACTCAACTCTATTTTTAAATGTTTTGCTACGTACCAATCTGGAAATAACTGCATCTCCCGAGTCAGCAACGCCTCATCATAACTTGGCAATACATCAGGCTTGCTCGCTAATTGAAGTTGAATTAAGGCATCGGTCGCGTCCCGATAAAGTTTGGGTGCATTTTGTGTGTTCAATTGCGACAGATAAGTATCATCGCCCAAATCACTTAATAATAAAAAACCTTGGGCTAAATCTTGCTCAATAATCTTCGGAACATTCAATCCCGCGTCTAAAAATAATTGGGCAATTTTTACAAATGGCGCACAGTTTTCTTGTGGCGGCGGCGCGTCCATAGCAATTAAAGTTGCATACCCTAAATATGGTCTTGCAAGATGCACGCGGAAATATCGCCTAAAACTCGCATCTGCAGAAGCTGTTGTTAATTTAAATTCATGTTGCTTAAATACGGTGAGTAACCATGTTTCCAGTTGCTGCTGTCTAATATCCACGACGCTTTATCCATTTTTTGATAAAATACACTAACCTTGAACGCCCCATAAAATGCGATGCAGACAAGGTCTATTAAGATTTATTGATTGCCAAAAAACACAATTTGTGCGATTTTATCACTGATAAATTAAAACCGTCTGCCTATATACTCGTGCCTTCAATTTCAACCACTCAACCTCTGGTACCTTCATGCTAAAAAGCCGCCTATTGACTGGCGTTACTGCGCTTTTACTCATGTTTAGTCTACGCTCTCAAGCGCAAAGCGAAGCCGTACCTGAGAGAAACACTGAAAATGAAGGCGGCATCATTATTGAAGGCGACAAACTAGAACTACATCTTGACAGAAAAATGCGCGCACTAGGCAACGCATCTATTACCCGTGATGGTCAGAATATAGTGGGCGATCAAATCGATTATGACATCCAAAACGATGAGCTCCATGTACTTGGAAATGCGCGTATTGAACTAGGCGAAGCTGCTCTAACCGGACCAGAATTACGCATGCAGCTATCTGAAAGCTTAGGCCAAATGCGCGACGCTTCGATTAGCGTTAACCCATCAGACAAATCTACAGTAAATGAAAACGAAAATCCTTTATTGATTCCTAGCTCAGAAGCGTTAAGTTCACTTCCACGCTCACGTGGTGATGCCAAAACAATCTTTTTTGAAGGCCCAAATAAAAAACGCCTTAAAGATGCGCGCTATACCACTTGCGCTCCCGGCGTAGATGACTGGTATATTAAAGCGAAAGAAATTAAATTGAACGACGCTGCAAAATCAGGTGTTGCAAATAACGCTCACATTGAATTTAAAGGTGTTCCGTTTATCTACACACCATGGATGAGTTTCTCTTTCAACAATCAGCGGAAAAGTGGCCTACTAGCGCCAACATGGGGCAACACCACAAAAACTGGTTTTGAGCTAACAGCGCCATTTTATTGGAACATCTCGCCTAATATGGATGCAACATTGGCTGCTCGAGAAATGACTAAGCGCGG
>CAYQZK010000097.1:0-7044 GCA_964422015.1 uncultured Methylotenera sp.
CACCTGAGGGTGAAATACGCCTGAAAGCTGACGCTGTGATACTAGCGCTTGGTGGCGGCAGTTGGGCAAAATTAGGCTCAGATGGTGAATGGGTGCCAGTACTGGAACAACGCGGCATTACAGTGGCCACTCTTAAGCCTGCGAATTGTGGTTTTGATGTCAACTGGAGCGACTATTTCAATGAGCGTTTTTCTGGACAGCCATTAAAAAACATAGCACTGGCATATAAAGATTTAGCCGGTACAGAATATAGCAAACAAGGCGAATTTTTAATCACAAAAACAGGTGTTGAAGGTAGTTTAATCTACGCTATGTCTGCTGGACTACGCGAAAAAATTATGGCGGATGGTGAAGCTATCATATGGCTAGACCTGATACCTACCAAAAACGAGCAACAGGTCATCAATGAAATTAGCCATCCGCGGGGCTCACGCTCTATATCTAGCCACCTGCAAAGTAGATTGGGCATTAAAGGGGTAAAGGCAGGTTTACTACGTGAACTTCTTACAGCACAAGAATATTCAGACCCCACCACCCTCGGCAGAAAAATCAAAGCTCTACCGCTACGCTTGGTTGCCACTCGCCCTTTAGATGAAGCCATCAGTAGCGCTGGCGGCGTAACATTTGAATCGCTTAACGATCAGTTAATGATCAATAAACAACCTGGAACATTCTGCGCTGGCGAAATGTTGGACTGGGAGGCGCCCACAGGCGGTTACCTCCTCACTGCATGCTTTGCAAGCGGCAGAACTGCCGGATTAGGTGCGCTGGCATGGCTAAAAGAAAGTCTCTGAGAGTCATGTAGCAAGACAAACAGAACCTCTTCCCAACCAACATCAATCATCTGCAGTAGAAACAATTTTATGAATGCTTAAATCAGCCCCATCAAACTCTTCTTCAG
The DNA here is from genome assembly GCA_964422015.1 of uncultured Methylotenera sp. Lineage (GTDB taxonomy): Bacteria > Pseudomonadota > Gammaproteobacteria > Burkholderiales > Methylophilaceae > Methylotenera. The sequence continues at coordinate 902 of CAYQZK010000097.1, forward strand.
CACCCATTCGGATTCCAACAGTTTTACTTAAAACACCGTAAACAATTAGCCCACCGGACAAAGCAATCACCACACCTAATCCAGTACCAAGTAGTTGCGCTATTAGACTCACACCACCTATGCCGCCTAATGCTTTTGCGCCAAAGATACCTGCAGCAATACCACCCCAAGCACCACATAATCCATGCAAAGGCCACACACCTAATACATCATCAATTTTTAAGCGATTCTGCGTTAATGTAAATGCCCAAACAAATAGCAGACCTGCAACAATACCCGTTGCTAAAGCACCCAAAGGATGCATAACATCGGAGCCCGCACAGACGGCTACTAAACCTGCTAATGGGCCATTATGCACAAAGCCAGGGTCATTTTTCCCCATAACCAATGCAGCCAATGTCCCTCCTACTAAAGCCATTAAAGAGTTAACTGCCACCAAGCCAGAAATGCCTTGTATCGCTTGTGCTGACATCACATTAAAACCAAACCAACCTACGGTGAGTATCCACGCACCCAAAGCTAAAAAGGGAATATTTGAGGGTGGATGCGCATTTAAACGACCTTCTTTACTATAGCGCCCTCTTCTCGCTCCTAGTAACAACACTGCACCCAACGCAATCCATCCGCCCATGGCATGCACAACTACAGAGCCAGCAAAATCGTGAAACTTAGCGCCAAAAGTAACATTAAGCCAATCTTGAAAGCCATGATGGTTATTCCAAGCAATACCCTCAAAAAACGGATATACAAAACCTACCAACAAGAAAGTTGCCGCCAACTGGGGATTAAACTTAGCACGTTCTGCAATACCGCCAGAAACAATCGCTGGAATAGCTGCAGCAAAAGTTAATAGGAAAAAGAATTTGACTAAACCAAAGCCACTTTGCGCAGCTAAAACATCAGCACCACTAAAGAAATTAACACCATAAGCAATGCTATAGCCAATAAAAAAATAGGCGATTGTCGATACTGAAAAATCGACCATAATTTTAACTAAAGCATTGACCTGATTTTTTTTACGAACCGTACCTACTTCTAGAAATGCAAAACCAGCATGCATTGCCAGCACCATAATGGCACCGAGAAGAACAAACAAAACATCATTTGCTGAAATTAACGTATCCATCTTCTAAAACCCTATAAATTTAACTCGAAAACATTAAGCAAATAGTAAGCCAAAATATAACTTTATGTTTTATATTGGAAATTAATTTTAGATTATTAATAAAACGCACAAATAACGTGCACATTAAAGTGCGTTGCACCAAGTTGGTGCAAAAAAAATAATGGTTTATCTAACTAACGTAAACTAGGATTATCTATTAAAAAGTTATGCAATAAATCCACGGCATCTTCTTGCAATACTCTACTTGCAGCATCAGGACTACCTGTCCAGAAATAATAAAACTCTCTCACCACAACTAAAAACAAACCACGATTATTTTTGATGTTAAATAGTGGCAATGTCAAATCTACCGCTGTACGGTAAGACTTATTGTTTTTTTCTGGTGCATCTCTAAGACGTAAAATAATAATCTTAGCAAGCTTGATACGTGTATCTACCAAGGATTGCTCCGCACCTTCATCACGGAGTGCCTTGGCATACGCTTTTAAAGGCCAATTCTCTGAAGCTTCAAACTTAGCCGATTCTAAGCTATCCCAAAGCTCTTTAAGAGTCGTCTGCATTGGCGTCCAAGGTGTCGCTTTAACTTCAAAACCTGGGCTAATGTTGTGCGCAGCAATTGCTTTAATATTTTCCAACCAAAACGGATAGAACTCACGTGCTGCTGTTAAATGTTCGTGCCAATCTTCAGTAGAAGCCTTAGCCATTACAGTCTCAATGACATCACGATACTGATTACTATCTAAAACTTTATCAGCAAGCCCTAAGCTAAGCTTATCTAAAAATGCAGACCGCTTATAAAGTACAGCCGCACTTGCACCTTTGGATTCCAAAAGTTTTAAATAGGCATTAATGGCGGCTTTTTCACGCATATTTTTCAACTAAAAATAAAATTATAAGTAGCTAAAACTATAGCTGATAATCTAGCTGTATAGCTTACAATTCATAATATTTTTTATTCTAATAACGAACATTTACAATAGCAAAACCGTCAGCAATTAATGGGGTGAAGTTTAAATGACAAACGAACAAGCACTAAGCTATATGCACAGTCTTTTACGTGGCATGCTGGATAAAAAAGCATCAGATTTATTTATTTCTGCAGACTTTCCACCAGCGATGAAAATTGACGGAAAAATGACCCCTGTAGCACAGCAAAAACTAACTGGGGAATATACCAAAGCTTTTGCTGATGCACTAATGAACGAAAAGCAACGCGCAGAGTTTACGGTTGAAAAAGAATGTAACTTTGCTATATGGCCTAAAGACATAGGCCGCTTTCGTGTCAACGTATTCATGCAACAAGAAAAAGTAGGTATGGTCTTACGTACCATTACGACTAAAATCCCCAATTTTGACGACCTTGGCTTACCCGAGGTGCTTAAAGATGTGATGATGACTAAGCGTGGCTTGGTAATTTTGGTTGGCGGGACAGGCTCAGGAAAATCAACAACCTTGGCAGCACTTATTGATTACCGGAATGAGCACAGCTACGGACATATTATTACTGTTGAAGATCCTGTTGAATACGTTCACCCCAGCAAAAACTGCTTAATTACGCACCGCGAAGTTGGCCGTGACACCAACGGCTGGTTTAACGCACTTAAAAATACCTTACGCCAAGCGCCTGATGTGATTTTGATTGGGGAAATTCGTGACAGAGAAACTATGGAGTTTGCTTTAGCGTTTGCTGAAACAGGCCATCTTTGCATGGCAACTTTACATGCTAACAGCTCAAATCAGGCACTAGACCGCATTATTAACTTCTTCCCTGAAGAACGTCACGCGCAATTGCACATGGACCTATCTCTCAATTTACGTGCCTTTGTATCACAACGCTTAATATCTAAAACTAGTGGTGGTCGTTGTGCTGCTATTGAGATTTTGCTGAACTCCCCATTGATTGCAGACCTGATTCTTAAAGGTGAAACCAACATGGTGAAAGAAGTAATGGCTAAATCTGTTGAAATGGGCATGCAAACTTTTGATCAAGCGTTATTCAGACTAGCCGAAGATGGTCGCATTTCACAAGAAGATGCTTTAAGAAATGCTGACTCTATTAATGAATTACGCCTACGCTTTAAATTACACGGAAAAAATTCAGGCGTTAAAGAAGACACTTCAAAACTGGATAGCCTATCACTTCATGAAGATGAGCCTAAAGAAGAGGATGCTCCCAGCACTTAACTGATGATGGAACTTATATTATTAGCAGTATTATTAGGACTAGCTTGGTTTTGGCTAGATAGCCTAGCTAAACGTGAACGAGCGATTTTATTAGGTAGAGAATTGGCTGCCCGCTTTAATTTACAACTACTTGATGAAACAGTTGCCTGTAGCAGGTTATGGTTGGCACGCAATCGTCGAGGTCACGTTCAATTTCTACGTACTTATGAGTTTAGCGTCAGTGCGAGAGGGACCGACAGGCTAAATTGCCACTTAAACTTGCTAGGTGAACAACTGGGCGAGTGGCATATTCCGCCTTACTAGCAAAAATTACTCGTCAGCGTTTACAACATCCACCGCGTCAACATAAAGTGTTTCAAGTTGCTCATCCGTAATTTCTAAAACCTGTAGGCAAGCTGAACCTAGCTTAGGCCACTCTTGAGTAAAACTTAAACCTAACTGTCTTTGCACAATATGCTCTGCAAGCTGACAAATAGCTATCATTCTGCGGCTCATCATCGGCAATTCTAAATCAGCAGATTGTAAATTAATCGACTCAATCGCTGTTAAATCATGATGACTACGAATACCAAGACATATTTCCTCTGGCAACCACCAGCTTTGCGCCAGAATACATCCGACCATTGCATGGTTTGTTGGTAACGTCTGTTCTTCGACTTCAGTAAAATTAAGCTCCACTTCAGCATTAGCCTCTGCCAACACTTGATGGTAAGTTGGGAATCGCCCCATCAACACTGGTATTCCGCAATCGCGAAATAAAGCATAGGTATAAACATCATCCGCGCGTAAACCACGGATACTTAAATGCTGAGTCAACCAACCAGAGATTCTAGCGGTGCGTGCAGATGCATCCCAAAAGCGCTCTAAATTTGGAATATTTGGAAAAGCATTGCGTAGCACAATACCTGCCACAGCACGACTTGACGCAGCCAAACCAAGTATCGCCAAAGCCTCATTTACCGATCGCACCCGCTGACGCACGCCAAAATAGGGTGAATTTGCCGTTTTAATCAAACTTGCTGCAATAGCTACATCCGTAGAAATAATATTAGCTAAACGAGTGAAATGCGGCTCATCTTTACTTGCCTCAGCCATAAATCGATCAAGAATAACCGGACATGGTGGAATGCCAACGTCCAAAATACTTTGTTCAAATAGATTATCAACTGCCGTTGGCTCGCCAACTTGAAATGCATCATTCATACTGTGCTCCTTGCTTGCAGCCATGTGAGAAGTGCATCTCCAGGCATTGGTTTAGCGTAGAAAAAACCTTGAATCGCATTTACGCCTACACCTAATAACGCATCAATTTCTTCTTGCTTTTCACAACCTTCTGCCACAACGGTCATTCCCAACTCATGACCTAACTGCGTCATTGCCTTAACAACGGCCAAAGCACGCAAATCTTCAGGCAATACTGTTACAAAAGCACGATCTAACTTCAACTTTCTTGCTGGAATATCTTTCAAATTAGCTAAGCAAGAATACCCTGTACCAAAATCATCAATCGCCAAACTTACTCCAGCTGCAAGCGCATTTTTAAGGTTTTTTTGCACTGTATCAGAAATATCCATAAAAAGAGATTCTGTTAACTCCAATTCTACCAAAGCTGGCTTCACATTCGAACAAATTAATGCGGCATGCAAGGCTTGAGTGAATTTAGGTGAAACCAACTGAGCGCGTGAAACATTAATCGCCACTTTTGTTTCAAAACCTGCATCTTGCAAAATACGCGCTTGAATTGCACCCTGCAGCAAGCACCATTCACCTAGCCGAACAATGAGTCCCGTTTTTTCAGCTACAGGAATTAATTTACCAGGCGAAAGATTTATCCCATCAACAGCACAGCGCATCAATGCTTCAACCGCCTCAATATGCCCATCAGCATGAATAATCGGCTGGTAATGTAAACACAACCCACCTACTTCTAAAGCCGCATGCAATGTACTTTCAATTTCCAGCTCTTCTCTTGCTAATGTAATACCTAGTCGACCAGGTATAGGTTCTTCACCTGAGCAAACAGTGCTATTACCACCTTTACTTTTTGCAGCAAGCATCGCTCGGTCTGCACGCTCAAGCAATGTCAGAGAGTCTTCACCAGGCTCAAAAATAGCGATGCCAATACTAGCAGTAGGCCGCAAAGTTAAACTGCCAACAGTTAAAGGCTCTTCAAGCGTTCTCGCCAATTCACTTGCTAGCTGTTGCGCTTGATTTTGCTCGCACCTGGGAACGAGAAAAACAAACTCATCACCACCCATTCTGGAAATTTCCGCACGACCGCTAACGCGATTACGAAACCTTAGCGCTAACTCTTTGATGAGATCATCGCCACCTAAGTGACCAAAAGACTCATTCACCTGCCTGAAGCGATCAAGATCAACCCATATCACCGCAAATGGTCGCTTACTAGACATAGCGTCATTAGTAAGCAAAACCGCAGTTTGCAAACAACCAAATCGGTCGAGCAAACCTGTCAGGGTATCAATGCTATACATACGGAATATCAGTTAAGTTGGCCAAGCTAGTTTGCACAAACAAAATCCCATGCCCAAATAAATTTGAGCATGGGATTAATTGCAGAATGATCGAATTGTTTTAACAAAGCATAATCCTATTGATTTTTTTTGGGCTTATACCCAAAACAATATGCGATAGTTTACGCTATTTTCTTAAAGAATCAAATTAAAAACAACTTGCTAACCACATGTTATATAGGCATTTATATTAGAAAATATTTATAGTCTTTAATCTAAAAATCATAACGCATCCCTACCTGCACCAATCTCGGCATACCCGTTAAAATGCCACGTGTTCTGTCGGTAATGTACTCTTT
>CAYQZK010000098.1:0-6981 GCA_964422015.1 uncultured Methylotenera sp.
ATCGAACCCACGACAAACGGATTAAAAGTCCGCTGCTCTACCAGCTGAGCTAACACCCCATTCATTAAGTAAATTGCGTTACTTACGAAAGGCCGCAATTATGCTAGAAACAATCGAACTGGTCAATCGAAAATTAGCAAATAAATAAAATACTCGCTATTTTTTTCATCATTCCCATTTTTAATTTTCAGTTTAAAGAATCGCTAATGTTGATTCTGAAATCACAGAAATCACGAACCCTCGTTTAGCGCATGCCTGGTAGTTTTCCACCCATTAAACTACCCATGCTTCGCATCATTTTCGCCATACCGCCTTTAGCAAACATTTTCATCATCTTTTGTGTTTCTTCAAACTGCTTTAATAGGCGATTAACTTCCTGCACTTGCACACCACTACCATCTGCAATACGTTTTTTGCGTGTGGCTTTAATAAGCTCAGGCTTGCGGCGCTCAAGCGGTGTCATGCTATTAATAATACCTTCAATACGTCTAACAGCTTTATCAGCATCATCTGGATTCATTTTTGCAGCCATGCCTGCCATTTGACTCGGCATTTTGTCCATCAAGGCTCCCATGCCACCCATTTTGCGCATTTGCGACATTTGCGCTTTAAAATCATCCAAGTCAAAGTTCTTACCCGATTTAACTTTATCAGCAAGCTTTTGCGCTTCGGCCATATCAACATTTTTATGCGCTTGCTCAATCAGGCTGAGCACATCACCCATACCCAACACACGTGAAGCCATGCGTTCTGGATGGAACGGCTCTAAACCATCAACTTTTTCACTAACACCAATAAACTTAATCGGCTTACCCGTAATATGTCGCACAGACAACGCTGCACCGCCGCGTGCATCGCCATCAAGCTTAGTGAGAATAATCCCCGTCAGCGGCAACGTGTCGCCAAATGCTTTTGCTGTATTGACAGCATCTTGACCTTGCATCGCATCAACAACAAACAACGTTTCAATCGGATTAAGCTGAGTATGCAGTGCTTTAATTTCGGCCATCATAGCTTCATCAATACCTAAACGACCTGCAGTATCAAAAATGACCACATCGTAATAACCGCGTTTAGCAAAATCTAATGTCGCACTGGCAATGTCTGCTGGCTTTTGATCCGCATTACTATCAAAACACTCTACTTCTAGTTGCTTGGCTAGTGTTTTTAATTGCGCTATTGCAGCAGGACGATAAACATCCGCACTTGCCAATAATACTTTCTTTTTTTGCTCTTTAAGCAACTTTGCAAGTTTGGCTGAAGTAGTAGTTTTACCCGACCCTTGTAAACCAGCCATTAAAATAATGGCTGGCGGAACTGCGGCCAGATTCAAACCAACATTCGCCTTGCCCATTAATGCAGTTAATTCATCATGCACCACCTGTATTACAGCTTGACCAGGCGTTAAACTCTGCAAAACCTCTTGCCCTTGAGCTCGTTGTTTAACTTGTGCAATAAAGTCTTTAACTACAGGCAACGCAACATCTGCCTCAAGCAGTGCCATTCGCACTTCGCGCATAGCATCAGCAATGTTTTCTTCTGTTAACCTTGCCTGACCACGTAGGTTTTTAATAACACCCTGCAGGCGTCCCGTTAGATTTTCTAGCATGTTGTGCTCTTACAAAAAAATGATTTAAGCAATTTTACATCAAGCTATTATATTCATCGTGTTTTTACGCCATAATTACGGCATGCAAGCACTTATTCCATATATCGTTGTGATGTTTATTTACCTAGCAGTTGCTACAGATTTCTGGCGCAATGCTAAATCTATGACAAACCCAAGCGCACTAAAATTACATTCAGCAATGATTGTGCTTGGATTAGTTCTTCATGGCTGGTTGCTGTATCAAGGTGTTTTAAAAGATGGTTTTAATCTAGGCTTTTTTAATGCGCTGTCTGCTATCTTTTGGCTTACCGTGCTCATTTACTGGATTGCAGACTTAAAACACCAACTCACTAGCTTGCAGGCATTTGTTTTACCCCCTGCTGCAGTTTTTGCACTTTTACCCGCATTTGTTGTAAGTGACCATTACTTACCTGTGAATGAATCTACTTTGTTTTTATTACACATTGCAATCGCACTGTTAGCTTACAGCTTATTCACATTTGCTGCCCTGCACGCCCTGCTTATGACCATTGCAGAACGTAGCCTGCACAACAAACCAACCTTCATCAAGCTCCCAAGTTTTCCACCTTTAATGGTAATGGAGTCCCTATTATTCAAAGTGATTGGATTAGGATTTATTCTTCTCACGATTACTGAAATTAGTGGAATTTTATTCTCTGAGCAGATTTTTTCTAAACCATTACAGTTTAATCACAAAACTATATTTTCAATTGCTAGCTGGTTTATTTATGCAGGATTGCTTTTTGGTAGACACCAATACGGATGGCGGGGGGTAAAGGCCATCCGCTGGACTTTAGCGGGGTTTACTTTATTGTTACTCGCTTATGTAGGTAGTAAATTTATTTTACAAGTTTTACTCAACCGATAATTATAAAAAAATCATCTTAGGCTAATTCTAGGCCAACCCTGCTCTTCTGCATACGCAGTTAATGTAGCGTCAGCATCCACCGCTACAGGATGACTCACCAGCTTCATCAAAGGTAAGTCATTATGTGAGTCACTATAAAAATAACTGACTTCAAAGTCTGACAACTGCTGCCCACGATCTGCTAACCACTGATTTAATCGCGTGACTTTACCTTGCTGAAAACTAGGCACACCTGCAACACCACCTGTGAAAGCGCCATTCAACTCTTCAGGATCCGTACCAATTAAATTTTCAATTCCGTAAGCTGTGGCAATCGGGCGTGTAACAAAACTATTGGTTGCGGTAATTACCAGCATCAAGTCACCTTGTGAGCGATGTTTATCTACCAGAGCTTGGGCTTTAACAGTCATCATTGGACGAATCACTTGTGCCATGTATTTTTGATGCAACTCATCTAAAAATGCGCGAGGATGCTCACTCAGCGGCTTAAGTTGAAACTCCAAAAACTTATAAATATCCAAATTTCCATTTTTGTAATCTTGATAGAATTGCTCATTTCGCTCGTGATGCGTCTTTGCATCTAGCAAACCTTCTTCAATCAAAAACAAGCTCCAATTGTAGTCACTGTCACCCGCCAATAAGGTATTATCAAGATCAAATAATGCTAAATTTTGTTTCATATTCATTTCTTTTACCTGTTAATAATTTAACTATTCTGTTTTTTGACTTGCCGATAGCACTAAGAATACCCCAATCAAAATCACCGCTAGGGCTAAAAATTCAGAAGTAGTAACCTGCTCATCTGCCAACCAAATACCTACACCAAAAGCCACCACTGGGTTAACAAAAGTGTTGCTACTAGCTACTAACGGTCGCACCGTCTTTAATAAATATTGATAAGCACTATAAGCCACTAGCGAACCCAGTACTATTAAAAATAGCATAGCTGCCCATGACTTTGTCGTAATGGTTTGTGGCCAACTTTCACCTTGTAACGCACTAAACATAAGCAATGCTAATCCGCCTGCAAGCATCTGTGCTGCACTCGCCATTAAGCCTTGCGGCATAGCCAAATGCTTACCCCACACTGAACCAAACGACCAACTTGCTGCCGCAAAAATCAGCAAGAACGCACTCATAAATTCACCACTAAAACTACCGCCAAGATTAAGCAGAACGATACCCAATAAACCAATCGCAATACCTAACCACTCCCTACCACTAATTTTGTGTCCCCAAATTGAGGAAAAAATCGCCATCCAAATGGGTGCAGTGGCAATCGCAAGTGCGGCAACACTGGAGGAAACCGTTTGCTGCACATAACATACTGTTCCGTTACCTAATGCTGGTAGCAAAAGCCCAACCAAGCTAGCACCCAGCCACTGAGACTTAGTCGGATTAGGCGCACCTAAATAACGCATTGCTAAGTACAAAATACTCCCTGCAATAGTAAATCGAAGGCCCGCCATCAAAAAGGGAGGGAAACTTTCTATACCAAAACGAATAGCGAGATAAGTTGAACCCCAAATGAAATAAGTGCAGAAAAGTGCTAATACAACAAGGAATTTACTTTTAGTCCGCACGGACTGAGAAATATTAGTCACTGATTAGCTTGGAATTTTACCAACTTCCAGAAATTATTTACCTGGCCTAACATTAACTTAGAAAGCTCATCCATAAAAGTAGAGTTCACTTCATCAAACGACATTTGCAATGACACATCACCAAGTCTAGAAATGTTTTTTAATTCAAAATTCAATACATTCGAATGTGGTAAAGATGTCACTAATACTGAAGCTCTAACCTGCCAAGGGATATTGAACGCCACCTCAACTACACGTGCTTGGCTATTTTTAACATCATCTGAAGTATGCACAATACCATATCGCCACAATGCATCTCTTACCCGCGTTGCTATTCCAATTTCCTTCTTAATCACAAATGATTTGGTAGATTTATATGAATACAAAAATGATACATTATCAATTTCATCAGAAAAACTCTGATTACCCAACTGAGTATGGCGATAGTCAGAAAAGGGATCAACTACTTTCAATCCTGACATATCTCCCACCCCTGGCAATGAAAGCTGATGTAAATACTCTGGCTGAATCACTTTAATAAGGTCTGAGAATTCACGCCAGTAATTATAAATTTCTTTTAACTTTGCGTTTCGCCTAGCAAACGCTTCTGCACTTACGGCGTCCTTGATTTCATTCAGCTCCAGAACTTGTTGCGCCTGAGCCTTCATCTGATCAAACAAACTCATTACTTACTTCCTAAATTAACTAATCCCATGGATGCGCATATTCAAGTTTTCAATACAAAAACGAATCACAATATAAGTTTAACCCCCAAATAAAACAAGCACAAAAAAAAGTGAACTCACAATAAAAACTAATTAACCTTTTCCCGCCCTAAACTTTCAACAATCATAAAGCTAACTCAAAAAAAAATGATAGGCGGGGAAGCATTAAAACACTTACCCGCCTATCAATAGATTTACGCCAAAGCGTGTTTGATTAAAGTGTATGCAATCCACATAAAGCCAATTGAAGAAATCACAAAACTCAATGCAGTAAAAATTTTCCAGTGCTTTTTATCCCAAAAATTAGTATCAAACGCAGCTATGGTAAAAATAGTTGGGTTAGTAAACCCTCCAATTGCAACACACCAGCAGGCAATTGTTGGCAACTGTACCCCCAACCCATAAAACCCCACACAAAACAACGCCATAAGCGCATAATCAACGTGTGCGCGAATCATAGTTTTATAGTCAATCAAAAATTCATCGACACCTTTAACTGGAAACCACTTGGCAAGAGTCATCAACCAAGCAGAACTAATTAAAGCTGTAATACAAAGTGCAGCACCTACTAATAAAATATTCATTCTTCTCCCCTATTGTCATGATTGAATTGTACTACGCCACAATAATACTATACAGCCCTGTATAGTATCAACCATTTTAATTAAAGAGAAACTGCAATCTTTATACTTGAGGATGAGCCCGCTCTAGCTTACTGTGCAACTTATTCAATCCATTCAAATAAGCTTTAGCCGAAGCAATCACAATATCCGTGTCAGCACCCTGCCCATTGACAATACGTCCACCTTTAGAAAGACGCACTGTCACCTCACCTTGAGCATCCGTGCCACTGGTAATATTATTAACAGAATAAAGTTGCAACTCCGCACCACTCTGCACCACACTTTCAATTGCCTTAAAAGCTGCATCAACAGGGCCTCCGCCGTTAGATTCCGCACGTTGCTCAACACCATTTTCAGACAAAGTAAGAACAGCATGAGGAATTTCACCGGTAATAGAAGCTACTTGCAAATAAACAAGTTTGTAGTGCTCGGCAGCCTCAGACACCACTTCATCACTCACTAAGGCATGTAAATCTTCATCAAAAATTTCAGACTTTTTATCTGCCAATGTTTTAAAACGGGCAAATGCAGCATTCAACAAGTCTTCCGTTTCAAGCTCGATACCTAATTCTTTTAAACGCGTTCTGAATGCGTTACGACCAGACAATTTACCCAAGGTTAACTTGTTAGCACCCCAACCCACATCTTCAGCACGCATAATTTCATAAGTCTCGCGATGCTTTAATACTCCATCTTGATGAATGCCAGACTCATGTGCAAAAGCGTTAGCTCCAACTATCGCTTTATTCGGTTGCACCGGGTAGCCAGTAATAGTTGAAACCAATTTTGATGTAGGCACTATTTGGGTTGCATCAATACGTGTGCTCAAATTAAACACATCATTACGCGTCTTAATAGCCATTACCACCTCTTCAAGGCTGGCATTGCCCGCACGTTCACCTAAACCATTAATGGTACATTCCACTTGACGTGCACCGCCCATTACTGCAGCTAATGAGTTAGCAACCGCCATCCCAAGATCATTATGGCAATGTGTAGACCAGACCACTTTATCGCTATTAGGCACACGCGCAATCAACTCACGCATACGCTCACCCCAAGGTGCTGGAATTGAATAGCCCACCGTATCAGGCACATTAATAGTTTTAGCACCCGCTTGAATCACAGCATCAAATACACGAATCAAAAAATCCATATCTGAGCGCACAGCATCTTCTGCAGAAAACTCTACATCATTGGTATACTCAAGTGCCCATTGAACCGCTTGTACTGCGCGCGCCACAACTTGATCCTCAGTCATGCGCAATTTGTTTTCCATGTGAATTTTGCTAGTTGCAATAAACGTGTGAATACGGCCTTTTGCCGCATGTTTAATCGCTTCGCCTGCACGTCTGACATCATTCTCACTGGCGCGAGCAAGCGAACAAACCGTAGAGGTTTTAATGATTTTTGCAATTTCTGAAATTGCATCAAAATCACCAGGACTCGCTGCTGCAAAACCCGCTTCAATCACATCTACACCCAATTTTTCTAGCTGGCGTGCAATCCGAATTTTTTCTTCTTTTGTCATTGCAGCGCCTGGGCTTTGTTC
>CAYQZK010000099.1:0-6955 GCA_964422015.1 uncultured Methylotenera sp.
GACCTTACCAGCAGCATGAACGCTTAATAATATGGCTTCATACAATTACAAAGCAGTCGATAAGTTAGGTCGCCCAGCAATGGGGCAGATAGATGCACACAATGAAATAGATTTAGAAATTCGCCTTGAACGTATGGGGCTAGATTTAATCACTTTTCGTCTAGCGGCAAAATCCACCAGTTTGTTTAATCATAACAAAGTCAGCAATCAAGACTTAGTGATGTTTTGCTTTCAAATTGAACAGCTCAGTAGCGCTGGCGTCCCGCTACTAGAATGTCTAAATGACTTAAGAGAAAACAGCAACAACCCTTACTTTCAAAAGGTCATTGGTGCCGTGAGTGCAGAAGTTGAAGGTGGGAAGATGCTTTCAGAGGCACTCGCTGAACACCCTAGTGTATTTAGCGAAGTATTTGTCAGCTTAATTGACGCCGGTGAACAAACAGGACAACTCCCCGTTGTATTTAATAACTTGTTTAATACACTAAGATGGCAAGATGAGCTCATGTCACAGACTAAAAAGCTACTCGCCTACCCTGCTTTTGTGGCAGTCGTGGTTATGGGGGCCGTCGGTTTTTTAATGAGTTATCTTGTACCGCAAATGGCTTCGTTCTTGAACAACATGGGGCAAGAGCTACCTTGGAATACCAAGTTACTAATGGCTATGTCTGACATCATCGTTAATTACTGGTGGCTAGTGATAGGATTGCCAGTGCTTATCATTATTGGCTTAATAAGCTATATTAAAGGTAGCCCAGCAGCTCGTTATAAATTTGACATGATTAAGTTAAATCTTCCAGTAACTGGAGAAATACTACACAAAATTATCATGGCAAGGTTTGCACGCTATTTTGCACTAATGTACCAAACAGGCATTCCAATTTTAGAGTCGATCAAAATTTGCGAAAAAATTGTGGGCAACAGGGTTGTTGCTGACGCTCTAAGCCGTGCGCACGCGCAAATTAGTGCCGGCGACTCCATGAGCGAAAGCTTTCGCAATGCAGGCTTATTCCCAGCTCTTGTAGTTCGCATGATACGTGTAGGTGAAAGTAGTGGTGCGTTAGATAAAGCCCTACTCAATATTAGCTATTTTTATGATCGAGATGTTAACGACTCGATGCAAAAAATGCTTAAAATGATTGAACCAGCACTGACTGTACTTTTGGGCGGCATCCTTGCCTTCATCATGTTCTCGGTATTGGGCCCTGTCTATGATTCATTTAGTAAGCTTAAAATTTAGATGCTATTAAGTCGTAAAAACAAATTAATTTTGTGCGCAACAGCAGATCATCTGCTTGCGGGCATTTGGCGTGCAGGCAAGTTGAAAGCACACCAAATGTTTATGAACGATGACACCGGTCACCAAGCATTTACTGCCTTTTTAGATCAATTTCCTGATACACCTGTTTATTTAATTGCTGATGCCGTTGAAGAAGACTATCGCCTTGAAAGCATTCCACATACCACAGGTTCTGCAAAGAAGGAATTGCTAGATCGCAAGCTAAATCAGTTTTATCGCGACTTGGTATACCGCACGGCACATTTTGTTAATCGCGAGCAAGATAAACGCAAGGATGATCGCTACTTATTTGCAGCACTCAATAACGATGACTTTTTACAAGACTGGATTGCAGCAATCCAGTCAGTAGAGGTGCAACTGGCTGGCGTTTACCTGCTACCGATGCTAAGCCATGGACTCGTTCAAAAAGGTTTAGCTCAACAATTCAAGATCACCTCTCAGCACATTCTTTTATGTGAAAAATCATCTTCAGGTTTAAGGCAGACTTACCTGCATAATGGCAACTTACGCATGAGTCGTTTAGTGCCTAATGTGCCAAGCGAGCCTAGTCAGATAGGTTATTTTTATCTTGATGAAACTGAAAAAACACGCCTTTATTTAATCAGCCAGCGTCTGATTACTCGTGAAACACCATTAAATCTACTGCTAACAAATACTGATGATAGTACACAAGAAATAAGCAAGGGCATTAGCCAAGAGTCAGGCCTAGTCTGCACTGACGTTAACCTGAGCCAGCAAGCTAAAAAAATGGGAATTGCCATAGATTTAGCGCAAAGTATGCCAGAGCTTTTGCAAATGCAATTGCTCGCTGATGGATATGTAGTAGATAACCTAGCCCCTGCAAAATTAACCAAACAATATCAATTTGGCAAAATCAAGCAAGCCATCAAAGTTGCATCAGTCATTATCGCCACAATTGGCTTACTGGCTGCCGCTTGGATATTAAAGCAAGGTTTAGACTATAGTGCTGATCTCAACCAAGCAAAACAAGATACCCTCATTCAACAACAGCGTTATGATGAGGTAGCTAAAAACTTCCCTGTCACTTCAATCAGTGCTGCTGATTTAAAAATGGTCGTTGAATTAGACCAAAATCTTAACGCCTATCCAAAATCTCCACGTCGCATGATGCAAGTGGTCAGTGCTGCACTTGAAAAGCCACTTCAAGATAAATCTGGGCAACAAAGTTTAGATAACATACAAATAGACCGCTTACGCTGGGTGATGGCGAACGACATCAATTTTAAAGATGATGACAAACAGGCGATTCTAACGTCAACCAAGACACCAGAATCTGCAAACACAGCAATACCAACAGACCCTACGAAGCTGAACGAACTAGTATTTATTAATGCAGAAATCTCTGATTTTAATGGTGACTACCGTGGCGCGCTCAACACCGTCAACCAATTTTCCGCCAATTTAAGAGCCGACATCCATGTTGCAGCAGTAGAAGTATTGCAAGAACCAGTCAATATGAGCTCTTACGTTGACCTGCAAGGTAGCACTACCGATGAACAATCTAGCCAAAAACAACCTGCATTATTTAAGTTAAAAGTAATATTCAAAGCACCAGAAGCTGTAGAGGTGAAGCAGCAATGAAACTAGAAAAACAAGAATGGAAGAAGCTACAAACTCCACTCATCACGCTAGGTCTGACTATTGCAATTACGGCACTACTATTTACCCTAGCGCAAACTTACAGCAACACCCAAGAAGAAGCGCTAAAAAACCAACAGAATCAACTTAACTCCGCTCGTCAACGCTATCAGTCATCTGGCGCAGAAAAAGATATGATTACAGAGTTCTTACCAAAATATCAAGCACTCATCAATAAGGGTTTTATAGGTGAAGAAAGACGTATTGAATGGGTAGAAGAACTGCGTGTGCAGCACAAAAGTCTCAAGCTATTTGACATTAAATACAATATTGGCCCTCAAGAAGACTACAAACCCATTTTCGCCTCCAATTTAGGTGGATTCGTGCTACACCGTTCCATTATGAAACTGGAGTTAGATATGTTGCATGAGGGCGACATATTGCAACTTACAGAATCACTCAGTGCAAAAAATATCACGCCTTTTATGTTACGCGATTGCGAAATCACTAGGCCCAATAGCAGCGCCGCATTAAATAAACAGCTCATTGCTAACATGCATGCGTTATGTGAACTCGATTGGTTAACGCTACGCGAACCAACCAATGGTCAGGCTACGGTGAACCCATAATGAAAACAATAGCCAAACTACTAGTCATCTCACTACTGAGCTGTTTTGCGACAATAGCAAATTCCGCTAATGACAATTTCGGGCGACTATTCAGCCGTCCCAATGAACGTGCCACTTTGGACAACATGAGGCAAAATCAACAGCTAAAAGTAGTTGCCACAAAAGAAAATAATCCAACGCAAGATGATGATGAGAATATTGCTCCAACATCACTTCCAGATCCAATCACCCTCCAAGGCTATGTAAAACGCAGTGACGGCTCAAAAAGTACGTTATGGATTAACGGCCAAGCTGTGCAAGAAGGCAGTACTGTAGATAATGTACAAATAGGAAAGCTCAATAAACAAGGCTTCTCTAAAAAAGGTGCAAGTACAGAAGGCATTAATCTAAAAATCCCAGGTAACGGCAAACAAGTTCGCCTCAAAGCAGGACAAATGTATGAGCCTGAAAGCAATCAAGTTGTAGAGATGCAAGTAGTAGAAAAAGCTAAACGGCTGAATCTGGAAGAGACAGGTGTAATTGATGACAGCCCAATAATACCTAGTAAGGCTGGCAACAGGGCTGAATAATCATGGCTCGCAATAACTTTCTCGCCAATAAAAACTTCAAACCAAAATCCAAACAAAAAGGTATCGCTCTAGTTTTTTTTGCATTTTTACTCGGCTTAGCAGTTACTGGTCTCGGCCTAAAGCTACTATCAGGAGGTAATGCACAAACTCAGCGAAACATTATCTCTACTCATTCTCTTGCAGAAGCTAAAACAGCAATTATTGGAAACGTAATTAGTGGATTAAGTGGAACAGGAGTTGGGCAATTCCCATGCTCAGAAGATACTGCACTAATTGGTAGCTTATCGGAAGGGCAAGCACTAGGGAGTTGTTCAAATTCCGTTGCAAGTGTCGGACGTTTTGCATGGCGCTCAATGGGTACTGGCGCTTTAACTGATGGTAATAACGATAAGCTTTGGTATGCAATCTCAAGTGGATATAGGGCACCTCCAATAAATAGCGACAGCATTGCAGGCCTATCAATCGACGGCATCCAAAATGAAGCCATAGCTATAATATTCTCACCAGGCACTGTCCTAGCAGCTCAATCAAGACCAACACCAACTTCATCAAGCGCTCCTTTAGCAACTGCCTACTTAGATGGTGAGAATGCGGACAATGATGGAGACTTCATTACAGGGATAGCATCCTCTTCCTTTAACGACAAATTAATCGCCATAAAACCAGATGACATTTTTCCTATTTTGGAAAAACGTGCCCTTGGTGAGTTTAAAAACTATCTCAACGCCTACAAAACCACTTGGGGAGCGTTTCCCTTTCCTGCACCATTCGGGGATCCAACTACTGCCACCTATATTGGGAATTCAACGTTAAATGCTGGCTTTATTCCTATATCAAATGCAAATCCAACTACTGCTTGGAATACTTCGGTCACACCTACGCCCATCGTTAATTGGCCAACGGGAAACTCTGGATCAACTCCAGCATGTACATTCAGATTCAACGGTACCATTGCCAATGGACGCATTCGCTGCGAAATTACGATTTCAAGCTATAACTCCATAAACCCACCAACAGTCAGCATTTCAGGTGTTCTAGACAACATTGGCTCTGGATTTTACGACGGACTCAATGTATCTAATACTCTAGATGTGCAAATCACTACTAGATCTGGCTCCGCAACTGTACTCAGTGCATCTCGTGCAATTAACCACAGCTTAAATAGTTCAGGTACTGGCACTGCAACTTTTACAGGAACGCTTGCAAATACTGGTGTTGTCCGTATCGAGTATAGAAGAACACCTCCTCTTTCTAATTGGGTATTATCAGCCACCAATCATTATCTTTTAGGTGGAACTTCTGGCAACAACTGGCACCATCTCACATACTACAAAGTAGCTACTCCATTCCTACCGGGTGGTAGTGCATCATGCGCATCGAACTGCTTAACCATTAGCACAATTGATGTAACGCCTAACATTTCTGCAACTGACAAGCATGCCTTACTAATTTCCACGTGGAGAAAGTTGAATGCGACAAACGCCCTACCAACACCTACGTATGGAACATCTAATCCAGCACAAACTCGGCCCTCATCAGTATTGAATGGCTACTTAGATTCAAATAACAATATTTCTGGAGGATTGATTTTTGATACTATCAGCCATCCTCTCCTAACATTTAATGACCAAGTTCAAATTATTGAATAATCATGAGTAAAAAAAATATTATTGGTTTCACCTTAGTAGAGTTAGCCATTGTTCTTGTAATTGTCGGGCTGATACTGGGAGGTTTACTTGTCCCAATATCCGCTCAAATGGATATGCAATCATTTAGAAAAACTAATGAAAGTTTAAATGAAATGAAAGAGGCTCTCATTGGCTACGCCATCATTAATGGACGCCTACCTTGCCCTGCGACTGCAACATCCAATGGCCTAGAGAGTTTCTGTCCTGCAGCAACAGGCACCTGCGTTGGTTCAGAAACTACAACGGTGCAAACTCATGGCAACTGTTCGTCACAAATTAATAATGTAATGAGTGGATTTTTACCTGCAGCAACTCTCGGTATAGCGCCACAAGATACTCAAGGATTCGCAACTGATGGATGGAGTGGAAACAGCACTAATCGAATTAGGTATGCAGTATCCCCAAAAACCATCGGAACACAAACGTTCCCTTTTACCGCAAGCAATGGTATGAAGAATGCTGGATTAAGTAGCTTAGCCTCTCAAAACCTACTTTATGTATGCGGCACAAAAACAACTGGCTCAGCGCCCCTTGCTACATGTACTGCAGCTGGAGCAGTTCAACTTACTAATAATGCTGTATTTGTAATCTATTCAACAGGAAAAAATTCAGCAACTGGTGGCACTGGTACTGATGAATCGGTCAACCAAAATCCCAATAGTCCAAATACCAACAACGATGATGTTGTCTTCATCAGCCAAGATCAATCATCAGCATTTGATGATGTTCTACTATGGGTTTCTTCGTCCACACTTATTGGCCGTATGGTGTCAGCAGGAACTTTGCCTTAAGCCATGAACGACAACCAACTCCTGCGCTACAGCCGCCACATCCTGCTCCCACAAATAAGTTACGAAGGCCAAGAAAAGCTCGTTAACAGCCATGCACTTATCGTGGGTGCTGGAGGCTTAGGCTCCCCCATTGCTTTATATCTAGCGGCCAGTGGTGTTGGCACATTAACGATTTGCGATTTTGATGTGGTGGATTTAACTAATCTACAACGACAAATTGTGCATACAACAACATCAGTAGGAGTAAACAAAGCCGCTTCTGCTCAACAAACTTTGCTAGGTATTAATCCTGAAGTCAAAATCAACATCGTTTGCAACAAATCAACGGAAGATGATTTTTCAAAATTGATTGCACAAGCAGATGTCGTGATTGATTGTAGCG
>CAYQZK010000100.1:0-6939 GCA_964422015.1 uncultured Methylotenera sp.
CGCCAATGATAGTATGCTCTTCGCATGCGAAAGTAGGTCACTGCCAAGCTCTTTACTCGCTACATTCGTAGCAACAGCATAGGCCCTCTACGTGAGGGCCTTTGTATTTGTATTTGTATTTGTAGTTGGTGTTGTGTTGGTTTGTAGGTAATACGTTGTTATAATGCAGTGAATTTTTTTGATGGGCTTTGTGCCCATTTTTTGTTTCTACAATCTGCGTTCATATTGCGCAATAGTTATGAGATTAAGAGGTAAATAAATGGCAGATTTGCATGCATTGATTGAAAAGTCATTAGTTCAGTTGGGCTATGAATTAGTTGATCTTGAAATTTCAAATCGTGGCAAGTTGTTGCGCATTTTTATAGATAAGTTAAACCCTGTTGATGTGAAAGATAGCGTCAATATTGATGATTGCGTTTTGGTGAGCAATCAGTTGGGTAATTTATTGGCTGTTGAGCATGAGATTGACTATGATCGTATGGAGGTTTCTTCTCCAGGTATGGATCGTGTATTGAAAAAAGAAGCGGATTTTGTGAGATTTTTGGGTGAGAGGGCTTCAGTAAAGTTACGTTCACCAGTGATTGAATTGGTTACAAATGCTAAAGGTATTGCAGAAGAAAAAGTAAAAAAGAATTTTTTAGGCATTTTACGTGGGTTAGAGGATGGTGTGCTGCAATTGGAGTGTGATGGTGTTGTACACCAAATTGCATTATCAAATATCGATAAGTCACGTCTGAGCCCTGTGTTTTAGAAATAGAAATACAATTTTATATAGCAAATTTAATAGATTAACTTGCAGTTTATAGTCGGAGATAAAAAATGAGTCGTGAAATTTTATTATTGGTAGATGCATTAGCGCATGAAAAGAATGTGGGTAAAGAAGTTATCTTTACGGCACTAGAGCTTGCTCTGGCTTCAGCCACCAAGAAAAAACACCACGACGATGCTGACATACGTGTAGCTATCCATCGTGATACTGGTGAGTATGAGACGTTTAGACGTTGGCAGTTTGTTGAATATGATTTGTTAGAAAATTCTGCTTATCAAATTGATGAAGAAGATGAGCGCTCTAAGGGTCTGAATGTTGGTGATTATTATGAGGAACCCTTAGAAAGTATTGAATTTGGCCGTATTGGCGCTCAAGCCGCCAAACAAGTTATTTTGCAAAAAGTACGTGAAGCTGAACGTGACCAAATCTTGGAAGATTTTTTAGCTCGTGATGAAAAGCTTGTAACGGGTGTGATTAAACGCATGGAAAAAGGCAATGCGATTATTGAAGTGGGTCGTATTGAGTCTTTGTTGCCACGTGAGCAAATGATTCCAAAAGAAAACTTACGTGTTGGCGATCGTGTGCGTGCTTACCTTTCTCGTATAGAGCGTGGTGGTCGTGGCCCACAACTTATTTTGTCTCGAATCACTCCTGATTTCTTAATTCGTTTGTTTGAGTTAGAAGTGCCTGAAATTGAAGAGGGTTTATTGGAGATTCGTGCAGCAGCGCGTGATCCAGGGTTGCGCTCAAAAATTGCGGTTAAAAGTAATGATCAGCGGATTGATCCAGTAGGTACCTGTGTGGGTATGCGCGGTTCACGTGTGCAGGCTGTTACAGGTGAGTTGGCTGGTGAGCGTGTGGATATTGTGTTGTGGAGTATGGAGCCTGCACAGTTTGTAATTAATGCGATGTCACCTGCTGAAGTGGCAAGTATTGTCGTAGATGAAGATGCACACAGTATGGATGTTGTTGTTGATGAAGAGCAGTTAGCGCTCGCTATTGGCCGAAATGGCCAAAATGTGAGGTTGGCTTCAGAGTTGACTGGGTGGACTCTCAATATTTTGACTGTAGAAGAAGCAGATAAAAAGAATCAGGTTGAGCATGCAAGTGTGAGCCAACTATTCATAGAGAAGCTTGACGTGGATGAAGAAGTGGCTGAAATCTTGGTTCAAGAAGGCTTTAGTACTTTGGAAGAGATTGCTTACGTGCCAATTGCTGAGATGAACGAAATCGAAGCTTTTGATGAAGACACAGTTGAGGAGCTACGTAAGCGTGCTCGTGCAGCTTTATTGACAGAAGCGATTGCTAAGGAAGAAAAAGTAGAAGAGGCCGCAGAAGATTTGTTAACAATGGAAGGCATGGATGATGCTACTGCTCATTTGTTAGCTTCAAAAGGCATCGCAACGATGGATGATTTGGCTGAACTTGCTGTAGATGAATTGGTGGAGCTTGCTAATTTAGATGAAGAGCGTGCTAAAACTCTCATCATGACAGCGCGTGCGCCTTGGTTTAAATAGGTGTTGCGAATCACCTTGGTTAGAAATTCAATCAATAGTAGCAAGTAGTAATGCTAGGCAATAAAGTCTAGAAAAAGAATACTGGAGTAACAATATGGCACAAACAACCGTAGAACAATTTGCTGGTGAACTTAAGTTACCTACAGCATTGTTATTAGAGCAGCTTAAAAGTGCTGGCGTGCATAAAATAAATGCTGAAGATGTTTTGAGTGAGGGTGATAAAACTGCATTGCTTGATCATTTGCGTAAAGAGCACGGCACCTTGGCACCTAAAAGTAAAATTACGTTAACACGTAAGTCTAATACTGAAATTAAGAAAACAGACAATACTGGTAGAGCGCGCACTATTCAAGTTGAGGTTCGTAAGAAGCGTGTTCTAGAGCGCCCCGAAGATGCTGAACCAGATCAACATGAAGATCATGAGGTTGCTTTGGATCAAACATCTCAGTTAGAGATTGTTGCTCCAGAGAGTGTTGTGGTTAATGAGCCTGTTGTAGCCGAGATTGAGACACCTGTGGTTGAAGAGGATGTTGTGGTTGAGCCTGTTGTAGAGGTTGAAGTTGCAACAAATACTGAAACAGTTGCTGTTGAAGCAGTGCCAGTAAAGCAGACGATTAGCCGTAAAGATTTGTTGGGTGCGGATGAGATTGCTTTGCGTGAACGTGAAGCGAAGCGTCACGCTGCATTGGCTGCGATTCAGGCAGAAGACTTGCGTAAGAAACAAGAAGCCGCTCAACGCCGTGCTGATGAAGAGGCTAGAAGATTGGCAGAAGCTGAAGAAGCCAAAGCTAAAGTAGCTAGATTGTCAGAGGGTACATTGCATAAACCTGCAGCAAAAGAGGGTGTGGCTAAGCCTGCAGCAAAAGAAGCGAAAAAAGGTAAAGGCAACAACAAAGAGTGGACTGATGCTGAAAATAAGAAGCGTGGATTAAAAACACGTGGTGATACTGCAACTACCACCAAAGCAGGTTGGCGTGCGCCTAAGGGTAAGCATAAACATCACTCAGATGATGATCAACAACATGGCTTTACAGCGCCTACGGAAGCGATTACTTATGAAGTATTAGTTCCTGAAACGATTACTGTAGCTGACTTGGCTCACAAAATGTCTGTGAAATCAGGCGAGGTAATTAAGACGTTGATGGGTATGGGCATGATGGTGACTATTAACCAAGTGCTTGACCAAGAAACAGCGATTATTCTTGTTGAAGAAATGGGGCATAAAGCCCAAGCGGCAGCACCTAATGACCCAGATGCGTTCATTGAAGAAGCGGAACATGCAGAAGCTATTCTGGAAACACGCCCACCAGTGGTAACAGTGATGGGTCACGTTGACCATGGTAAGACTTCGTTGTTGGATTATATTCGTCGCAGTCGCGTGGCTACAGGTGAAGCTGGCGGTATTACGCAACATATTGGTGCTTACCACGTAGAAACGCCGCGCGGCATGGTGACTTTCCTAGATACTCCAGGCCATGAGGCCTTTACAGCAATGCGTGCACGTGGTGCAAAGGCAACGGATATTGTGATTCTTGTTGTTTCAGCAGATGACGGTGTAATGCCGCAAACCATTGAAGCGATTCATCATGCTAAAGCGGCAGGTGTGCCATTAGTGGTTGCCATCAATAAAGTTGATAAGCCTGATGCGCAGCCAGAGCGTGTAAAAATGGAATTGGTTGCACAGGAAGTGGTGCCAGAGGACTTTGGTGGAGATACGATGTTCCGCGAAGTGTCAGCAAAAACTGGTCAAGGTATTGATGAGTTGTTAGAGGCTGTATTGTTGCAGGCTGAAGTTTTAGAGTTGCAAGCACCTAAAAACACACCGGCTAAAGGCTTAGTCATTGAGGGTCGTTTGGATAAAGGCCGTGGTTCAGTGGCAACAATCTTGGTGCAGTCTGGTACTTTGAAACGTGGCGATATGATTTTAGCGGGAACCACTTTTGGTAAAGTGCGTGCGATGTTGGATGAAGCGGGTAAGGAAATTCAAGAAGCTGGTCCTTCTATTCCTGTGGAAATTCTAGGCTTGTCTGATGTTCCTAGCGCTGGTGAAGAAGTGATTGTGCTGAATGATGAGCGTAAAGCGCGTGAAATTGCGTTGTTCCGTCAAGGCAAGTATCGTGACGTGAAGTTGGCTAAACAGCAAGCCGCTAAGTTAGAAAACATGTTTGAGCAAATGGCTGAAGGCGAAGTGCAGACGTTAGGTTTGATTATTAAATCAGATGTGCAAGGTTCATATGAAGCTTTGGCGACAAGTTTACAAAAACTTTCAACTAATGAAGTGCGCGTGAATATTATTCACACTGGTGTTGGTGCTATTAGCGAGTCAGATGTGAACTTGGCCGCTGCTTCTAAAGCTGTGCTGATTGGTTTTAATGTGCGTGCAGATTCTGGTGCTCGTAAATTAGTTGATTCTTTAGGTGTGGATGTACGCTACTACAACATTATTTATGAAGCTGTGGATGAAGTAAAAGCAGCTTTGGGTGGCATGTTGGCACCAGAGCAAAAAGAAAGCATGATTGGTACTGTAGAGGTGCGCGAAGTATTCCGTATTTCTAAAGTGGGTGCAATTGCTGGTTGTTATGTTCAAGACGGTATGATTAAGCGCAATTCTAAAGTACGCGTGTTGCGTAACAACGTGATCGTGCATACAGGCGAATTGGATTCACTCAAGCGCTTTAAAGATGACGTAAAAGAAGTGAAAAACAATTTCGAATGCGGACTGTCATTGAAGAACTTCAACGACATCGAAGTTGGCGACATTTTAGAAGTGTATGAAATGGTTGAAGTGGCGCGTACGCTCTAATGGCTAAAGATTTCTCACGTAGTCATCGGGTAGCAGAGCAAATGCAGCGAGAACTCGCTGATTTGCTTATGTTTGAAGTAAAAGATCCTCGTATCGGCATGATTACTATCACAGCAGTTGAAGTGACGGGTGACATGGCACATGCGAAGATTTTTTACAGCGCTGCTAAAGCCAGTGAAAGTATTCAGCAGGGTTTGGAAAAGTCGGCAGGATTTTTGCGCACACAGTTGGCTAAACGTATGCTGTTACGTACCGTTCCACAACTGCATTTTGTTTATGATGCGTCGATTGATAATGGCATGATGATGTCAAAATTGATTGATGAGGCACTTGCTTCAGAACCTAAAAAACTCTAAACCTTTGCAGTACAAACGACCAAAAAAAAATATTAGTGGTGTCCTTTTGCTTGATAAGCCTCTCGGCTTTTCGTCTAATCAAGCTTTACAAAAAATAAAATGGTTGTTGCAAGCTGCTAAAGCGGGCCATACAGGAACGCTAGATCCGCTCGCTACTGGGCTGTTGCCCTTGTGTTTTGGCGAGGCGACCAAGTTTGCACATTACCTTACGGACGCGGATAAGACCTACGTTGCGACAATTAAATTAGGCGTTACTACGACTACTGGCGATGCGGAGGGGGATGTTTTATCTACTCATCCTGTGCACGTGGACCAAAGGCAGTTTGAGCTCGCTTGTCAGCAGTTTGTTGGCGAAATTAGCCAAACGCCTCCTATGTATTCAGCTTTAAAGCATGAGGGTAAGGCGCTATATGAATACGCTAGAGCAGGCGTAGAAATCGAGCGTAAAGCACGTATTGTCAACATTTATAAGATTATTCAGAATGCTTTTGAGCATGATGTTGCAAGTATTACGGTAACGTGCAGTAAGGGCACTTATATTCGCACGTTGGCAGAAGACATCGGTCGCATATTAGGTTGTGGAGCACATCTTATAGGCCTACGCAGAACTGCTACGGCTAACTATCATATTGCTGATGCAATTTCTCTGGAGCAGTTCGAGCTGATGACAGCTGAGCAACGTGAGTCAGCGTTGTTGCCGATGGATAGTGCGGTAGAATTTTTACCGGCAATTACATTGGATTCAAATAGTACTTATTATTTGCAACAAGGGCAGCCTGTTTGGCGTAGCGGCGTTATTCCTCATGGATTATTGCGCCTCTACAGTGAGCAGCAGGTTTTTTTAGGTTTAGGTGAGTTAGCCAGTGATGGAAAAATAGCGCCTAAACGATTAATTGTAAAAAATGATTGATAAATCATCGATTTATCATTAAAATGCGCGCTTCGCAAATGAATGTACTCGTGGTCTAAGTTAATTAGGCTACATTTACATTGACGCAAAACATCTTTAATTAGGATTAAGTTATGGCAACCACTGCAGCAGATCGCGCTAAAATTGTTAGCGAATATCAACAGGCTAAAAATGACACAGGTAGTCCAGAGGTGCAAGTAGCACTTTTAACTAGCCGTATTAGCTATTTAACAGAACATTTCAAAAGCAATAAAAAAGACCACCACTCACGTCGTGGCTTGTTGGCTTTGGTAAGTCAACGTCGCAAATTACTTGATTACTTAAAACGTGAAAACGTTGAGCGTTATCAAACATTGATCGGTCGTTTGGGTCTACGTAAGTAATTGATTAACCAGTTTTCAATCGCATAACATTTCGTTTTTTGACGTTTGTTTGTGTGTAAGAAATAAAGCCGATAGCACTCTAAAGCAGTGCTATCGGCTTTTTTGTTGTAAAAGATTTACGAGATCATTGGGGTCGAATAAATCGTTATTGTGCGTTCGTTATTGGGTTGTGAATAACGAATATTAAAAAGAGAAAAGGAT
>CAYQZK010000101.1:0-4020 GCA_964422015.1 uncultured Methylotenera sp.
TTACCTGTCATGTCCATACGTTGGTTCACAAAACCTTGATAAGGAATATCCTGCAAACCTAGTTTGAATTCAACCAAGTGATTTTCATGTTGCACACCAAAAGCCAATGCATGGTTGCGTGCCTTGTACGCGGTTGAGCCGACCTCATCCCCATCTAACCATCCCCTTAAAGCGGCGGCTTGCGCTGCTGCTTTAAAGTTACCACCTGCCTTATAGTTGTTAGCTTCAACCGTTGAGCCGGTATAACGCATATACACTTTTTCATTCGCTACGCTGGTTGATAGATTCACACCACGCGCATCATTATTACTTCGATAAAAGGTGCCTAACGTTGCTTTAATCAATAGATCATCGCCATTTTTTGCAAATTCAGGTGCTGCAGAATTAACCAAAATAGTACCTGCAATACTGTCACCACCTAAACTAACCGGTGAGATTCCTGCAAACACTTGTATATTCTCGACGTTAGTAGGATCAATATACGACAAAGGTGGATTCATGTGATTGGCACAACTGGAAATCAAATCCATTCCATCCACCTTAGTCCGCACCCGGTCATCTGCCAAACCGTGAATTACAGGCAAACTTGATACACCACCCGCTTGATACAAGCTAATGCCAGGCTCTTCGGCAAGAAGCTCTGCCGTATTTCCAGTATTACTTTTATAGAGACTACTATCGTAAATTTTTTCTGCTGTCACTTCGACACTTGGCAAATCTAGATGCTCTGCAAATGCGGCCGTTGGTATAAAACCAAATATGCATGGTGCTAAAATACTACGAGTAACCAATTTATAAAAATTAAAGCGTGCTTTTAATTTAAAGTGCTGCATGAATTTGTACCTCAAGATAATTTGGCGAGATTATACTGAGCTAGAAACATCCTGAGAATGTGACATGTTGTCGCACCCCACGCAAAATTAAGGTTAGATAGACATGCTGTTATCAATAGATGCAGGTAATACCCGAACAAAATGGGCAGTATTTAATGCAGATGGCATAAGCATCCGTAATGGTGTATGTGCAAACAAAGATTTAGTTTCAGCCGACCTATCACCCACCTCTTTAGGTTATGAACGCATAGTGATTTCAAATGTGGCTGGCAAACAACATGAGGCTTTACTGTCTCAAATATTTGCTCATTACAACTTGCCTATACGCTGGGTAACATCTACACCTGAAGCCTGCGGAGTGATGAATAACTACTTACTGCCTGAAAAGCTAGGTACGGATCGTTGGGCAGCTTTAGTTGCCGCATGGCATATCAAACAAGTGCCTTGTATAGTTGTTAATGCGGGTACCGCAGTGACCATTGATGCACTGAATAGCAATCAAAAAATCAATCAAGCTGACTTTATCGGAGGCCTGATTCTTCCTGGACTCAATCTAATGCAGCAAAGTTTAGGCCTCAACGCTGCTCAACTACCTGCACACAATCCAGAGTATCAAGCCACACCTGACCATATCCCAATTTTTGCAAAAAATACGGTAGAGGCTATTTATTCAGGTGCAACTCACGCAGTTATCGGCGCAATCACACTGATGGCAAGTGCACTACAAATACAAAGCAAACAAATACCCTGTATTATTATTAGTGGTGGCGATGCCAAATTAATCTATGACAACCTAACAACTAAAGTGGAAAACCCAATACTAATCATTGATAATCTTGTTTTACAGGGTTTGTTTTTACTAGAAAAATCTATGCAAAGTGAAGCATTATGAAAAAGCTAATTGGCCTATTAATAGTCATCAACTTTGGCTTACTGGCTTACTTTAAACTCGCTCCTATTTTGGCTTCGTCACCACAAATTAAACAGCCTGAAATTGAGCCAGAAAAAATCAGCATCCTGACGCAGACACAAATTGAAGCATTACCAAAGAAGGAAAATTCCACTTCAACCCAATCAGCAATACCCCCACCTACTAACACCGCTTGTTTTGAATGGGGAGTCTTTTCTGGCGCTAACATTACTAACGCTCAAAATGCAGTTGCAAGACTATCACTACAAAGCTCTATAAAAGAAAATCAATCGCCCCAAGGCAAGAGATTTTGGGTGTATCGCCCTCCATTTAAAAGCATTCAGGAAGCACAAAACAGGGCAAATGAATTAAAGTCATTAGGAATAGATGACTTATTTGTTGTTCAAGAAGCAAAATGGAAAAATGCAATTTCGTTTGGTATTTTTGAAGATGAACAACTTGCAATTAAATTGCTTAATGAATTGAAAAGCAAAGGTGTAATGGATGTTGAAAAGACCCTACGTAACCAAGGCAAAGACTACGCCAGTTTAATCTTCAATGCCCTTTCAGAAGATCATGCAAATGAGATTAGAAAATTAAAACCTGAGTTTCCTGAAGCTGAGCTTAAAGAAATCAGCTGTAACTAATTTTAATCACACAAATTGACTTAACAACTATTAAGTTATATAGTTTAATTAAATTAAAATTGATGGGTAGATTTCAATGACTCAAGATAAAAAAGCAACAGATTCAACAAAAAATTCCGACTCAAACCAAGAGTTCACGGTCATTAATCTGTACGCAGCCGCCGATAAAATATATCCACGTAGCACATCTGGTTTTTTTACTAAATGGCGCTGGGCAATGATTTGGATTACTCAAATCGTATTTTATGGCATCCCTTGGATTGAGTGGGGGCATCGCCAGGCACTATTATTTGATTTGGGTGCTAGAAGATTTTATATCTTCGATTTGGTGCTTTACCCACAAGACCTGATCTACCTCACAGCCATTCTCATTATTTCTGCAATGTCGCTATTTTTATTTACAGCGGTTGCTGGGCGATTATGGTGTGGCTACACTTGCCCACAAACTGTTTACACCGAAATCTTTCTTTGGATAGAAGCTAAAATCGAAGGTGACCGTGCTGCACGCATGAAGCTTGATGAAGCCGGCATGTCGAGCAAAAAGATGCTTAAAAAAGGCGGTAAACATTTTGCTTGGATAGCTTTTGCACTTTGGACAGGCTTCACCTTTGTTGGCTACTTCTCACCGATACGCGACCTAGGCGCTGCGGTAGCAAACTACAGTCTCGGCCCTTGGGAAACTTTCTGGATTTTATTTTATGGCTTTGCGACTTATGGCAATGCCGGTTTTATGCGTGAGCAAGTATGTAAATACATGTGCCCATACGCGCGTTTCCAAAGTGCAATGTTTGATGACGACACGCTCATTGTTACTTATGATGAAAAACGTGGTGAACCGCGCGGTAAAGGCGCTCGCAAAGCTGATGAAACCGTTCCAAAAGGTGATTGTGTCGATTGTAGTTTATGCGTACAAGTTTGCCCTACCGGAATTGATATTCGTAAAGGCCTACAGTATGAATGCATAGGTTGTGGAGCGTGTGCAGACATTTGTGACACAGTGATGGACAAAGTAGGTTATGAACGTGGTCTTGTTAAATACTCCACACAAAATGCTATTAATAACCGTTGGACACATCAACAGATGCTGCAAAGAATATTACGCCCACGTGTTATCCTTTATGCATCAATTCTCAGCTTTCTGATCATTGCCTTACTCACAAGTTTATGGTTCAGAACGCCATTTCGTGTTGATGTAGTACGTGATCGTAGTGTGATGTCCCGTATATCTGAAGATGGCATGTTTGAGAATGTATATCGCATACAAATCATGAACGGAACGGAATCTCAACAGCACTACAAACTCAGTGCATCTGGCCTTAATGGAATTGTATTAGAGACTGATCAAGATGATGAAAGCAGTGAAAACGAGCATGGCAATGTTGTTACGGTCGGACCAGCCGAAGCGCGTTGGTTAATTGTAGATTTAAAAATCAAGCCTGACAGCACACTTGAACCAGGTTCACACCCAATCAAATTTGAAATTCAGTCTATTGAAAGCCAAAAAAATATCACTGAGAAGTCAGTATTTTTGATACCTAGATAAGCAGTTAAGTATAGAAGTTAAGTAAAGCTAGAATTAAAACACCCCAATCAAGACAGATATGGGGTGTTTTAGCTTAGAAGGCTACTA
>CAYQZK010000101.1:4030-6902 GCA_964422015.1 uncultured Methylotenera sp.
AAATTGCAGGGAATAACTTACCTGGGTTTAGAACATTATTTGGATCAAAAGTCATCTTCAAAGACTTCATTAGATTAATGGTAGGCTCATCAATCTCACGCGTAATAAAAGGACGTTTAGCCATACCCACACCATGCTCACCAGACAGCGTACCTTGTAGTGACAGCACTAGACTAAACACCTCATCTAAACACTCATAAGCGCGCTTCATTTCATCCGCATTATCTGGATTCACCAATAAATTCACATGAATATTGCCATTACCCGCGTTACCAAAATTCACATTTGAAATCTGATGTTGTGTTGCAAGTTTTTCTAATCCAGTCAGCAACTCAGGCAAATACGATACTGGCACTGCTATATCTTCATTAATCTTCTTGGGTGCAATATCTTTCAATAACGGCGATAACGCCTTACGAGCCGCCCATAAGGCCTTAGTATCATGCGCAGGCTTAGCTTCAATCAACCCTTCTACCTGACAGGCCTGAAGAATCGCTTCTGTAGCTTCGATAATCTCCTGCTGCGCACCATCCACCTCTATCATCAGATATGCACGAGCATTTTCTGGTAGCAAACCTTGATGACGACCTCTAATTAGATTTAACGCACCATTGTCCAGAAACTCCAATGCACTTGGCGTATAGGGTTGCGCCATAATAGCTGCAATCGCTCGCGCGCAACTCGCAGTATCCGCAAACTCAGCAGTAATGCCACCCGTGTGCTTTGGTAAGGGAGTAAGCTTAAGCGTAGCTTCCACAATCACAGCTAACGTACCTTCTGATCCCACTAGCAATCGCGTTAAATCATAACCAACAACGCCTTTGCTGGTGTAGCAACCCGTCTTAATAATCTCACCACTACCGGTTACCGCTTTTAAACCTAAAATATGATCTCGTGCCACACCATACTTCACAGCGTGCGGGCCTGCTGCACAAGTAGCTAAATTACCGCCGATACTGCAATAAGCTGCACTCGATGGGTCTGGAGGCCAAAAGAACCCTACGCCTTTAATCGCATCCTGCAATTCTTGATTTAGTACACCAGGCTCAACAATTGCCATACGGTTATCAGGATCAACGCTAAGGATTTTGTTCATGCGCTCTAATGATAAAGCCACACCACCCACTTCTGGCACACTGCCGCCAGCAGTCCCTGTGCCACGACCACGCGGAACTACAGGCACCTTGTGTTGATTACAGAGTTTGATAATCGCTTGAACTTCCTCAGCACTGAGTGGAAAAACTACCGCAAGAGGTGAATGGTAGTTTCGCGAATTATCGTAAGCATAGGCGTAGCAATCAACAGGATCTGTATAGACACGATCCTGTGGCAAAAGCTTTGCTAACTTAGTTAAAAACTCTGTATTTAACTGAGAGTCAGATTGAGTCATGTGCTACTAGCGTTTCTTCGGAGGCAACATATCGGTAATCGTGCCTTCTTTCAGCTCCGCCGCAAAACACACGGTTTCAGATAAAGTAGGGTGTGCGTGAATAGTCAAACCTAAATCATGTGCATCAGCACCCATTTCAATTGCTAGCACAGCCTCCGCTAACAATTCACCAGCATTCACACCAACAATACCAGCGCCAATCACGCGATGTGTTTCTTTATCAAAAATGAGCTTTGTCGCACCTTCAGTGCGTGCGATTGAAAGCGCACGACCACTAGCCGCCCATGGGAAACTCGCTTTATCAATAGCGATGCCTTTTGCTTTTGCTTCTGTTTCCGTCAACCCTACCCATGCCACTTCTGGATCTGTATAAGCCACTGACGGAATCACCGAAGCCACAAACTCTACCTTTTGGCCTGCGATTACTTCAGCCGCCACTTTAGCTTCGTGGGTCGCTTTATGCGCCAACATGGGTTGACCGACAATATCGCCAATCGCAAAAATATGCGGCACATTGGTGCGCATTTGTTTATCTACTTTAATGAAACCCCAATCATCAACAGCTACGCCTGCATTTTCAGCACCAATATTTTTACCGTTAGGTTTACGCCCTATGGAAACAAGGACGCGGTCATACACTTCAACCCCTTTAGGGGCATCTGTATTGCCATTCACACCTTCAAATGTCACATGGATACCATCTTTCTTAGGCTCCATCTTTGCCACTTTGGTATTAAGCATAATGCTTTCAAAGCGTTTTTCCATACGTTTCTGCAGGGGGCGCACAAGATCACGATCACAACCTTGAATGAGGCCATCAGTAAACTCAACTACACTTACTTTTGAACCAAACGCATCATAAACCGTACCCATTTCAAGACCAATAATACCGCCGCCAATCACCAACATACGTTTAGGCACATCAGCCAACGCTAAGGCACCTGTTGAATCCATGATGCGCTCATCAGCCTCTACACCTGGAAATTTAGTTGCTTGTGAACCTGCAGCAATAATGGCATTTTCAAAACCAACTTTTGTCACGTTGCCATCTGAAGCAGTCACTGCAATTTGATTTGGGCTAGTAAAATTACCCACACCCTGCACCACTGTCACGCCTCGTTGTTTTGCCATCGCAGACAAACCACCAGTAAGCTTACCAACCACGTCATTAGCTTTCCAATTACGCAATTGCTCCAAATCAACTTTAGGCGCACCGAAACTTACACCATGATGGCTAGATTCTTCGGCCTCGGTAATCACTTTAGCTGTATGTAACAAAGCTTTTGATGGAATACAACCCACATTTAAGCACACACCACCTAGCGTTGAATAACGTTCGATCAACACTACTTTTAAGCCCAAATCAGCAGCACGGAAAGCAGCGGTGTATCCACCAGGGCCACTACCCAACACCACTAATTGTGTATTAATATCATTTTCACCAGTTGCGACTGCTGGAACTGGTGATGTAACAGACGGTGC
>CAYQZK010000102.1:0-6859 GCA_964422015.1 uncultured Methylotenera sp.
TGAAGTCTGTAACGTCTGGATGTGAGATATCAAACGTTGCCATTTGCGCACCACGACGACCACCCGCACTAGATACGGTAAAACACATTTTGTCGTAGATATCCATGAACGATAATGGACCACTTGTATAGGCACCAGCGCCAGCTACAAACGCACCTTTTGGTCGCAATGTAGAGAATTCATAGCCTATGCCGCAACCTGCTTTTAAGGTAAGACCAGCTTCATGCACCTTGCCTAAAATATTATCCATGCTGTCTTCTACCACGCCAGATACCGTGCAGTTAATCGTAGATGTGGCTGGCTTATGCTCTAACGCACCGGCATTTGACGTAATACGACCCGCTGGAATTGCGCCACGGCGCAATGCCCATAGAAACTTTTCATGCCACTCTTCACGCTTTT
Organism: uncultured Methylotenera sp.; assembly: GCA_964422015.1. Taxonomy (GTDB): domain Bacteria; phylum Pseudomonadota; class Gammaproteobacteria; order Burkholderiales; family Methylophilaceae; genus Methylotenera. The sequence goes on from CAYQZK010000102.1 coordinate 403, forward strand.
CTTCTACTTCAACGTCAGCCAATGCACGAGCAACGCGAGAATACGAAGCATCCATATCCTGATCAACATTTTCACCTTGTTTTGATTTGAGGCGATATTTTTTATCCCAAATATCCAGCGACACAGGCTGAATCGGAATTTCTTTTTCACTATTCATAGAATCCACATCAGAGTTTTGGTTAACTTCAACGACTTTAAGCATGAATACACTTCCTTGTTAGTTGACTTAAATCTCACATAAAACCGTTGAGCTAAGCCTAATTTTCATTTATTTACTTATATTTAACTAGTGTTTTAACTGGTTCATCACAAAACAGCTTTTGTGTCACTTAAACTTAAAAACCACAACATATTGTGTTTTTTTGATAATTTAATCATTTAGTAGTGGTCGGTCAAGTTATTTCTTACAAAAAATTTACAATTAAAATTGTAAATTCTCTTGCAAAAGTTAAACCCCTTGCTGGAGTTGGTTTATAGCCGCTATCCATAAAATAGCAAATCTTCACCACAAAACGATTTGTGCGAAAATAGCACCATGACGAAAACCGTTTACACCTTTTTGCTTTATTTACTTTTGCCATTTACACCATTGAAATTGTTATGGCGCGCAAGAAAGCAACCCGAGTACTTACAGCACTGGCGTGAACGCTATGGTTTTTATAAACAAAAATCACAAAAACCGGTGATTTGGCTACACTGCGTTTCAGTCGGTGAAACGCGCGCGGCCGCACCCCTCGTTAATGCGTTGCTACTAAAATACCCTCAATACCAAATCTTACTTACGCACACCACACCCACCGGCCGAGCTGCCAGCGAGCAATTATTCGGTAAACGTGTATTGCGTGCTTACCTGCCTTATGACACCCCACGCGCAACAAAACGCTTTCTTCGGCACTTTCAACCCAAAATTGGCGTGCTGATGGAAACCGAGCTTTGGTTTAATTTAATCGCTAGCTGTAAACAAAGCTCTGTGCCAATACTTCTCGTTAATGCACGTCTATCAGAGAAGTCTGCGCATGGTTACGCCAAACTAGGAAGCTTGGTGCAAGAAGGCTTGAATAACTTAACTGCTGTTGGCGCACAAACAGAGCTAGATACCTCTCGTCTGCAAAAATTAGGTGCAAGCAAAATCTCAACACTAGGTAATTTAAAGTTTGATGTCATCCCTCCAGAAAATGCTACAGAGGCAGGCCGTATATTGCGAAACAACATTGGTCAATCACGCCCTGTGTTGCTTGCAGCCAGCACACGAGAAGGTGAAGAAGCGATGATTTTGGATGCGCTTGCTACTGTGCACATTCCAAATTTAATTACGGTGATTGTGCCGCGCCATCCACAACGCTTTAACGATGTAGAAGCTCTACTTAAAAAACAGGGGTGCAATTATGTACGCCGATCATCTTTAACTGACGGCAACACTATAAGCCAAGATGTCACTTATGTACTTGGCGACAGCATGGGTGAAATGTTCACATATTACTCGGCTTGCGATATCGCATTCATTGGCGGCAGCTTATTGCCACTGGGCGGACAGAACCTGATAGAAGCATTGAGCATGAGAAAACCAGTTCTAATTGGACCACACACGTTTAATTTTGAACAAGCGACCAAGTTGGCAACAGAAGCAGGTGCAGCCATACAGGTGCAGAATATTGATGACCTCGGTAAAAACATTAGCGCACTGTTCAACAATACATCCAGACAACAGTCGATGACGAAAGCAGCTCTAGATTTTACTGCTGCCAATCAAGGCGCGACCACGCGCACCTTAGGCTTGATTGAGCAATTTATTAACGCAAATATTTAGTCTCTATTGGCGCACATAAAGACTTTTAACCAACACTAACTCGCAAGCACCATTACCCGTATCGTTTCTAGTGAGCGAACTCCTCCACCGCCAACCATCGGCAGCTTTAGCTTCAACCAAATAACCCGTAATGTGCACCACCTGACCCACCCTCACGGTTTTCAATGCTCGCTCTACACTAGCATCTACAGGAATCATGTGCATATTAGCGCTGTGCGTTTCAATCTCATTACGTGGAATAGGAAAAGCATCAACATGCCAAAAATAGAAGCGGCCACTCTGCCGTATGTCAATTTTATCGAGCACAGCTTCGTCCGACATGGGACCCCAACCCAATGCAAAATCAATGGGAGATAAATCGGCCTCACGTCCCATGCTGTAACTTTCAGAAGATAACAAACGTGCCTGAATATCAAACTTGGCTAAAGGAGTGACTTGATAACCATTGATGTTTTGTGGCTGAGCATCATCAAGCTCTTGTTGCTGAGGGGTTTCAGCGGCCACCTCACCAGCACCATGTGTAACCGTCCGAGTTTGCCATGAATGGTAAGCACCGTAAGCAAGCAAACTAGCAAGAAACAGCGCTTTCCAATTCATAAAAAATGAACTTAGCGAATGAGCTTACTGAGCACTTTAAAAGCATCACCTTCAGCTTTACCTAGCCACTCAAAAATAATGGACTCTGTATTCGTGATAATACAACCTGCATCGCGCATTCTAGCCAAGGCATTAGCTTTATTAGCAGGATTACGCGAAACAACGGCGTCTTCTGCCACAAACACTTGTTTGCCTGTTGCAGTCAAATCTAGGGCTGTTTGCAACACGCAGATATGCGCCTCTATGCCTGCAAGAACAATTTGTGTTCGATCGCCAGTCAGTTGACGACTAAATTTAGGCTCAGCCATGCATGAAAAAGAAACTTTCTCTACAACCTGAACATTTGGCAGTAATGCTAACAACTCTGGGCTAGTGTGACCTAAACCTTTGGGATATTGCTCTGTCAGTATAGTGGGAACATCTAGCATGGTAGCCGCTGTGGCCAAAATACCACAATTCTTGATCGCCGCTTGTACAGGCTCTTTCGGCATTACTTCAATCAAACGCGTTTGAATATCAATAAACGCTAGCTGGCTGATGTCAGCTTTTATAAGTGAATAAGGGCTAGCCTTAATGTGCATTAGTTAAAACCAACTGCTGATTAATATCGGCCAAATCCACTTCTGCGACAATGCCTGAAGCCGTTTTTAAGCGAATAATATTCACCAAATAGTTATAACGTGCTTGCAATAAGTCGCGCTTAGCAGAGAAGAGTTGCTGCTGAGCATTTAATACATCTACACTAGTACGCACGCCAACTTCATAGCCTAGCTGCGTCGAATCAAGCTGACTTTGGCTAGAAATTAAAGCTTGCTCTAGCGCCTTAACTTGGGCGATTGTTGTGCTTAAGTTCAAAAAAGCGCGTTGAGTTTCCAAATCAGTACTACGGCGCGCAATTTCAATATCATCCAGCGCTTTTTGCTTATTTAGCACAGCTTGACGTGCTCTTGAAGAAATTGCTCCACCCTGGTAAAGGGGTATTTCAACCTGCAGGCCTATAGTTGAGTTCTGTGAGTCACTACCAAAGCCATTCTGACCACCATTTGTGTAACTTTTTGTATAACCCGCCACCAAATCTAAAGTGGGTAAATGTCCAGCTTGAGCAATGCTAATATTAGACTCTGCTATTTTCAGTGCATCTTGTTGAATTTTAATATTCAGGTTATTTTGCAACGCCACTTGTTGCCATTCTTGCATTTTTTGACCTAAATCTTTGACTTGAATATCAGATTTTGCTGTTGCCAACTTACTGGGAATGTTACCTGTGATGGCTTCTACAGAACGTTTAGCAATTTCATACTCATTAATAGCCGCTATCTCTTGCGCTAAAATTAAATCGTAACGCGCTTGTGCCTCATTCACATCGGTAATGGTAGACGTACCGACTTCAAATGTGGCCTTGGCTTGATCCAGTTGACTTAAAATTGCGGTTTTTTGCGCACCAATTAAATCAATTCTGTCTTGCGCAATTAAGACATCAAAATAAACTTGTGTAGTTCGCAGAATAAGCGATTGCTGACTTAAGTGATATTGCTTATCCGCTAGGCTAACTTGCGCTAAGCTTTGTTCAATTTGCTCCCAGTTTTGCTTACGAAATATAGGCTGACGAGCTTGCACGCCATAGTTATAGCCTTCGAAACGATTTACTCCACCTCTAAACGGTGCGCTACTTCCCACAATCTCAAACTCCGACCTCGTGGCAGTGGTAGATGCGTTTAAATTAACCGTTGGCCGATACAAAGCCTTGGCTTGCTCTATCACTTCTTGTGACGCCTGATTCACACTTAATGCTGAGGCCAAGGTCGGGTCGTTCTTCAATGCCTGCTGATAAATATCCAGCAATGATTGCTGCTTGGCCTGCAACGCAGGTTCGGCCACAGCATTGCTTGAGACAGTGGCAGCAAAAATAAGCGAAAGAACAAGAATCAAATGTTTTTGCATATAGTCCAAAAAGCGCTTAATTAAAATTGAAACTTAGAAGTTTGTGGCGCATTCACCAAAGGTGGCAAACAAGTTTCAAAAACTGTTTCATGTCGAAACGCATCTTCGGCCACCCGTTGTGTGAGTGTTGCTTGCATAATCGGCTGATCACCAATCACAGCAAACATACGACCACCAACATTCAACATTTTTTCTGCTGCCAGTGGGCGTAACAGCAATGAGCCTGCAAAAACAATCACATCATAGGGTGCTGCCGCTTCAAAACCATTAACTGCATCACCCACATATAAGGTGACATTATTAATATGCTGTTTTTGTAAGCGTGCATTGGCAAGTGCAGACAACTCTGGATTGATTTCAACACTATGCACTTCTGCAGCAAGCGTGGCCAATAGCGCGGTCAGATATCCACTACCGGTACCCACTAATAATACTTTGTCCGTTTTTTTAATATTCAATGCCTGTAAAATGCGCCCCTCAATCTTAGGCGAGAGCATTGTTTGCCCATGACCAATCGGCAACTCAACGTCAGCAAAGGCTAACCCTACCTGAGATTCTGCAACAAAATTCTCACGCGGCACCGCGTTGAACAAATCAAGCACTACGGGATCAAGCACCTCCCATGTGCGAATCTGCTGTTCAATCATATTGAACCTAGTTGCTGCATACTTATCTGTTGATTGTGCTGTCTGTGTCATGTTGAGTCTCAATGTAGATTTTATTGAACTAAAAATTAAGCTAGATTATAGCGCAAGTACTTATTCCATATTGTAAATCAGCTATTTTGTATATTAGCCATTTTAGGTATTTTTACCTTAAACCAAGCTGCATATAAAGCTGGCAAAAATAACACTGTAAGTAAGGTAGCAACAGCCAGCCCACCCATAATAGCCACCGCCATCGGTCCAAAAAACACGCTTCTGGTTAACGGAATCATTGCCAATATTGCCGCAGCAGCCGTCAGTACAATCGGCCTGAAACGACGTATCGTTGATTCAACAATCGCCTGCCATTCTGGCAATCCTGATGCTTTATCCTGATCAATCTGATCAACCAAAATCACTGAGTTACGCATAATCATGCCAGACAAAGCAATTGTGCCCAACATTGCCACAAACCCAAAAGGCTTATCAAAGACAAGCAATGCAACTGTGACACCGATTAAACCCAAAGGCGCAGTTAATAACACTAAAAATACACGTGAAAAACTCTGCAACTGCATCATCAATAACGTTAAAACCACAAGCAAAAAGAGTGGGAACCCTGCTGCTACAGAAGCGCCTCCCTTAGCCGACTCCTCAACCGCACCGCCTGTTTCCAAACTCACACCTAGCGGTAAATTAGCTTTTATTTGCGTTAACTTTTCTTCAATTTGCTGTGATACTACTGGTGCTTGTAAGTCACCCTGCAAATTAGCGCGAACAGTAATCGACGGCTCACGGTTACGTCGCCAAATCACACCCTCTTCAAAATCTGAGGTCACTGTAGCAATTTGCGATAAAGGTATGGCAACGCCAGCTTGCGCGTTGATCATTAAGTCAGGCAAATGCGAAAGTTTAGTGCGCTCAATCTCTGGCGCACGCGCCACCAAATCGATGCGCTCATTACCTTCTCTAAATTCAGTAATATAAAGCTCCTGCATCGCACCATTGAGCACATTGGCAATATCTACCGAACTAATGCCCAGCAAGCGGGCTTTAGTTTGATCGACCTCCACATGCACCACTTTACTCGGCTCTTCCCAGCCCAGTTGTACATTCACCAAGTTATTATTAGCGCGCATGATATCCGCTATCTGATGTGAGATATCACGTATCTGCGGAATGTTTGTGCCTGACACTCTAAACTGCACAGGAAAACCCACCGGCGGCCCGTTTTCAAGACGCAGCACCGAAGCGCGTAAAGCAGGGAAGTCATTTTCAAACAATTTGAGTAAATCTTGACGCAACGCCTCACGTGCGCCTAAATTTTTCGTCAAAATCACAAATTGCCCAAAACCTCGATGTGGCATTTGTATATCCAAGGGCAAGTAATAACGCGGTGCGCCCGTGCCAACATAGGCAACAAAGTTTTCTATGCCCTTGTTTTTACTGCTCCAGTCACTTAACCAAA
>CAYQZK010000103.1:0-760 GCA_964422015.1 uncultured Methylotenera sp.
GCAAGAATTGCGGCTAGAATTAATTTTGGTTGTAACTTGGTTTGCATGTTAATTCCTATGTTTTTATTAGCGCTTACTTCAATGCAATAAATATTCCCACTCTATCAATAAAATAAATATCTAATAAAATCATGAGGTAACAATTATTTACATTCTTTCAATGCTAAGATTATAGTCCAATAATGGTTGTATACAGCCATTAATATGGTTTATATCAACCACATCGAATCAACTATAACTCATCAGATTAAACACCACCCCATCTCAAAACCCTTTATTTATCAGCCTTAAAGAATATAATCTAGAAAATATCTGCATAGGGGTATACAGATCTGTTTACCCCTAGCAAAAAAACGTTTACACTAGATTCAAGTTCATTTAACAACCTCACATTTAAAACGGAAAATTTCAATGAGTGACCGTCAACTTGCCGACTGGCGCAACCATGCGCTTACCTTAGAATCAGAAGTGAATAAAGTGGTAGTGGGTCAGCAAACGCCTGTGCGTTTAATTACCACGTCTATTTTTGCACGCGGACATGTGTTGCTTGAAGGTGATGTGGGTGTAGGTAAAACCACACTACTCCGCGCCTTTACTCGTGGCATTGGTGGAGGCTATCAGCGTATTGAGGGCACGATTGACCTAATGCCTAACGATTTGGTATACCACACCTACTTAGGTGAAGATGGCAAACCACACGTAAGCCCAGGCCCACTGTTAATGTCTGGTGAGAACTTATCTGTGTTCTTCTTTAATGAGA
>CAYQZK010000103.1:770-6815 GCA_964422015.1 uncultured Methylotenera sp.
AACCGCGCTCGTCCGCAAGTGCATTCATTGCTCTTGCGTGTAATGGCTGAGCGCAGCCTATCTGCATTCAACTCAGAACACTACTTTCCACATATGATCGTCTTTGCTGACCGTAATCAGGTAGAAAAAGAAGAAACGTTTGAAATCCCATCTGCTGCACGCGACCGTTTTATGATGGAAATTCCTATCGTTGTGCCTAATGACGACGACATTATGGAATCTCTGGTATTTGATACCCGCTTCCATAATGTAGATGCATTAGTTGAAACTGTAAAAGCGGATGTTTTACAGTTTGATGAGCTTAATGCCTTTTCTAGCATCATTCAAAGCAATATCGAAGCAACTGATACACTCAAAAAATACGCATTAAATCTATGGAAAGCGACTAAAGCACCATTGGATTACGGCATTAAAGTATCAGGTGTTGATATGAACCGTTTAGTACTTGCTGGTGCCAGCCCACGCGGTATGAGCATGATGTTGCGTGCAGCGCGTGTAAACGCTTGGTTAAACAATCGTGGCGCTGTTCTACCAGAAGATATTCATGCAGTATTTCACTCAACCGTTGCACACCGTTTGGTTTTCAGCCCTGTGTACGAGATGCGCCGCACTGAAATTGCACGCGAAATGTTGTCAGGCATTATAAACGCGGTTGCAGCACCTTAAATTACCCATGATGCAAGATATCAAGTCTTTTAGTTACCACATCGGCTGGCGTGCTCGTGGACACCATCCTGGGAAGCATGCAAGCTCGCAGCGTGGCATGGGAATGGAATTTCGTGGTCACACCACCTTACTCTCTTACCCCGACCCACGTCGTATTGATATTCGCCAGACTATACGCGACCCGCTTGAGCAAGTGTATGTGCGCTTATTTAACCAAAAGAGCGCTACACCAGTTTATGTCGTTTGCGATTTGTCAGGCAGCATGAATTTTGGTGCTAAAAAACGCAAAATCAAATTAGCTGCAGAAATCGCAGAGTCAGTCGCACAATCAGCAAGTCAGCAGCATGATCCCTTCGGTTTTATAGGTTTCGATGAAGTGGTGCGTGAAGATTGGATTAGCTCAACATCATTCAAATCACATCGCGCTATCGCAATGGCGGAAGAATTAAAAAACTATCACCCGCAGCAGGTCAATTGCAACGGCATTACGGATGTTTACCGATACTTACCGCGTGAGCGCGCTATTGTGTTTTTGATATCCGACTTTCACATGCCAAACACTTTGCTTGAGAATGCACTGTCTAACCTGTTGCGCCATCATATTGTGCCTATTGTCATTTGGGATTCAGCCGAATACAGAAACTTACCTGAATTTGGCCTAGCCAATGTTTCAGATGCAGAGACTGGCGAAAAACGCACCCTATTTTTACGCAAAGAACTACGAGAAAAAATCGTTAGTTCATTTGAGAATCGCCGTGAAGAAATCTACGATTTATTCATGCGCTTCGATATGCCACCCTTTTTTGTTGAAGGTGAGTTTGATGCTGACTTACTTACTGAATACTTCCACCAATTTGTTGCAGCCTAACTTTATGATGAACACATTCATACATTATTTTTACCGCTTATTATCACTGTGCTGCCTTGTTGCCGGGTTGACTCCCTTGTCTGCACATGCCATCGACAGCCAAGACTTACCTGATGTAAAAGATGGGTACGTATCAATAAAAACCATTGATCCTGTAAAACGCGTTGGCTACACCGTAGGCGATATTGTGGAACGCGAAGTCATTCTAACAATTAAGGCGCCATACAAACTCGTTGAAACCTCTCTACCTATTGTTGGATATGAAAAGCGCTATAGAGGTCAAGTCATAGGCATTGAGCTTAAAGATATTCAGCACACTAAAAAAGAAAATAATGACAGCACTACCCATCATATTCGATTGGCATATCAAATTTTTACTAACAGCGTAGTTGCAAAAAATGCGGCGCTAGGGCCTGAGTACATTAACCTAATGAACACTCAAGATAAAAAGGATCTCGTTAAATATCGTATACAACACATGGATATTGCCGTTTCACCCATTTCCATTTTTGGCCAACTCAAAATTGAGAACAATATGAGCCAACTGATGGAGCCACTCTTGCTGGCAAAAACTAAGGAAACTTACAACTTAAAAGCATCCATCATTGTACTGGGATTAAGTTTACTAGGCTTGCTTTACATTGTCGGCATGCGGGCTTGGCTGCCGTTGATGGGAGGCACGTTTGCAAAATGCTATCGTGCCTTACGTAAACTTCCAGACTCAACAGAAGGCTTAAAGCAAGCTGTTTCTAAAGTACATGAGTCAATCAACACCACAGCTTCCAACAGTGTTTTTAGCAATAATTTAGATTCTTTTTTAGCAGATAAACCGCATTTCAAACCATTAAAATCTGAAATAGAACAGTTTTTCAGTTTGTCTCGCCAAGTGTATTTTGAGCCTAATGCCAAACACAATGTAGGCTCTAATCCACATCAATGGCTTAAACAATTTGTCCGCCGTTGCCGTGATTGTGAGCGCGGCCTTACGCCATCCCCACTCACTCCATCATCGGACAAATAACCCATGGCTTTCTCACATCCGTGGCTACTTTGGCTTCTACCTGTTGCAATACTCCCACTTTTACTGCAACGCACACATAGCAAACAATACTCAAGCATCAGTATGTTGCCCGTAGACCCACTTTCAAACCTGATTGGGCTAATTCTTAAAGTGTTGGCCGTACTTACGCTGATCTTTATTATCTTTGGCCTCGCAGCACCGCATAGTACTGAACAAAAAGTTGAACGCATTGGTGTGGGCGCACAAATAGCCTTGGTACTAGACCGTAGTGCTAGCATGGATGACCCATTTGCTGGCTCAACAATTGTCTCGAGCAATACATCAGTAGGCGAAACAAAATCAGTTGCTGCTGCTAGACTTATCACAGAGTTTGTTAAATCACGCCAGCAAGATATGTTCGGCATGATCACCTTTAGTAACTCAGCCATGTATGTATTGCCACTTAGTGAGAATAAAAAAGCAGTGATTGCAGCTGTGCAGGCCACTGGCGGCAATGCCTTATTTCAAACCAATATTGGTAGCGGCTTAACCAGTGGTGCCGGACTCTTTGATAAGATCCCTGACTCAGGTTCACGCGCCCTCATCTTACTCTCTGATGGTGCAGGTCGTGTCGATGCCGATACCCAGCAAAAAATAAAAGAATGGTTTGAGCGATTAAACATAAGCCTGTATTGGATTGTGTTACGTCTGCCTGATGGTTTAAGTATTTTTGATACCAACTTCAAACCTAAAGAAGATGAACCCTTGCCGGCGCAAATTGAATTAAATGACTTTTTCAAGACATTGCGCACGCCTTACAAAGCTTATGAGGCAGAAGATCCAAAATCATTACAACTTGCGATGAATGATATTAACAATCGAGAGAAAAAACCCATCAAATATCTGGAAAAAATTCCTGGTAAAGAATATTCAAATGCCTGCTTCATTATTGCAGCACTCATGATCAGCCTTTTGTTAGGTGTTAAATATTTAGAGGTTAAAACATGGCACTAAACTTAAAAATAATGCATTTTTTTACTGCAACAAGACTTACCTGGCTGCTCCTAATCACTGCCATACTCGCCAGCATTAGCAGTATTTATTTTTACAACCGTATTCAACAAATTGATGCATTTAACCTAGCAATTAGTTCAGGAAAACCACCTAAAACGGATTTGCAAAGTTTTGAGGCCAAGTTTGCAACTGCCTATTGGCTTGCAAACAAAGAACGCTACAAAGAGGCTACACTGCTGTTTAATAAAGCATTAAATTCTGCAAACATTAAACAAAAAGCCATTATTCAATATAACTTGGGTAATATTTTCTTTAGACGCGGCCTTGCCATAAATGGCGCCAACATGACGGTACGGGCAGAAACAGAATATCTGTTCCAACAAGCCAAAAAAGCCTATTTACAATCATTAAAATTAGATCACACAAACTGGCGTGCTCGTCACAATTTGGATCGCTTACTGACCATGCTACCCGCTACACCTACTCCAGGGGCTGGTGAAGGTGACTCCCCAGGCTTAATTATGAGCAACATTCCAGTAGGTTTGCCTTAAACTGAGGCTAGAATTTATATCACCATGCATAAACTGATTAATTACTTTAGACACCGTCATGACGCTGCTTTGTTGTTAGCAGCTTTATTACTGCTCATCATTGCGCTGTTTAATCCAAAAGTACCCGTAAAGCGTGATATTTACAGTTATATCTTTGTCGCCGACATTTCACAAAGCATGAACGTAGTAGATAAATCGCTTAACGGAAAACCAGTATCTCGCATGGTCTTCATGCAAGACACCCTGCATAAACTGATTAGTGAGCTACCTTGTGGCACAAATGTCAGTATTGGTTTATTTGCTGGTGTAAGCGTTGCCGCACTTTACACGCCGATTGAAGTCTGCGAAAACTTTGATGCGATTAATGATACCGTCGATCATCTTGATTGGCGTACCGCTTGGTCTGGCAATAGCCGTGTACGTGCCAGCATGCCAACTTTAGCCAAAACAATTCGCTCTTTTCCAGAACCTGCACAAGTAGTGTACTTTACTGATGGCGAGGAAGCACCAAAACTCCACGTTTTCAACACTGAGGATTTATCCGCATTTCAAGGTGGTGAAGGTTGGCTATTTGTTGGCATTGGTGATGATAAAGGCACACCTATTCCGAAATTTGATCAGTTTAACCAACTCATTGGCTATTGGTCTGGCGAAAGCTTTGCCATGCAGCCAGGAATTGCACAAATTTCAGAATCTAATCTTGGCGTACGTGATGATAATGTTGCTTCTAGTGAAGGTGGACGCTTCTTATCTAAACTTGATGAAACTTATCTACAAAGCTTATCTAAAGAGGTTAATGGACATTATGTGCGTGGAGACAGCGTACAAGCCATTTTAGCTGCCATGAAAAAACAAAAGCCAGCACGGCGCGACACGGCCAGCTTTGAAATTCGCTGGATCTTGGCTGGACTCGCAGGTGCTTTGTTTATTTTAGCCTACACCCCTAAACATCCTGCTAAAGCGTTACAAACTGAATGGCGTGAGTTTTTAAATCGCCGCCGTCAAAGTAAGAAACTTAAGGCTTAAAATTAAGATTGCTTACTCCAACGCAACCAAACTCGTAATTGACGATAACTTTCTGCTTCTAGTGAATCAGAAAGAATTGCCACTGAATAAACTTTTCTATGTATTAGCAATAAAATGCGTGCGATAAATGGTAATTTTTTAAACTCATCATCGTTTGTAATTTTAATATTAAGTACAGTTAAATAAGGTGTGACCACGCTATTCTTTTGCACGGCAACCTGCAGCTGATCTCCTGACCTTAATCTTAATTGCATTTGATTTTTAGCATTGATACTCAGCGCAACACATGACCATGGCAACAATAACAAGCTAACGCGGCATAGGCTATAACTTGCAGATACGACTACCGATATCAAGGTAAATAATTTAATCTGCCAATAAAAATCAAGCAGGATTAAAATGCTACACGCGCCCAAACTCATCAATATAATAATTGCTGATAATAAAACAGAAGGCTTGAAATCGAGCTGTATAGGCTGCATGTTGAAACTAGTAATCAATAGAATTCATAACAGTAAAGGTTAACACGCTCATGCAAGAATGGCTGCAATTTCTTCAAAGTAAACACAGCACTCCAGACACCATCATTCAAAATGAAAAAGTCATTCAGTTTAGTGAGCCATCAGTTGAGCGACTAGCGCTAAAAAACAACACTGTAATATGCGACCTCTCTCACTTAGGTTTACTGGAAATCAGCGGCGCTGACAGAATGGCCTTTTTACAAGGCCAACTCACCAATGACATCAATCTTTTAACGGGTAGTAATGCACACTACACCGGTTACTGCAATCCTAAAGGACGTTTACTTGCATTGTTTCTCGCATTTACACATGATGAGCGTGTGCATTTACAGTTACCAAAAGAACTTATTGAATCCATCTCTAAGCGCTTAAAAATGTACGTATTACGTAGCAAGGTAA
>CAYQZK010000104.1:0-6809 GCA_964422015.1 uncultured Methylotenera sp.
TTTTGATTACTGCATACATGATTGAGCCTTAAATACGCTTTCTAAAGAACTCGGCATTATACGCAAATAATTCTGCAAAGCAAATCTAAAATCACATCCCAATCAAAAATTACCTGCATCTATATTTTTTATCGATATATTTCAGCGCAGATAAAGCAGGCTTGAATTCATAAAAGCTGGCTGTGCTAGAATAATTACTACTTTTACAGGCTGCTTACCGTGACAACAAGCTCTAATCAATTAGACATTATTCAATCTTGCATCAAGAATGACATTTTAGCTGTAAATGCCGTCATCGAAAAATCATTATATTCCGATGTTACCTTAGTCAATCAGGTTGCGAATTACATCATTAATAGTGGTGGAAAGCGTTTACGCCCAATATTGGTTTTGCTTTCAGCGGGATTGTTTGGCCAAGTAAAACCTCAGCATCATCAGTTGGCGGCTGTTGTTGAGTTTATCCATACCGCAACCTTGTTACACGATGACGTTGTTGATGAATCAGAGAAGCGTCGAGGTCAAAATACAGCAAACGCGTTATTTGGAAACGCAGCCAGTGTGCTAGTTGGAGATTTTGTTTACTCACGCGCATTTCAAATGATGGTCGCCGTGCAAAATATGCGCGTTATGGAAGTATTAAGCAACGCCACAAATATTATTGCTGAAGGTGAAGTTTTACAGTTACTAAACGTCAATAACGCAAACATTACAGATGAGGCCTATTTACAAGTCATCCACTATAAAACAGCCAAGCTATTTGAAGCGGCAACGCGCTTAGGTGCCATCATCAGTCAAGCCAGTCCAAAAGATGAAGATGCACTCAGCCAATACGGCATGCATATAGGCACAGCATTTCAACTCATTGATGATGTATTAGACTTAAGTGGCAATGCACTCGAAATCGGCAAAAATTTAGGTGACGACTTGAGCGAAGGCAAACCTACACTACCCCTCCTTTATGCCATGCGCAACGGCAATGAAGAAGAGGCCAATGTCATTAAGAACGCCATAGAGCAAGGCGGGCTGGAAGATTTATCAGCAGTTTTAAGCGCAGTCACCCGAACAGGCGCTTTGGATCATGTAAGAGAAGTTGCCTCTAAAGAGGCCGAGTTGGCTTGCAACGCAATCGCACACTTCTCTGATTCACCTTACAAGCTAGCGCTAATAACTTTAGCGCAATTCTCTGTAAACAGGTCCTATTAAAAATCTTTAATTAAGAGTTATTTTTTCACCCGTATCAGCATGGTAATAGGTTAAATGCGCACACTCGTTAATGCCAGACGTTAACGAACCATCAAACACTGACTTACCCTCAACATCCACGACTGCGTACCCATTGTGATATAAAGTTACCTCAGCGACTTTTGGTGCAACTTTTGGCGCATCCTTTGATGTAGGGTTTTGGCGCTGACGCATCACAAAGCTCACACAATTCTCTTCTTCGGCTTCCGAATACACTTCCCAGTCACGCCCACCTGCTAATTGCGACAGCCAGCCCGGCAAATCAACCTCAACGCGGCAGATAATAGGCTCATCCCACTCAGGGTGATGTACCTCCGAGTGCGCAAGTTCAAGAGCATTTTGCTGGTCGTCTACTTCTATCATCCTTATTTCCTCTTACCATACGTCATTATTATAATGTTGATTGGAACATTTACAGTTAGGTTTGTGGCTGAGCAGCAGAATTTCAAGACTTCAACAGAATATTTCATTCAAAAGTAGATGAATACAAAATGGCTCGCACCGTTATACAATAAACGCACATTGAAGCGGCTGGTTTACTTTCATATAGCCGATTAACTCTATCAATAAGGATTGCCATGCTCGACGGGTTCGTACAGATTTCACAGCTATTACAACAAAACAACACGCTATTTATTAGCACTTCTGTCATTCTTGGCCTAATGGTTGGTAGCTTCTTGAATGTCGTTATACACCGCCTCCCTAAAATAATGGAGCAAGAATGGCACAACAACTGCCTAGAACTACAAGGCAAAGACATTCCAGAACAAATAAGTTACACCCTAGCTAAACCACGCTCAGCATGCCCAAAATGTGGGCATCAAATCAGCGCATTAGAAAATATCCCGGTTTTGAGCTACCTATTTTTAAAAGGTCGATGCAAAGGCTGCAATACACCAATTAGCCCACGCTACCCTTTAATTGAATTACTCACTGGCACTTTAATTGGACTTGTTAGCTGGAAATTTGGCTATACCAGCATGACCATTTTTGCTTGGATGTTTACTTTTGCATTAATTGCACTCACGTTTATTGATTTTGATACTCAATTATTACCAGATGACATCACCCTGCCCCTGCTTTGGTTAGGTCTGTTATTTAACTTGAACTTTGGCTTTACAGACATCCAGTCAGCAGTCACCGGCGCAGTGGCAGGCTATTTAATTCTATGGTCAGTATATTGGGCATTTAAAATCATTCGCGGCAAAGAAGGCATGGGCTATGGTGACTTCAAGCTACTCGCAGCCATAGGCGCATGGTTTGGCTGGAAGCTATTACCTGCTGTCATTTTGCTTTCATCTACATTAGGCGCTGTGATTGGCATCGCGCTCATCGTACTTACCAAACGCGGCAAAGAAGTGCCTATGCCATTTGGTCCATTTTTAGCTATCGGTGGTATTGCCGCATTATTCTTTGGACAAGAGTTAGCAAAATTCTACCTTCCCTAGCAATCATGAATGCGATTGGATTCACAGTTGGACTGACCGGCGGCATAGGCTCAGGCAAAAGCGAAGCTGCTAAACAATTCGCCAAACTAGGTGTACCGGTGGTGGATACTGACGTTATTGCACACTCACTCACTGCCGCTGGCATGCCCCTACTGACTGAAATTGCACATATATTTGGTGAAAAATTCATCAACGTAGACGGCTCACTCAATCGAAGCCTATTAAGGACTCACGTTTTCGGAAATACTAACGAACGCCAAAAGCTCGAAGCATTATTACATCCAGCTATTTATCAATTTGCATTAAAACAACTTGCCGAGAATCAACAACAACTTCATCCTAGCTATCAAATTCTGGTCGTTCCTTTATTATTTGAAGGCACTAGTTATCAATCCATAGTTAACAAAACCTTAGTTATCGACTGCGATGAAAGCAAACAAATCAAACATACTATGGCACGTAGCAATTTATCTGAATCTGAAGTCAAAGCCATCATTCAAACTCAAACACCCAGTTCCATTAAAAGAACTCTTGCCGACGAGGTGATTGAGAACAACGGTTCAATTCAAAATTTGCAAGAAAAAATCAATAAAATTCACAAAAAATTCATTAAAACTTGCATAGTTAGCAAATAAATTTAATAATCCAGCTCAGCTTTATAGCACATTCAATTTTGACCTTTAGGTGCCGCATAAATTTGGCTAAAAATGTGACAAACCATGCCTAGCTACGACTATCCTTTTAACGAGCGTATTCGCACATTGTTGCGCGTAGAGGATCTGTTTGCCAAAGTTTTATACAACATAGATGCTGGACATGAACACCACCATCACTGCGCATTACTCACGCTACTACAAATTTTGGATGTTGTTGATCGTGCAGAACTAAAGTTAGACCTGCTGCAAGAGCTCGAGAGGCAGAAAAATGCCATGAGCGCCTTAATTGGTAATCCAGCCATCGCCACAGATGCTTTAGACTCCATCCTTCATCACATTGACACCTCTATTGAGAGCCTACGCGCTGACCCCACAAAAATTGGGCAAACCTTACGTGCGAATGAGTGGCTGATGAGCATTAAACAACGCGCAGGCATTCCTGGTGGCGTCTGCGAATTCGATCTGCCTTCTTATCATTACTGGTTAGGATTGGGAGAAACAAAACGCCGACAAGATTTTGAAACTTGGCTTACACCGCTAATGCCCATGCAACAGTCTATAGCCATTATCTTGCACATTCTACGCGGTAGCGGGATCACGAGTAAATTAACCGCTGCAGAAGGCGCCTATCAGCAAATGCTCAGCGGCGCAAAACCAGCACAGATGTTAAGAATTTCTATCAATGATGACATTGCTTGCTTCCCTGAAGTAAGTGCCAATAAATATGCTATTAACATTCGTTTCAATACGCTCGATTGCTCACAAAAACCACAAAAATATGATGCGGACGTTCCATTTACACTCACACTCTGCAATCTGTAATTCATTCTAGAACTTAATACCAGCAGTCATCGGCGCGTATAAAAACCACTTTTCCTAATAAATCGTATGTCCAATAACAAACCTCGCATGGTTGCCTGCCCGAACTGTGGCAATTTCTCAGAATTTACTCCAAACAATGCTTTCCGTCCCTTTTGTAGTGAGCGCTGCAAACTTATAGACTTAGGCTTATGGGCTAGCGAGCAATACGCTATCCCTGAAAATAAAAATGCCGCAGATTCTTTAGACGAAGACCATAAACACTTTTAACCTCAGGAATGTAAACTATGAAAATGTCTTTATATCCAAATCGGATAAAAAATCTTCTAAACAGTTTGTTAATCGTCAGCGTCGGATACATCAACCTAGCAAATGCCACTCCAAATGAAACAATCAGCAAAAAAGATTTAATTGCCGTTAAAAATGCATGGGTTCGCCCAACCAGTGCTGGGCAAGACGTTGGTGCAGCCTATATGACGCTGATTAGCTCACAAAACTTAGATATTTTGAGCGTAGAAAGCAACGTGACCAACGCTGTAGAAATACATAGCATGACAATGGACAATGGCGTAATGAAAATGCGTATGCTAGATAAATTATCACTTACTGCCGGAAAGCCTTATAAATTAGAGCCAGGAGGCTTTCATTTCATGCTATTCGACCTAAAAAAACCTTTAACGCTAGGTGAACAGATCAATTTCACTTTGAGCTTTATAGTAAAAAACGACAAAAAACAAATGACAAGATTAAAACAAACGATTAGCGCGACAGTACAATCTTCAGCGGAAGACAAGCCTAATAGTAGTCACAAACACTAAACTACAACACCACCATTAGTTACATCCCAAACGTTGCGCAGCATAGCCACTCCATGCGCACCGTAAGACCTAGCGGTATGTAAATCAGTCATTTGCATACCGCCCAAAGCGTAAACTGGCAATGAGTAGTCAACAATGAGCCGGCTAAACTCATCCCACCCCAAAGCCTCTGCACCAGCATGACTCTGCGTGCTCTGCACCGGTGAAAGCATTACGTAATCTAAGCACAATGTTTGCGCATGAGCCAATTCATCTAAATTATGGCAAGATGCGCCACACAACAAGCCTTCTGGCTTAGCCTGCAACTGCATTAAATCATGAGAGGTCAAATGCACACCCGCTGCTTTTAATAAGATAGCCATATCAATATCCGTATTAATGATTACTTTTGCTTCATACGGCCCTGCCACTTCAATCACACGCTCCGCGAACAACAGCAAATCCTCTGTTGACAGTTGCTTTTCTCGCACTTGAATAATCATCAAGCCATTATCTAAAGCCAGCTTTAACCGCTCAAAGAAAAGCTCTTCACCTAATTCATTTAGATTAGTAATAGCGTAAAAAGGGTCCAAGCCTAGTGCCCTTAGAATTGGCGCATTTGCTGGCAACATAGGCTCAACAGTAAGCTTTTCTGGGTTTTGCCAACTAATAGTTTGTTTTTCAAGCCCAAACGGCTCACCCAACCAACTAGTCACAATAAAAAAATGGAGTTTTACCGTTTTTTCTGGTGACTCTAACTCACCCGTTGCATCGTTATATTTAGCGGGATAATCGTAAGTGCGAGTTATCCACGGGTAAAGTTGTGTAACAGCAATACCCAACTCTTCCTTTAGCTCGCGCATTAGCGCTTGTTCAGGCGTTTCATTATCCTCAATCTTTCCACCTGGAAATTCCCAGAAACCCTCCCATGGTTTACCAACAGGACGTTCTGCCAACAGTACCAACCCATTTTCACGCTGAATTACACCCACTGCAGCGTGGGTAACATTGCGTGTCACATCAACACCTTGCTGTGCAGTGATTTGAGCCATACTTTGAAAGGATTTTAAATTAGGATCTATAGTCCGCGTTGATTTTGACGTAGTCATAAGAAAAATCACAAGTCCAAATCGTGCATGCTACTTTACCTCTTGCCAAATCCACTCGCACTAAGATCTCCGGCTCTTTCATCACGGCTGAGCCCTGCTCTTCTAAATATGCCGCGGCTCTACCACCATTCTCCGCCACCAAAACATCACCTAAATAAAGTTTTAATGCATTGACGTCCAACTGCTCAACACCCGCATAACCAATTGCAGCCAGAATACGCCCTAAATTAGGGTCAGATGCAAAAAATGCAGTTTTAATTAAAGGTGAATGCGCAATTGCATAAGCCACTTTACGGCACTCTACCTCGTCGCGACCGCCTTCCACCGTCACTGTCATAAACTTAGTAGCACCTTCACCATCACGGACAATAGCCTGCGCAAGCTCAATAGCAACATCAGTCATCGCGTCACGCAACGCAATAAAGTCGGCACTATTTTCTGAAACTTCGGCGTTAGCTGCCTGATGTGTTGCCATCATAATCAAGCTATCGTTGGTAGAGGTGTCACCATCAACGGTAATGCAATTAAATGATTTATTTACCGCATAATGAATAATGCTTTCAAGCGCAGATTGGCTAACAGAGGCATCTGTTGCAATATAACCTAGCATAGTCGCCATATTCGGGTGAATCATGCCGGAACCTTTGCTAATTCCAGTAACAGTCACTTGCTTACCACCAACCACAAGCTGGCGAGAAGTGCCTTTGGCGACAATGTCCGTAGTCATAATAGCTTCAG
>CAYQZK010000105.1:0-6804 GCA_964422015.1 uncultured Methylotenera sp.
TAACGGCTACGCACCTTTTACATTTAATTATCTTGATGTTGGTAAAATCAATCTATTTATCACTTCTGTTGGCTCCACTACCGTGGCCGGAAGCACCAATACATTTTTAGTCAAACCGCTCGATTTTTCTATTACACCTTGTAAAACATCAGTGGTAGGCGACTGCACAACTTCACCAGCAGACCCTGGCACGTCAGGTGGCGGCAATACTTTTGTTAAAGCTGGCGAGACATTTAAAGCCACCATTAAAGCAACTGCTGTGGGTGGTAGTGTGACACCCAGTTATGGCAGAGGAAGCTCTAACGGTTCCGAACAAATCAACCTCAGCATATTGAAACAGGCACCTACTGACCCAGGCACAGTGGATGGTAATTTAGATGGCACTGGCACATCCACTGGCACCGCAATTTACCGCAGTGATTTTACTAATGGTATTGAAACAGTAAGTGACCTCACTTGGGATGAAGTGGGCGTAATGAAACTAGTGGCCACTAATATCGGCTTTTTAGGCGATTCAACCGTCACCACTGCAGGCACCTCTAGCAATATTGGACGGTTCTATCCTGACCATTTTGTGATGATACCAAGCAGCAATTTAGTGCAATCAGCCTGCTCAACTGGCTCTTTTACTTACATGGGTCAGCCTTTTTTAGTCAGCTTTGATATTGAAGCGCGCAATACTTCAAACCAAAAAACCAGTAATTATAGTAATGCTTATGCAACGGGCACCATTAGCCTTTCTGCAGAAAATGCGAATAGTGGTAGCTCCCTACTCTCAAGACTTTCAACTGTTGCAGGCAGTTGGAGCAATGGCACATACACCGGAAACGATGCCACGGTAACCTTTAGCCGACCAACCACAACAACACCAGATACTACATGGGGTAGCTACGAGGACCTTGCGCTTGGCGTTTCCGTGAGCGATGAAACAGCATTAACACCTTCAAGTCTACGCCCTTATCTATGGGATAGAGACATGGAAGCCACTTCAACAAGTTGCACTGCTGACGATCCAAACACTGCCAATGGCAATTGCCCGGCAAAAACCATAGGTACCACAAAACAGCGTTTTGGCAGATTGCGCATGTCAAACGCATTTGGTACAGGGGTGATTAACATGCCTATTACCATGCAATATTGGGGCGGAAATACTTGGATGCTTAACTCAAATGACTCTTGCTCCGTTGTTCCAATAAGTGCAGTGAACTCATCGAATGGCTCAGTAACACCAAGCTGCGTATCCACACCCACAAACTATTGCGATAGCACAACGCCTACTGACCTCAAGTTTATTAACGGCAAAAGTTACATCAAACTCACGCCCACTATCACATCGGGTACTGCCGATATTTGCATTGACCTTGGTGCAACCGTTGGTGCGCTATGTGTAGCAACCCCCTCAGGCCAAACTTATTTACAAGGTAAATGGCCACCTGGAACCACCTACAGTAACGACCCCAAAGCCAAAGCTAGCTTTGGCGTTTACTCACCAGAATCAAGAAAAACTGTGCATATTAGGGAGCAGTATTGATACCTGCCACCCTATCCAAACAAGCAAATCAGCTCGGCTTTACTACCATAGAGCTCGTCATGGTCATCGTGATTATCGGCATATTGGCTGTAACCGCCTTACCTCGCTTGGATGCTAGTGTTTATAAATCAGCAGCTTTTCATGACAGCGCAATTGCAACCTTGCGGTATGCACAAAAAACGGCAACAAGTCATCGAAGACTTGTCTGTGTGAGCTTTACCGCTTCATCCATTACACTACAAATTGCCAAAGCCAACCCTGCCAATACTTGTGATGAAAACTTAAACTTAGCTGGACGCAGTACAAACGTTTTACAAAGTAGTGATACCGTTAATGCGATTTTTAACCCAGTACCAGCAAACTTCAATTTTCTGCCTGACGGCACAGGGGCAGACCGAAGTTTAGCGATTAGCGGACTTACCACTATCACTATTGTTGGGGCAACTGGCCATGTACAGTAAGAAGTGTCATGGTTTTACGCTCATTGAAATGGTCATGGCCATTGTCATTATCAGTGTGGGGCTTGCGGGTGTTCTCAGCGCTTATCAAGTGGCAGTTAAATCAAGTTCTGATCCATTAATTTACAAGCAAATGCTCTCGATTGCTGAAGAGATGATGGAAGAGGTTTTACTCAAACCATACGCCCCTGCATCAGGAACAATTAGCGGGTGCAATCGCGCTAATGCTGATGACATTTCAGATTATGCGAGTTATACCGACCAAGCGATATGTGATATTGATGGCGTGGCGGTTGCTGGCTTAAGCAACTACACTGTTTCAGTGGCAGTTGATGCAGGCGCGAGCTTAGGCTCAATATCGACTGACGTTAAAAAAATTACCGTAACCGTAAAGCGCGGCACTAGCGATACTTTTTCTATCGTTGGCTGGCGAACAGACTACGCATTATGAAATCACGTGGATTTACTTTAGTCGAATTGGTGATGGTGATTGTGATTACCGGCATTCTCGCAGCTTCAATAACCGTGTTTCTAAAACCTGCCATCGACAGCTATTTTGACACTCGACGTCGTGCTGACTTAACCGACATGGCAGATACCGCTCTTAGGCGTATGGCTAAGGATATTCGCAGTGCTGTGCCTAATTCAGTGAGATCAGTCTCAGCCAGTTGCTTTCAACTCGTGCCCACCATAGCAGGTGGACGTTATCGCATGTCGCCAGATATTGTTAATGATAGTGCAATTAATTGCGCCCCATCCTCAACCTGTAGCGCCCCTCTGGATGTTACGCAAGCCACAACAGTTTTTGATGTGCTCTCTCCCATGAACACATTACCTGCGATTGGTGATTGGATTGTGATTAACAATCAAAATGCAGATGATGTTTATACTTCGCCTGTAGTGAATAGAGCGCAAATAAACGCCACACCAAGCGTACCTAGAAGCACTGATGGACTGCATAGACTCACCGTATCAAGCACGCAATTTCCGTCTAGTTATGATGGCGGTAGATTTGTTGTGGTTCCAAATACAGAGCAAACCATTTTTTATAGTTGCGTAGGTAATACACTTTATAGAACAGTGGGTTTATTTAGTGCTAATCAAGCCAGCACCTGTGCGGCCACTACTGGTGCAGTAGTGGCTACAGATGTAGCGAATTGTGAGTTTGTTTACGACCCCAATCAAGGTTCAACCCAACAAAGTGGCTTTGTATGGATGCGCCTAGAATTAAGTCGCTCAAATGAAAGTATTGCACTTGTTCATGGCGTACACGTGGATAACGTACCATGATGAATCATCAAGCCACAAACTATAAAAAACAGTTAGGCTTGGGGGCTATTGCCGCTATTGTGATTTTGGTTATTCTTGCCGTATTAGCTTCAGCCATCATCTCCATTAGCACTTCTCAGCAAACCACTTCGGCACAAGATGTGATGTCATCTAAAGCTTGGCAAGCCGCTAGGTCTGGCAACGAATGGGGTTTATATCAAGCGTTAAGAAACAACTCTTGCTTGGCCTCATCAACTCTAGACTTAAGAAGTGAAACAGGCTTTCGTGTCACAGTTTTTTGTGACTCTTGGTTATATGAGGAAGTTGATGCAAATTCAGGGGCAAATACTGTTCGTGTTTATAGAATAAAATCTACAGCCTGCAATGCAAATACATGCCCCGCGACAGACGCTTCTGTGGCAGGAGCAAACTATATAGAGCGTACACGTACTGTTTTAGCCACCGACAATTAGTTCACAATGTGAAATTTGATTAAATTCAACTCCTAAGTATATGTTTTTGTTACAATGAATGAGAAAATACTAGTAGACTAATACTTATAAACACTTTAGCGCAACAATTAAGGCCTGAATTTAAGTCATTAAAATGAAATTTTTTAAGAAAAAGAAAAAAGCTGGCCGGCTGGCAATCAGTGCTACTGAGCAAGGCACTTGCGTTGCGCATGTGTTAAGTAGTGACAATGGAAAACCAACCATTCAACTTGCCGCATTAGAAACAGAAAGTATTAAAAAAAATAATGATTGCAGAATTTTAGCGGCTAATTTGCATTTAGAGCTATATAGATGCTCATTATTGCTGAATTCTGGCGAATATCAGTTAACTCAAATCGAGAAACCTAGCGTTCCTGATGAAGAGTTAAAGCAGGCGACTGGCTGGAAAATTAAAGACGTCATTGATTACCCCGTTGATCAGGCCTGTATAGATGTCATCGACATTCCATCAGATCCAAACAATAATCGTAGACAAGCCAATATTTATGTGGCTACCGCGCGCAATGAGCTCATTGCAGACTACATGCAACGCTTATTAGATTTCTCAGAAACCAACTTAGAAGTGATTGATATCCCTGAGATGGCACAACGCAACATAGCCAAATGTCTTGAGCAAGAAAATCGCGGTTTAGCGATGCTTTCGCTGAGTGAATCTAACGGCTTACTCACTTTCACATCTGGTGGCGAACTCTATTACTCTCGAAGCACAGACATCGGATATAAACAATTTGGCAATGAGGTCAGTAGCGAAAGCATATCAGCCTCTTTCGAACGTTTATCCTTAGCTATTCAACGCTCTCTAGATAACTTTGAGCGTCAAGTGCCATATGTCAGCATCAATCGGCTAGTTTTAGCCCCCTTCCCTGGTCGCGAAGATTTTTATGACTACTTAAAAACAGCGCTCTATATTCAGGTTGATCGGTTTGACTTGTCTGAAATATTTGATGTAGATCCTGTTGTAGATTTAGGTGATTTAGCCATGCAAGCAACACTGCTGCCTGTGCTAGGTGCTGCGCTCCGTGAGGATAAGCCATGAGTCAGCAAATTAACCTACTAAATCCAGCTCTTATCAAGCAAAAGGATGCATTAAATCCGACTAATATAGGGGTAACGTTGGCTGTATTAATCGTTTTAATGATGACTTTCTACGGTCAGGCACAGAAACAAATGTCATTACTTACGGTACAGCGCACTGAAACAACTGATGCACTAATTGCTGCGCAGAATCAGCTTAAAGAAACAGCAGCGCGTCATGCCTTGCGTGAACCAAACAAGGCTCTACCTATGCAAATTGCACAGCTTGAGCAAAAGGAAAAAATGCAGCAACAAGTACTGCAAACCATCAGTCAAGGTTCTGCCTCTCCTGAAAAAGGTTATGCGGCAATCATGCGTGCTTTTGCCAAACAAAGTATCGATGGACTATGGTTAACCGGCTTTAACTTTGATAGCCATACCGAGCAATTAAATATTACTGGCCGCACTTTAGAAGCAGACCTAGTACCAGAGTATATATCGCGTCTTAGCCAAGAGACTGCATTAAAAGGTAAACAGTTTTCTGGCTTAAACATGAATCAATCCAAAGCTGATACTCTTGCCAATAAAGCAACTGCAACGGTGGTCGCTACAACGCCTATTAAAGCTCAAGACTCATCGGCAGCAAACAAGACCAGTACAACATTGCCACCAAAAACCGAAGTGCAATACATTGAATTTACGTTGCAATCGATTGATACAGGCGCAGACGCTAAAACGTCTGTGGCTACAAGCGTAAACAATGGGGGTAAACCTTGAACTCATCCCTTATAGCGCTTTGGCAAAAAATCAACATCAAGTTTGATGCCCTGAACAAGCGCGAGCGCTGGTTGGTATTTGCTGCATGCGTATTTGTCGTCTACAGCCTTATCAATGCATTATTCCTCTCTCCTGTACTTGCAAAGAAGAAAATTCTTAGCGGCGAGATCAGTACAGATCAAACTCAAATACAAGTATTGCAACAACAAATTGCCGAAATGAACAGTCAAGCTATTATTGACCCTGACGCTCAAAACAAACAACGTATTGCAGAATTGCAAGCCAATATCAAACTACTCGACACCAGATTAGAGGGCATGCAATCTACTTTGATTAGCCCCGATAAAATGCCTGAGCTTTTACGTAGCTTACTTAAAAAAAATGGAAAACTAAAACTGGTTGAATTAAAAACCATGCCTGTCTCAGGTTTATTGGCAACTAATGAGCCGCAAAATAACTCGACTTCAACCCAACCTAAATCACCTGAAGCGTCTTCTGCCATAGTCAACAAAACACTGGAAGATATCGCCTTTAAACATGGCGTAGAAATTACTGTAGAGGGTCGCTATTTGGATTTACTAAACTACGTGTCCGAACTGGAAAATACATCGTGGAATATTTTGTGGAGCAAAGCGTCATTACGCACAGAACATCCACCTCTTAGCCAACTTAAACTTACGGTTTACACTTTAAGTTTAGACCAAACATGGTTGAGCATTTAATGAAGAAAATGATGAAGGCTCTATTTTTATTGGCCACTTTACTCTTTGCAGTAACGGTGCGAGCTGATGCCCTTAAAGACCCAACGCAACCACCCGCAGCGCTTGATACGAATGCGGATAACAATACAGCTGAATCGATTGCCGCCAACCGCACACTTCAATCCGTCATGTTAGGGCCGCAATATAAAGCGGCAATCATTAACGGACAAAAGGTTTTTTTAGGTAATAAGTTTGAACAATCTACTTTAATTAAACTCAACGAAAATTCTGCCGTATTAAGAAACCAAGATGGCACAACACAAATTTTAACAATGGACTTCGGCGCTATCAAAAAGACCAATGTAGCACCGACAGACTTGGAACTGAATGCAAAGAACAACGTTAAGCGCATTAAACAAAATAAAGCGAAATCAAAATGATGCAAAAACTACCCATGCGATTATCACCCTTATTCATTGCGCTAGTACTCAGCGGTTGCGCCAGTCTTTTACCGTCAAGCAATGACACTACCCTCAACAAAA
>CAYQZK010000106.1:0-6767 GCA_964422015.1 uncultured Methylotenera sp.
AACAGTACCGTTAATACCTTCTTCTGCTAACAATAATGTACCTTTAATATTGTTAGTTAAACATGCCTTGAGAATGGGGGCTTGTAGCGCTTTGAAATAAGGTAGGTTAACAAATTTATAAAGCGCAGCAGTGAGGTATTGAGGTGTAGTGGTCATTAATTATTTTGATACGACATAAAGTTTACTAAAACAGTATGGTATCACTTGATTATCTTTGGGGTCAGTAGCTTATGAAACTTTATCATCGGGGATACGTTGATTTGCCAGCAAGGCTAAAGGCTCAGATGGCATTGATGTGCAACTAATGCTGACTTATTTACCCGTGAAAATACGACTATACCGGATTATGAGTTAGTAACGTAAGACTTTAGACTTTATCAATTCAGCAGCAATAAAACCTCACCATTGCCTTTACAACTAGCATCGCCGACAAAACGTTGCACGCGTTGAGTTTTTAGCGTTGAGAATTTTGTGTCATATAAAGCAAAAGATTTAAATAGCAGACTTAAAAATGGCAAGGTATGTGTGCCGCAGTCTTGCATAGTGGTGTGCAGTTTTGGTGCTTTGCTTAGTAGTAAAGTGCCACGGTGCATGCTAAAGCCTGCGTAATTGCCTACACTGCCTAGTACGCCTATGGTGCCTGCAATCATACGGCTGGCGCAATAGTCGCCTGCATTGCCTTCAATTAGCATAATGCCGCGGCGCATTTGGTCGCCAGCGCGGTCACCTGCATTGCCTTTAACAATAACGGTGCCACCACGCATACCTTTGCGTAAACCTGTAGAAGCTCCACCTAAAAAGTCACCTGTGTTGCCATCAATTTTGAGAAGCCCATTGACCATATTGCAAGCGGCGAAAGACTCCGTGTTGCCATTGCAATGAATGACACCTTGTTTCATACCAAAGCCCAAATATGCACCAGCATTGCCCTCGATGTGCAGGCTGCCTGCGCTCATGTTGGCACCAAGGTAATCTAGTTTATTGCTACTGTTCTTGATGATAATGTTCTGCGTGTCGTCACCAGAAATTTCAAAGATTTCGTCTAGTCTTAATGTGCTATTGCCATAATTAAGTACTAGAGCTGCCACCTCTTTAGCTGTTTTTCCAGCCAAATAGTTTGGTGTTAAAGCGGCACAGTTAATTGAAAGCTCTAATGTTTTTTTCAGGGTAAGGGTTAGCGCGTTCATGCTGCTTTACCTCCCATAATGTCGTGTAACTTAAAGAGATGTGGACCTAACTTACCACCGTAATTACCTGCCGAGATGCGTTTTACACCGCTATTGGCACCAAGGTCACAAATCGCTTGAATGCCTACGCGCATAGATTCGGCAATATCATCAAAACCAATACCATCAATCACAATTTCCATCACACTTTCAATTTCAGGGGAGAGTTCAGTATTAGTTGTACCTTTTAGCGTTGGGCAGAATGCGTCGTTGGTAGAAGCAAACATGGTTTTATATTTACTGCCCACTTTAGAGCCAGAGCGCACTACGCCACCAGGGAACGGCATAATCACGTTAGGTACCTTTTTCATGGCTTCGATCGCGGCTTCTGCAGCGGCGAGTGCGGCTGGTTGCGAAGTGGCTAATATCAGGAAGTTGCCCCCGCCAATCGCACGTACCATGCCTGTGGTTTCTTCGCATAAAAATTCGCCATCCATCACGGGTACACGCCAGTAGCGCTTAGGCTTACCATTTTTATTCGGAATGAGTTTTGAAGTTTGAAACCCATCGCCAAAGAAGCGTAAGTTTTTGCCTAAGTTGATATTATCTTCACCTTCAATGCCAGAAAAAGCGGCGGCGGTAGGGCAGGTGAGGATACATTGCCCCATGCGAGTTTCCAGTTGTTGCATGAGCACTTTACTACCCATGGCAAACATCAAAATACTCACACCCGGTCTGCCATCAGGTGTTTCATCAGTGGTGAGTTCACGCTCTATGCCAGCCTCAACGCCACACCCAATAACAGAGGTGGCAAAGCCTGCCATGGCGTTGGCTGCGTGATATGCCCACTTCAAGTTTTGAGCTGTGATGATGACTCGCGTGCCGCGCATATTAAATGCCTCAGCATAGGTGTCGTCTATTTGTACGCCGTTAATTAACATATAGTTTTTTTATAAATAATGATGATTTAAATAATTCAATACTAAGCAGTAGATATTAAGCTGTAGGGTCGGCAGATTTTATTTTGCCTACCCACTCTTCGATGTTGATGATGCCGACTTCTGCTACTTTTTTGAGGTCAGATTCTGGCAAAACGTCTTGCACTAAATCTAGTTGTTTCCAGCCAGCTAAGGGTGTTTCACAATCGGCGCGAGGCACGTAGCGTGAGTCACGCACTTTTTCATATTTTGGAATATAGCGTGGGCAGTTTTGCCAGAATTCAGATAGTTTTACCGTGACTACAAAATCAGCTTCTTTGTATTGTGCTAACAGATCAGGGTCTTGTGAAATGGTAGCTGTACCTTGCACCCGTAAACGACTAGGCGTTTCAAAAGAGATGAATAGCAACCCAACTTGTGGGTTGGTACTGATGTTGCCCATAGAGAAGAACATACCATTGCCATCATAGCTAGGAAATACCAGAGTGGTGCTGTCTACAACTTTTACAAAACCGGCATCGCCACCTTTAAATGAAACAGTAGGGCGATCTTGATGATCAATGGTGGATAAGAAAAACATGCCAACATGCTCAATAAAGCCTTTTGCCTCATCATCGAATTCGGTTCGGCAGACTAGCTCTTCAACACGGTCAGCCATGCCTGTAGTGCCAAATGCCTTTTGAATGTTGCGGTGCTGATCTCCGTATAGTCTGCTCATAATGTTCTGCTTAAGGTCGCTTTATCCATTTGAAGTTGTTAGTTTTTATGAACAATTACGCTCCCACGACCGTCGTTACTGATTTCATCATTGCTAACTTTGATGCTATCCATCTGAATGGTATGGTATTTGTCGAAGTAGTCTTTAAGACCTTTTTCTACGCTGGCATCAAATGCCGGTTTGGCAGTATGCGTTGCACCCCAAGTGACTTTAACGATGTTGCCATCTTTTACTACTAACTGACCATCTTTGAATACATAGTCAGGTTTTGCAAACATCGCTTCACGGTCGGGTTGGTCTGTATACACCGTAATGTCTGCGCCTGCACCTACACCTAAATGGCCTCGATCATGCAAGCCTATGAGTTTGGATGCACCAGCACGCGTCATGATGGCAATTTCATACAAACTGTATTCACGGTCGAGACTCGTTAAATTGCTCATAGCTTGCGCATCTAAATTGAGCTTAGCAAAAGCTTCATTTCTAAAACTCTTATCCATCAGCAAACGAATTAAATGCGGATAGCTAGTAAATGGTGCACCATTTGGGTGGTCTGTGGTTAAGAATACGCGCCATGGGTCTTCTACAGATAGAAATATCTCTAGACCAATCGCCCATTGCAATGCATTCACATAATTTTGGTCGCGATATTTAAATGGCACAACGCCACAGCCTGCATCGCACTCAATATCCATGACCACTGATTTTTTAGGGTTGCCATGCTTGGAGTTCAAGTGTTGCACCATGCTGTCGCCTGAAGCAGTAACTGTTTGACCAAATAAAATTTGCCCTACATCGGCAGTGATGTTTTTGTTTTTATTCAGAGCTTCAGAAATTTGCGCTGCAGCGGATGAAAACTTTTTATCGCCCTCGGTGCCATAGCTGTGAAACTGAATGTGCGTGAGGTGCATGGGTAGGCCTTCTGAGGCGCCCATGGTGTCTAATGTGGTTTGAAAGTTGCCTGCAGCACCTAAATTATTACAGTGTACGTGTAAGGGTTTGGCGATACCTAAGTCATGCACTGCGCGGCTAAGTGTTTTAAGAATTTCACGCGGGGTTACTTGGTAAAAACTGTTGTTCTCGTCTAAATCCAATTTACGTTGATTGAATTTAAAAGCGCTAATGCCACCTGGATTGACCACTTTAACGCCAATGGCTTGTGCGGCATTAATCGTCCAAGCAACGTAATCGTTTATAGCTTTTTGGTCTTTTTTTGCCGCTAACATGCGTAATAGGTAATCATCACTACCCAGCATGACGTAACCACCTTTGTCTATCATTGGTGTATCACCCATTTCTAGGTGAGCTTGGCGGGCATTGATGGGTAAAACAGCGGGCTCAAAAGCTGCGGTATAGCCCATTTCAATGTATCTGAAGCCTGCATCAGTGGTGCTTGGTGTGGCATGGTGACTGCAATTAGGTGTGCAGATATGTGCTTCTGGCTCGGTGTAGTGACGGCTTTCTTGATATTCAGGTAGCATCATACGAGCAATATTGACCTTGCCGCCGCCAATGTGACTGTGCATGTCAATCGCGCCAGCCATGACCACTTTTCCAGTTAAATCATAGGTTTGGTCTATAGTTTCGTTGGCGCTAGGTTTGTCGATAATACGTCCATCACGAATGTAAAGATCTTGTGTAACGCCATTTTTACCGTGTTTAGGATCGTAAATCTTTCCGTTTTTAAGCTTAATAATCATGACATGGAATCTAAAATTTGTTGAATGACTTGGCTTAGGCTAAGCAAAGTTGTTTCGCGTGACTTTTTGAGGGGTAAGGAAACAACGTTGTCCATGCGGAACATGGTGCCTATATGGTCTACACCAGGAATGCCGACAGGAATGAATACATCCGGCATGTGCTCGAACTTCATGTTGGGGTGGCCAATGACAATGGTCGGCGTGCTCGTTTTAGGTGGTAGATTGGCGTTAAAGCTACTAATCCACAATAAACCATCGCAACTGTTTAACTGATGTTCTGTCGAGAATAAATCCGCGTCAAATTCGGTTTTGCCATGTGTAAAGCGATTTCTAGTAGGGTAGCCGCTTAGCCATGTGCTAGTGCTGTTTACGCTCATGTCGCCATCGCCTGCATTGAGTGGTAAACCAGCTGCGCGTGAGGTCTCATTAAGTTTGCTGACTAGTTGCGTAATGCCTTGTATGGTCAACTCAGCGTGTGCATATTTAAAATTGCCAGCTGCCCAAGTAATCACAGCATATTTAGCAGATTTTAATTTATCCAAAACTTCTTGCAGGGTAGCGGTTGCAACACCAGCAACTTGTTCTGCTTTAATTTTCTTGTTGTTTATCAAGGCATTTAGCGTATTGATGATTTCAGGTAATTTTTCCGTATCTGCTGTAATTACGGTTGGTGCTTTACCTGATGGTGAAACGCCTGCTTTTAAGTTTTCTGCTGGTGTATTTGTCGGAAGGCCTAAATAGATAATTTCTGGAGCAGGTTTATCAAATAGACTATTTTCATTCCATACCAGTTTTTCAAAAAAACGTGGGTGGCTAGAGATGATGTCGGTACCAATCGCCAAAATTACGTCGGCACGGTTTTTAACTTCCATTAACGTGGTGTTTTGCCAGCCGCTATTTTGCAAGGTTAAGGTGTTGCGCATGCCACCTTCATTATGCATATGGTCTAGCGTTGCCCCCACTTTTTCGGCTAAGAGCAGCACGCTACGAATACCTTGAACCTCTGTGCCTAAGCCCGCAAACAATGGCTGCTTGCTTGCGCTTAAAATATCAGTGGCGGCTTTAATGGCAGTACTGATGTCAGTAGGCTTGCCAGCTACGCTAGGTGTTATGTTTGTATTTTCAGCATAAGCTTGACTAAAAAAATGAATGCTTTTCGGGCAGCTCGTATTGTCAGGCAGATTGGATTGTGAATTCAGTGCAATATCATCACACATTAGCCCACATGCGGGACAGGTGATGGTTGTTGCTTCGGTCGGGGTGTTAGATGTTTTCATATTAAATACAATTCTGCCACATAGTGCTAAGTTGGATACAGATTTTTTACAATTCAATTGTGCTTTATTAAAACAGCCCTTTGACTTTATCTAGCGCTTTAGTAGCGCCGTCTTTAACCGCATCAGCAGCTTTACTTAATTTGTCAAAGCTGATGGATTTTGTTAATTGTTTTTTTAGTGCGCCAGCAATCTCGTTGCCTAATTCACCTGAAGTAATACCACCTTTAGATTTGCCTAAATTTCTTAAAGTAATATCAGGTAGGTTTACGGTCATAGTTTTACCTGCCATAAATGCGGCTGATACTTGTGCTTTGGCGTCACGAATGGTGAGTTCTTCAACAATGAGTTTCTTGTCTGAGGATTGATTGCTGCCTTCTGAAGGCCCTAGATAGTTGGCAATGTTTTTCTGAATCGCATCAAAGTTGGTCATCGTGTTGCCTTTTTCGTAGATGATATCAGGTGCGATGATGGCAATTTTTTTAATGATGACGACATCACTCACTAAACTGGCAGGGTCAATTGCTACGGTAAATTCACTGAGTTTTAGAGCATGATTCGTTTTAAATCCTTTTGGATTGCCTATAGTCAAGCCAGTGATAATACCTTCGCCATTGGTTGCGTTAATTTTGACTTGGTCAACGCTTACTTTAGATGCGGTCATTTCACTACCGTAAGTAGCAATTGCATCGCGTACCAAACTATCTAAATTGCCGCGTAACCAAAATAATGCGCCAGCTAAAATGATTACAAGGATTAACAAAGGCAGGGCTAGTTTTTTCATTATGAATTCCAGATTGTTTGTGTTTAATAGCTTTAATGTAACACCGCTTTAATATTCAGTATAAATATCCAGCTCAGTTTTAATTGATGGATTTTAGTTAAATCAACAGCCTAAATGCTGATACTCGTTTATTTTAAGCGTTAAAAATGGTATTTTATCGTTCTTTTCAATGTGTTAACTTTAAATG
>CAYQZK010000107.1:0-5213 GCA_964422015.1 uncultured Methylotenera sp.
TGAGTTAAATTCAGTTTTGCAGGTGAAATTTTTAATGGAGGGTACTTTTCATTAGCCAAATACTCGATTTGCGCACCAGCAAGCCTTAAAGCATCCACCAAATCGCCAATAGGGCGTTCATGCATGCGCGGCACACCAGAAAGGGCATATTCTCCATCCGAAAAGGCCAAAGCGGCAGTCAGCGGTCTGAAAGCAGTGCCAGCGTTGCCTAGAAATAAGTCTGCATTTTTATTGGGAAAGTGACCGTTGCAGCCTTTGACACGCCATGCGTTTTCGGCAAAGTTTTCTAACACTACCCCAAGAGTTTCTAATGACTCCAGCATGCGAGATGTGTCATCAGAGGCTAATAAGTCACGAATTTCTGTAGTGCCATTGGCTAGTGCCGCGAGTAATAAGGTGCGGTTAGAGATGCTTTTGGAGCCAGGTAATGTGATGCTGCCGGCAGCGTGGCTGGCTGGAGATAGAGTAAGTTGTTCCATGTTTTAGTTTTTATGTTCTGTTTTCTTATAATTCGGGTGATTATTTTTTTGATTCAGCCCAAGCATTACGGGCAAGGCTTGCACGTTCAAATAGTGCATGTAGACCAGCGCCATCAGAGTTTTGTAACATTGTTTTTAGTTTGGATAACTCTGCTTGATAAGCTGAAATTTCATTGAGTAAAGCCTCTTTATTGGCAAGGCTGATATCACGCCACATTTCAGGGTGACTACCCGCGATGCGTGTGAAGTCTCGAAAGCCGCTGGCAGCAAACCCAAATAGCTGTGCTGCATTGGTGCGTGATGCAATTTCATCGACTAAGGCAAAAGCGAGTAAATGCGGTAAGTGGCTAACTGCAGCAAATATGCTGTCATGTGTTTCAGCGGACATTTCGCTGACTTTAGCACCACAATCCTGCCAAAGTTTAGCAACGCTGGAAACCGCATGGATATTGGCTTGTGGGGTAGGGGTTAAAACAACATTTTTACCTAAAAATAAATCTGCTGTTGCTGCGCTTACACCACTTTTTTCTGCGCCTGCAATAGGGTGGCCACCAATAAACTGGTGGCTGCATTCACCTAAAATGTCATGGGCATACTGCAGTACGTCACTTTTTGTGCTGCCCGCATCAGTAATAATGGTTTGTGCGCTTAAATGCGGTTTTATGGCTGAAAGTATAGAAGGTGTTTGTGCCACAGGTGCAGCAATTAATATCATGTCTGCATCTTTAATCGCTTCTGCAACGTTACTTTTGGCAACATCAATCACACCTAAGTCTAGTGCGGCTTGCAGGCTTTCCTGACTTCGCCCAACACCTACAATTTGAGTGCTATAACCTGCCTTTTTTAAAGCAAGAGCGACGGAGCCGCCAATAAGACCTACACCGAAAATGACCAGTTTTTTCAAGGTAAAGTTGATTTTTTAAGATTGAATTAGATGTGATTGTAGCATTGTTGGAATTGCCAAGCTTAGTGCTTTAGCGGTTCCATTCACCATTGATTAACTTTTCCAGTGGCTGAAAGTTTTCTTTGTAGCGCATTTTCTGGCTTTCCTCAATCCAGTAGCCCAAGTATAAATACGGCAAGCCTAATTGTTTTGCCCAGTTGATTTGCCACAATACGTTATAAGTGCCGTAACTGGCACGCTTTAAATCGGTGCCATAGCTGGCTTTGTTTTCCGTAGCATCGTAAAAAGTGTAAACCGCTGAAATACCATCGTGCACAATGTCGATGACGCTCACCATCTTTAACAAGCCATTTTCTCTGAATTCAACCAGTACACTTTCAACATTGCTTTCGCATAAAAAACTTTTGTATTGATCGGCATTATCAACAGCGGCTTTATCATCATCGGCATGCCGTTGTTTTTGGTAGTCGGCATAGAGTGCGTAATGCTCTTCATAAAATGCCACAGGCAGAATTGTAGTGGTGAGGTTCTGGTGTTGTTTGAATGCACGTTTTTGGCTACGGTTAGGTGCAAAATCTTGCACAGTGACTCTCACAGGCACGCAAGCTTGGCAATGTTCGCAATGTGGTCGGTATGCAAATACACCGCTACGTCTAAAGCCTTGCTGAATGAGGTTGCCGTAAACATTGGCATTAATTAAATGCTGAGGTGTGGCAATTAAACTTTGAGCAAGTTTATTCGGCAAATAACCGCAACTGTAGCCAGTAGTGACATAAAACTGTAGTTTTTGTAACTGCGGTTCGGTTGGAGATGTCATCTGGAAATTATAGGGTAAAACTCAGAGCGATTGCGTCAATTTGAATAATTGTGGAATGAATTCATCACGGTCAATTTCACGTGCGCCAAAACTGGCAAGATGCGCTGTTTTCATCTGGCAATCAATCAATCCTATGTTTTCTTTGGCTAGTTCTTGTACTAGTGTTACAAAAGCGACTTTAGAAGCATCTGTTTCATGGTGAAACATGCTTTCGCCGTAAAACATTTTGCCTATTTTGACGCCATAGCAGCCGCCCACCAGTTTATTGTCTAGCCATGTTTCAGCAGATATTGCATAACCCGCTTCGTGCAAAGCGCAGTAGGCATTGATGATGTCTGCCGTAATCCACGTGCCAGGCTGCCCGGTTCGCAGGGTGCTGCTGCAAGCACTAATAACTTCACGAAATGCCGTGTTAAAGCGTATTTCAAATGGGGTGTTTTTAAGTGTTTTGGCAAGTGAGCGTGAGATTTTAAGCTCGCTTGGATATAGCACCATGCGAGGGTCTGGGCTCCACCATAAAATAGGTTCTCCATCGCTGAACCAGGGAAAGATGCCTTGCCGGTAGGCCGACAACAGGCGTGGCATAGACAGGTCGCCACCAATTGCAATTAAACCATTGGGTTCGTGCAGAGCGTCAGATAGTGGAGGGAACGCACAATTTCCGTCGATACTAGCGACTCGGCCGTTAGGTAATTGGTAGTAAGCATGGCTCATATTTAAAGGGGCTGATGTTTGAATTGAGTGATATTCTTTACTTGAGCTATCTTAGTGACTGGTCAATTTTGAGTGAAAGGTGAAAAAATGCAATACATAATTCTTAAATACTTAATTACGGCTGGAGTTGTCGTGCTGGTATCCGAGCTGGCAAAGCGTAGCGACAAACTCGGCAGCTTAATTGCGTCGCTGCCGATGGTAACGGTACTAACTTTGATCTGGTTGTATGTAGAGCAGCAGCCGGACAACAAAATTGCAAATCATGCTTACTATACATTCTGGTATGTGCTGCCTACCTTGCCTATGTTTTTGTTGTTTCCTTATTTGTTACCGAAATGGGGATTTGTACTCACGCTTACGAGCTGCATGCTATTCACGATGCTGATGTTTTTTGTGTTTGCTATGGTGGTAAAACCATTTGGCATAGAGTTGTTGTAAGCCTTAATTTTAATAGGGTTTACAGGGCAGATTATTTGTAAAAAATTACTTCTTAATCAAGTCATTAGCGCGTAAAATGCGCACACTTCATCGTTTTTACAGTCAATATTTTGGAACAATACTCAACCCTGCTTGCAAAGCCACTTCAAAGCTATCGTCCTTATTGGGCGAAGCGGTTTGGAGCTGCGCCTATTTTGCCGATGTCTCGTGCCGAAATGGATGCATTAGGTTGGGATAGTTGCGACATTATTCTGATTTCTGGTGATGCGTATATTGATCATCCAAGCTTTGGCGTTGCGTTGGTTGGGCGACTGCTTGAAGCGCAGGGTTTTCGTGTAGGTATTATTGCGCAGCCTGATTGGTCAAATGCCAACGCATTCAAAACGCTTGGTAAACCTAACCTCTATTTTGGTGTGACAGCCGGCAATATGGATAGCATGGTGAATCGCTATACCGCCGACCGCAAAATTCGTAGTGATGATGCTTATACCCCCAATGCAGAGGCCAACAAGCGACCAGATCGCGCTGTGCTGGTATATAGCCAGCGTTGTCGTGAAGCTTATTCAGATGTGCCATTAGTCATTGGCAGTATTGAAGCCAGTTTGCGCCGTATTGCCCATTACGATTATTGGAGCGATAAAGTGCGCCGTAGTGTGTTGGTGGATTCCAAAGCCGATATTCTGCTGTACGGTAATGCTGAGCGGGCGTTGATTGAGTTGAGTCACCGTATTGCCAAGGGTGAAAAAGTCGCAGATATACAAGATATTCGCGGCACTGCCTTTTTACGTAAAAAAATTCCCGACGGATGGAGTGAGATTGAAAGTACCAAGCTAGACCGTCCGGGTCATGTCGATCAGCATGTTGACCCTTATGAAATGAAGATGGGTAAAGCTGATGCGAGTTGTGCGACTGACACGAGTCAGCCTGAAGCTGCTTTGCCTGCCGGTACAAAGGCTATAGAAATTATCCGTAAGCCAAAAGCTAATCGATCAACTCAGGTAGTGCGTTTGCCTGCTTATGAAGAAGTGGCGCAAGATCCAGTGATGTACGCTCATGCTTCACGTGTGCTGCATTTAGAGGCCAACCCAGGTAATGCACGCGCTTTGGTGCAAAGGCACGGCGACCGTGAAGTTTGGTTGAATCCGCCGCCGATTCCGCTCACTACCAAAGAGATGGATTATGTCTATGACTTGCCGTATGCACGCAAGCCTCACCCAGCTTATAAGAATGCAAAAATTCCTGCATGGGAGATGATCCGATTCAGCGTCAATATCATGCGCGGTTGCTTCGGTGGATGTACCTTCTGCAGCATTACCGAACATGAGGGTCGCATCATTCAAAGCCGCAGTGAAGCGAGTATCTTGAAGGAAGTTGAAGAAATTCGCGATAAGGTGGATGGCTTTACCGGAGTGATCTCAGACCTTGGCGGCCCAACAGCCAATATGTACCGCATTGCCTGTAAGAGTGAAACGATTGAAAACAATTGCCGCAAGATGAGTTGCGTTTATCCGGGTATTTGTGAAAATCTGAATACTGACCATAGTGCATTGATTCAACTTTACCGCAAGGCCCGCGCTATTAAAGGTGTGAAGAAGATTTTAATCGGTAGCGGTGTGCGTTATGACCTTGCCGTGAAGTCGCCAGAATACGTGAAAGAACTGGTGCAGCATCATGTGGGGGGCTATTTAAAAATCGCACCTGAGCATAGCGAAGAAAATGTACTCAGCAAAATGATGAAGCCGGGCATGGACGCGTATGACGAATTCAAAGCCATGTTTGAGAAGTTCAGCGCTGAAGCGGGTAAGAAGCAGTATTTGATCCCCTATTTTATTGCGGCACACCCAGGCACTACTGATGAAGC
>CAYQZK010000107.1:5223-6753 GCA_964422015.1 uncultured Methylotenera sp.
AGAAATATGATTTTAAGTTAGATCAGGTACAGACGTTTACCCCCACCCCGATGGCGATGGCGACAGCAATGTACCATTCTGGCAAGAACCCGTTGCGTAAAGTAACGCCGGATTCAGATGATGTGCCGATTCCTAAAGCGGGTAATGTACGTAAACTGCATAAAGCGTTTATTCGTTATCATGACCCGAATAACTGGCCGATGTTACGTGAAGCGCTGAAAAAAATGGGACGGGCTGATTTGATTGGTAGCGGTAAACAATGCCTTATTCCTGCTTGGCAGCCGCTTTCTAATAAGCCGATTACTACGGTGCGTGGTGAACAGTTAGAGCGTACGGTTCGTCCAAGGCGGGTTGTAGAGAAAAAACGCAAGTATTCATAGCTTTCATGTTGCAATGAGACTATTCTTATATGCAATAGTAAACTCAATCTACATGGCGTAAATATTGAGAAATGCTGATTTGATAGGCGTTGACTGATGAGTCATTTGAAACAATCTTCACCCTTTAAACGTGGGTTATCTAACAAACAAAGCTCCCCAGTAGAAGTTGTTGGTGTGCTTAAAGTCGTCCTGTTTTATGCCCTTTTTTCTGGGATATACATCATACTTTCAGATCATGCCGTTCATTGGTTATTTGATGATCCCGAGCAAATCACGCATGCCAGTATTGCCAAAGGCTGGATGTTTGTTGCGATTACCTCTTTGCTTTTATATGGGTTAACACGTCGTTTGTTGCGTCAAGGTCTTGAAGCACTACATGAGCGTGAGGAGGGTTATCGCGACTTGGCTGAACAAAGTCCTGCGATTATCTACCAAGCGAGTATCGACAGTGCAAGCAAAACGACCTACATCAGTCCTAGAGTTTCCGAACTTGGTTATTCGCCGCAAGAATGGATAGAGACGCCTGACTTGTGGTTGAAGTTGGTTCATCCTGAAGATGTTGAGCAGGTACTTAAAGAGCTAGAGATGTCTCATTCAGAAAATCGGCCATTCTCAGCAATATACAGATTAAAAACAAAGCATGGGCAGTGGCATTATTTTCATGATGAAGCGCATGTGGTGCATGATGCCGAGGGTAAGCCTCTTTATCTTCAGGGCACGATGCTTGATGTCACTGATCGAAAAATAGTTGAACAAGAGTTGCGAGTGGCTGCTACAGCATTTGATTCTCATGATCCTATGTTTGTGACTGATGCAAATCAAGTGATATTAAAGGTGAATAGGGCGTTTACAGAAGTTACAGGGTATCGTGCAGATGAAGTGCTCGGAAAAATGCCCAGCATTATTAAGTCTGATAGGCAAGATGAACACTTTTATAAGGCTATGTGGGAGAAGATAAGCCAAGACCACTATTGGCAAGGTGAAATCTGGAATCGACGTAAAAATGGAGATGTTTACCCAGAAAGGTTGACTATTACTGCGGTAATGGATGAAGCTGGAGGCGTCACTAATTATGTGGCCACTTTTACAGATATTACTTTGAACAAAAAAGCAGAAGAAACGATTCACAATCTTGCTTTTTATGATGCGC
>CAYQZK010000108.1:0-6647 GCA_964422015.1 uncultured Methylotenera sp.
CCAATCTCGGCATACCCGTTAAAATGCCACGTGTTCTGTCGGTAATGTACTCTTTATCAAACAAGTTTTTTCCTGTAACAAAGAACGTTGTTTTATAAGGGGCATATTTGTAGTTCAAAGCGGCGTTATAAATGGTGTAACTTGAAATTTCACCCTTTTGACCATCTGCTGTAGGTGCTTCTGTTTCAGCAAAATCAGCAAACTGCTTACCTACATGCACGGCTTCTAACTGCGCATTCCAGCTATTAATTTTATAACCCAATGCAACTGTCATTGTATTTTTTGGAGCGTAAGGCTGACGATTGCCTTTTGCGCCAGTTTCTACAGTTGGAGTAGCTGCACTTCTAAATGGCGTATCCTGTTCGGCTACAGGCAACCATGTGTAAGCTAATCGACTGTAAAAACCATTATCAAAATCATACTGTCCACTTAACTCCAAACCTGCAAACGTTGCTTCACCTAGTGATAGCGCAACATTACTTGCCACTGAACCCACAGCAATCAAATTGCTAAAGTCGTTATAAAAAGCCGTTGCTTCTACATTTAAACCTTTTAACGGTTTAGCTCTAAACCCAAGTTCGTAGTTAGTTGATTTTTCAGCGTCCACATCCACCACGCCGCCTGTTGGACCAATCAAATCTTCTGTGCGCGGTGGCGCAAAACCACGATGCACGCCTGCAAATACTGTTAGATTATCGTTAGGGTTATAGGCAACAGCTAAACCTGGAATCCACTCATGCAAGGTAGACTCACCTTTAGTTTCACTCAACACAGTGCGTGTAGTGCCATTCTTACGTTTATTTTCGATATGCTCATAACGCACAGCAGGCGTGATTGAAAACTGACCTATGTCAAAACGGTTACTGATAAACCCAGAGTATGCATCTGTTTCGCGTTTATTATTTTCTTCTAAAGTGCCGCTACGCGCAGTAGGAGTAGCCCCATTGATTTGCTTGCGATTTTGCTCTTCAAAATGCGCTTTTGCGCCAATCTCTAGCTCACCCCAAGCGTGCGTCACGGTTAAACGTGGCTCTATACCATAGGTATCATACGTACGCAGACGTCCCTGCACACCTAGGCAACTATCACCATCCACAGCAAAGCCAGCTAAGCGATTTGCCAAAAGCGTGGTACAACTTGCGTTATTAATTGCTCCTCCACTAATGGCTTGCGCACTATTGCTTTGTTGCCTCCACCAGTCACGATCAAAATAACTGTAATAAAAATTAGTGGTTAACAGTGCATTGCTATTCATTTGCCAATCATGCGTAGCGGATGCCCCATAACGTGTCGTTGCAAATTTGTCATGATTAAACGGGTTATATTCACCGCCAAAGTTTTGATACTCTTTCTGAGTAAGACCAGAATAACTAACCTGAGAATCCTCTGTAAACCAATTGGCACGTAGAGTAATCGCATGATTTTCACCTAGCGATTTGGTCATTTTTACATTCAGATCTTCTACATTTGAGTGGGTATTATCTCGCGCGCCATCGCCCTCTTTATGCGTGTAATCAAACAACACGCCCTTGCCGCCGGCATTGATTTTAGTATTGAGGTAATCTCGATTGCCTGCAGTCACACTCATGTGACCCGCAAAATTTTCTGGCGCGTTCGGCGTAATATAGTTAATGACACCACCCGCAGTTTGTGGGCCAAACTTGATTTGTGATGCGCCTTTTAGTACCTCTATGCGTGCGAAGCGGTCGACAGTCGGGTGATAGTAGCTCTCGTTTGCACCATACGGTGCATAGGTCACAGGAATGCCATCTTCAAGCAACAACACTTTGGTGGAACGCGTTGGATTTAAGCCACGCACACCAATATTAGGGCGCATTCCCATACCTTCTTCATCTCGCACCACCACACCTGGCGCTTTACGCAACGCTTCATTAGTCGTAAGCACATGACTAGCCTCCAACTCCTCCTGCTCAATAATCGTTGCTGAGCTAGGTGTTTTAAGCAACTGTTCTTGGCTACCAATCACATCTACACGTGGCAATATTAACGCCTCCGTCTGATCGGCAAATACAGAGCTGCTTGCCAGTAACATCAATGCGGCATAAATAGGCTTAACCTTAAATTTGTTTTTTCTCACTTTAATCTTTCATATCAAAATACATTAAACGCAATACTATATGAGAATCATTCTCATTACAACTTATAATTTTGAGAAATCAATTTAAAGCAATCAAAACCTGTCAATGTTAAAATGTTGGTATGAAAAATCACCAAGACACCCTGCAGCGCTTTGTATTTGAAAACACACCAGTACGTGGTAATTTTGTAAATCTCACGCAAACACTACAAGAAGCCTTGCAACAACAAACCATACCAACAGGGCTAAAGTGCGCCCTTGGAGAATTAATGGCAGCGAGCACCCTACTCGCAGCCACTTTAAAAATGAATGGCTCTTTAGTCATGCAAATTCAAAGCAAGGGACCACTAAAACTTTTAGTCGTAGAATGTAGTTCAGAAGCTGGCTCTGCATTGAAAATACGTGCAACAGCCAAATGGCGTGGCGAAGTTAGTGATCAACAAAATCTGTTCGAACTGTTAGATCATGGTCAGTTCATGATTACGCTAGATCCTAAAGACGGCAATCAAGCCTACCAAGGCATTGTGGCTCTTGAGGGCGACAGCATTAGCACGGTTCTGGAAAATTACATGCTGCGCTCAGAACAAATTGATACCAAAATTTGGCTGAGCTGTGATGGAGACACAGCAGCAGGCATGTTGATACAGAAACTACCTGAAACCATGAACCAAGTGACAAAGACTTATGGTGAAGAAGATGTAGACACTTGGAATCGTGTTGGTCATTTGGCAGACACCGTCACCAACGAAGAACTATTACAGTTACCTGCAGAAACTTTACTCACACGCTTATTTCATCAAGA
Source organism: uncultured Methylotenera sp. (assembly GCA_964422015.1). Lineage (GTDB taxonomy): Bacteria > Pseudomonadota > Gammaproteobacteria > Burkholderiales > Methylophilaceae > Methylotenera. The sequence goes on from CAYQZK010000108.1 coordinate 2,901, forward strand.
AGATGTACGCTTATTTGAAGCCACGCCTACACAATTCTTTTGTAGCTGCTCACGCAATAGCGTTGCTAATATGCTGCGCATGCTAGGGAATGACGAAATTACTAGCATCATTGAAGAGCGCGGCAATATTGAAGTGCATTGTGATTTCTGCAACAAGCTTTATGCCTTCGACCAAGTAGACGCTACCCAACTACTAAAAACAGCCCCCTCAACTGAGATGAGTAGTTCAAAAATTCACTAAATCAAATGCCAAATAGATTAGAAGCAATTTTTAGAATTTGTCTCTCACCAAACATCAAAGTTGTGAATGTAAGCGACAGCATTTACAACTTGCTAGGCTTTAATGCAGATGATTTCATATCAGAAAAAGTTACCTTACAAAGCCGCATTCACAAGCACGACCAAGATATAGCTGACGAACTTTTCTCAACAGCCAGTAAATCCAATTCAAGCATATTCAACTTTCGATTAAGGCATGCTGACGGTCTAATTCGATGCATCAAGGGTTTTTATAGCAAAGAAAATCATCAAGGTATAACAACAATCGATTTATTGCTACAAGATGCCAAAGGTCTATGGCAGCAATCAAATGACCAGTCTACTCTTCCATCGAACATGGTCAATTTTAAAGCCATGATGGACAATACAGATGACTATATTTACTTTAAAGATCGTAATCATGTTTTTAATGGTGCAAGCCAAGCTTTGGTGGAAATTACCGAATCCACACAACACTGGACCGAATTTTTAGGTCTTACTGATTATGATGTGTTTTTAGAAGAATATGCTGACATCTATTACAGCCTAGAAAAACAAGTATTTGCAGGCGTTCGTGTCGCTCACGAGATTCAAGAAACACGATTAAAAGATGGTAGCAAAGGCTGGGTTGATAACCGTAAATACCCTATTAAAAATGACTCAGGGGAAATTATTGGTTTATTTGGCATAGCACGCGATATTACAGAGAGCAAATTAGCTGCTGAAAAAACAGAACAAAGAGAACACCATTTACGCACTATTCTTGAGTCCACTTCTGAGTGTGTAAAGCTAGTATCGCGTGATGGAACACTACGATCAATGAACTCTGCTGGACTTGCATTAATTGAAGCGGATCGATTGGAATCTGTTGCCAATACTTCAGTTTACCCAATCGTTGCACCAGAGCATCGTGACGCTTTTCAGGCTTTTAACGAAAGCATTTGTGATGGTAACAATGACTCTATGGAGTTTGAAATTATAGGTTTAAATGGCACACGTCGCTGGATGGAAACCACTGCTGTGCCTTTTCAGACAAACTCTAACGGTGAAGTTTCTCAGTTAGCTTTTACAAAAGATATTACTGAGCGCAAAAAGCTGGAGCTACTGAAAGAGCGGTATTTTAGATTCTTTCAACTTTCAACTGACCCCATGTGTATTGCAGACCCAAATGGATGCTTCCAACAAGTGAACCCTGCTTTTGTAAAATTACTTGGGTTTAGTGAAAAAGAACTTTTAGAAAAACCTTTAATTGAATTTGTTTTACCTGACGATAGAGAAAAAACAATCGCCGAATTTAAAGCACAAATTGAAATTCGCCGATCAGTAGATTTTGAAAATCGATATATATGTAAAGACGGCTCAATAAAAACGCTCTCTTGGACAGCATATTTTGATAGTGCGGAGGCAGTTACATACGCCACGGCACATGACATTACCAATCAAAAACAAGCCGAATTTGACTTACAGAGAAGTGAGGCTCAATTACACGTTCTAATTCATGCCATTCCAGATCTCATTTGGTTAAAAGATAACAATGGTGTTTATTTGTCATGCAACCCTATGTTTGAGAGCTTTTTTGGAGCAAAGGAAAAAGATATTGTTGGCAAAACTGATTATGACTTTGTAGATCAAAATTTGGCTGATTTTTTTCGTGAAAATGATCGTCAAGCCATGCTGCAAAAAACACCTACCGTAAATGAAGAATGGTTAACGTTTTCCTCCAATGGTTATCGTGGATTATTTGAGACTATTAAAACCGCCCTTTTCAATAACAATGGCGACCTAATTGGTGTTTTAGGAATCTCTCGCAATATCACTGAACGTAATGAAGCAGAAAAAAATCTTCGTAATACTCTAGTAAGAGAAGTGCATCATCGCATAAAGAACAACTTACAAGGTGTCGCAGGGCTTTTACGTAATACTGCATCATCATATCCGGCACTCAAAGAACCACTGATTTCCGCCATAGCTCAAGTCCATAGCATCGCACTCATTCATGGTCTACAAGGTAAAGACGCAACGTCAAGCATTCTGTTACGTGACTTAGTTACTGAGATTGCAAAAAACCAAGAGTCATTATGGCAAGCTAGTATTCTGGTCACTCTGCTAAACGACATGCAGCATATTCGAGTCTTAGAAACTGAAACTGTGCCTCTGGCATTAGTGCTTAATGAATTGATTACCAATGCGGTTAAACATGGGGAACAAGACGCTGGTATTAAAGTTGAATTAGAAAATCACCCTAACCACATTGAATTGACCATCACCAATAGAGGAAAACTATTACCTGCCGATAGCGAAAACTACGCCCCCATTGCTGGCACTGGATTAAAATTAGTAAAATCATTGCTACCAAAAAAAGGCGTACAACTATCTTGGCAGCAAGACGGAGATTACGTAACAACTGCGCTTGAAATTACGGCACCTGTGATTACTTTGACGCAATAAAAGGCCTAAAAAAACATGACTACTCATCAGAAATCATCATCCATCTTGTTAGTCGATGATGACCGACTCATTTTAAGCACCTTAGCAGATGATTTAGCACGAGCGGGCTACCTTATTAATGCTGCGGAATCTGTAGATGAAGCTGAAGCTTGGCTAGACAGCAACCCAAAACCAGACTTAGTCATTCTTGATGTACGCATGCCAAATAGAAACGGTCTGGAACTTACTAAAAAACTTAAAGAACTTGATCAAATTCCATTTATTCTACTCACCGCATACAGTGAGCAAGAACTCGTTGAACAAGCAGCAGAATCTGGCGCCGTTGGCTACCTCGTAAAACCAGTAGAAGTTGTTCAACTATTACCTGCAGTTGAAACAGCACTTGCAAATGCGGCTTCACTAAAGAGCTTACGTGGAGAAAGACAACACCTACAAACCGCTCTTGATTCAGATCGTGCTATCAGCATTGCGACTGGCATTATTATGGAACAACATAAGCTTAATCAGCATGATGCTATAGTGTTACTCCGCAAGAACGCCCGCAGTCAGCACATTAAATTACATGAGATTGCCGCGAAGCTTATCAATGCACGTGAAGAACTTAATCTTAGAATATTCAATTAACCGAGGCCTTGCAAAAGGCCCTCATCTTTATAAAATTAAGCTATTCCTTTCTTAAAATTTGTAACATATAATCTACCTAACGCTTAATAGCATAGCGTTGCTGGATTGTCCTAGACCCTGACATCCAATCTTTGAGGCCCAGAACATGCCTCGTTTTATTTTTCGTAACTGGCTTTAGTCCTAAGTTTTACGAATAAAAACGATAATTTTCCTAAACAGGAAGGTGGGATGTATGTTTTTTGGCTTTATCTATACTCAGTTTTTCAGTCTAACCAATCGCTCTTCCAATTCGCGTGTACGTGAAACACTACAATTCGCAGTTGCAAAGACATTTCTGTCACAGCTCACAGCTCACAGCTCAAAAATTTTGATTTTCGTAAAAACAATAGTTCAGTAGGTTCACATTTTTTATGTGAT
>CAYQZK010000109.1:0-6635 GCA_964422015.1 uncultured Methylotenera sp.
TTAGGTGCTAAGCAGGTGTTCACGGCCGTGCTTGTTGAAAAAAAACTGAATCATACTAAGCCTATAAAGGCTGATTTTGTTGGACTTGAAGTGCCCAATCGTTACGTCTTCGGCTGTGGCATGGATGCGTATGGTTGGTGGCGTAATTTGTCGGCTATTTATGCACTTCCGTCATAATACAATTACTCCTAAATGAAGTACTCTTAAATCGTTGGTCTTACAAAAGGCATGATAAAATAATCTCAACTATTTAATCAATTCAACTTGATTGCGGCGTAAGCCGCATTTTTGTTTGAGTTTAATCTGTGTCAATAATTGAATGATGAATAATTTAGCTCCCGATTACATCCGTGCGATTGCGCCATATCAAGGTGGTAAGCCTATCACTGAGCTTGCGCGTGAGATGGGTTTGCAGGTAGAGGATATTGTAAAACTCGCATCTAATGAGAATCCGTTGGGCATTAGTCCTAAAGCTGAAGAAGCTATACAGGAAGCACTATTAGATATTGCACGTTATCCTGATGGTAACTGCTTTGCTTTGCGTGATGCCGTGAGTAAGAAGTTTGACGTTGCACTGAATGAAATCGTTTTTGGTAACGGATCCAATGATATTTTGGAACTGGCTGCACGGGCTTTTTTGGTTCCCGGTTGCGAAACGATTTATTCACAACATGCTTTTGCTGTTTATCCATTAGTAACTCAGGCCATGGGTGCAAAAGGTGTTGTTGTGCCTGCCAAGAATTTTGGACATGATTTAGGCGCGATGCTTGCGGCAATTACAGATAAAACGCGCATGATTTTTGTCGCTAACCCTAACAACCCAACGGGCACGCTAATCGGTAAAGATGCATTACTGTCTTTTTTGAAACAAGTGCCGAAAAATGTGCTGGTAGTGTTGGATGAAGCTTACGATGAATATTTGCCAGCAACGCATAAGTCTGAGGCAATAGGGTGGTTAAGCGAGTTTGATAATCTCATCATTTCGCGCACTTTTTCTAAAGCTTATGGTCTAGCTGGTTTGCGTGTGGGTTTCGGTTTATGCCATGCAGATATCGCGGATATGATGAATCGTGTACGTCAGCCATTTAATGTGAATAGTCTTGCGCAAGCCGCTGCAGTGGCATCGTTGGCGGATGATGATTTTGTGGCACGAAGCTATGCATTGAATCAGGCTGGCATGTTGCAGTTAACGCAAGGTCTACAAAAATTTGGCTTTGAATATATTCCATCTTTTGCCAATTTTATTAGTATTAAAGTGGGTAACGCCACGGATTATTACCGAAAATTACTTGAAAATGGCGTGATTGTGAGGCCTGTAGCCAATTATGAAATGCCAGAGTATTTAAGGGTGAGTATAGGACTATTTGCTGAGAATGCTAAATTCTTAGCAGTGTTAGAAAAAATTATGAAAGAAGCGGCGTAATTGTGGTCATGAGCCGTGTTGCTGAATTTGTATTGATATGTGTGCAGCTCGGATGAAAAATAAACGATTCCCCAAAAGGGAATGAAAATAGAAAATGTAAAGTTAGTAATGACTGAAAAATATCAAAAATTAGCAACGGATGATGTTCGTATCCGTGAAATCAAAGAGCTAATCACGCCTGTTGAACTGATTGAAAAACTCAAAGAGAGCACAGATTCAACTCATAATATTTTGGCTGCACGTGCAGCGATTCACCGCATTTTGCATGGCTTAGATGATCGTCTTTTGGTCATTGTAGGGCCTTGTTCAATTCATGATACAGACGCAGGCTTGGAGTACGCAGGCCGTTTGATGGAAGTGCGTAAATCTATGGCGGCAGATTTAATGATAGTGATGCGGGTATATTTTGAAAAACCGCGCACTACTGTGGGCTGGAAAGGTTTAATCAACGACCCATATTTAGATGGTAGCTATCAAATCAATGAGGGTTTAACCAAAGCTCGCAAATTTCTGTTGGATGTGAATGAGCTTGGTATGCCAGCTGCTATGGAGTTTTTAGATACGATTACTCCGCAATACACAGCAGATTTAATTAGCTGGGGTGCTATTGGCGCACGGACCACAGAATCACAAATACATCGTGAATTGGCTTCAGGACTATCTTGTCCCGTAGGTTTCAAAAATGGCACGGATAGCGGTGTGCGAGTGGCAATTGATGCAATTCAAGCAGCCTCTACACCACATCATTTTTTATCTGTGACAAAAGAGGGGCGCTCTGCAATCATCTCCACAAGCGGCAATGAAGATTGTCATGTGATTTTACGTGGAGGTAAAACACCTAATTACGATGCGGCAAGTGTAGATGCGGCTTGTGAGGCGATGAAGAAAGTAGGCTTAGAGCCTAAGCTCATGATTGATTGCAGCCATGCCAATAGTCAAAAGGATTATCGTAAGCAAGTTGATGTTGCCGCGGTAGTTGGGCAACAACTTAGTGCAGGTGATGCACGTATTGTTGGTGTGATGGTGGAGTCTCACTTAAATGCAGGGCGACAAGATCAAGCGCTAGGATGTGATTTAGAGTATGGAAAATCTATTACAGATGCTTGTTTAGGCTGGAGTGACACCGTGACACTTTTAGAAAATCTAGCGCAAGCAGTTCGTATGCGACGCAGCAAGCAGGCAGTTTAAAATAAAAATCTATGCTTGGTCGTAACGAAACAGAGAATTTATTGTAAAATCATGCTCGGCGGGCCTCCCCGCATTGTGAAGTAGCCAACCTGGTCAGGTGCGGAAGCAAGCAGCCACAACTATTAAGCAAGTGCCGGGGTCAAGGCTCGTCTCTTTCTGTATTGAACTGCAATAATTTAATATGGGACTTGTAGGAGCGACGCCTCGTCGCGATTGCGACACAATAAACAGGCACATTGACACATGAGCTATCAAGTTCTAGCCCGCAAATGGCGTCCAAAATCATTCGAAACACTCGTCGGTCAAGATCATGTGGTGCGCGCGCTTACCAATGCGCTTGAGCAAAATAGACTGCATCATGCTTACTTGTTTACTGGTACGCGAGGTGTAGGTAAAACAACCCTTGCCAGGATTTTAGCCAAATCCCTCAACTGTCAAACTGGTATTACCGCAAAACCTTGCGGTATCTGTGATGCCTGTACTGAAATTGACCGTGGCCGTTTTGTTGACTTAATTGAGGTGGATGCAGCGAGTAATACGCAAGTCGATGCGATGCGTGACTTGCTCGATAATGCGCAATATGCGCCTACATCTGGGCGTTTCAAAGTGTATATCATCGACGAAGTGCACATGCTCTCAAAGAGCGCATTTAATGCAATGCTTAAAACGCTGGAAGAGCCGCCCGCACATGTTAAGTTTATTCTTGCTACGACAGATCCACAAAAAGTACCAGTGACGGTGTTGTCACGTTGTTTACAGTTTAATTTACGCCAAATGGCTGGTACGTCGATTATTGAGCATTTACAGAACATTCTCACTCAAGAAAATATTCCGTATGAGCCAACAGCGCTTCATCTCATTTCCCGTGCGGCAGATGGCAGTATGCGTGATGCGTTATCACTGACGGATCAAGCGATTGCCTATGGTGGTCAGGTTGTAAATGAATCTGAAGTGCGGGCAATGTTAGGTGCGATTGATCAAAGCTATTTGTACCAATTACTGCAAGCACTTCATGCCAATGATGGCAGTGCATTAATTGCTCAAGCTAAAGTGATGGAAGCGCGAAGCATCTCATTTGAAGCAGCGTTGAATGATTTGGCGCAGTTGATACACCAAGTGGCAATGACGCAAACAGTGCCAGAGAGTGTTGCTGATGATCTGCCAGAACGTGAAGTATTATTAGAATTAGCACAACAAATACCCGCGGAAACTTTACAGCTTTATTATCAAATTGCCTTATTAGGTCGTCGAGATATTGGTTTGGCACCCGATGAATTTGCGGGTTTTACAATGAGCCTACTCCGCATGTTGGCCTTTACTCCAAACGAAACTAATCAAAAAGGTGGCGCAGCCAAAACTGAGCAAGGCGTTGCCAAAGTGACAGAAAGACCGCTGGTGAAATCTGCAAGCGCCGTGTTCACTAGCGTACAGAAATCTGAGCCCGTTGTAACTGAGGTGCCAGAGTCTGCTGTTGTGCAGGATACTAAGGCAGAATCCTCTGTTAACGATGTGAGTATCGATACGCCAATGTTTAGCCCAAGAAAATTTAACGGAAATTGGCGCGCACTGGTTGATGAGTTGAAGCTAGGTTTAGCTAGAGCTCTGGCGCAACATTGTGAACTGGTGTCGTATGATGAACATAGTATTTCTCTGACAGTGCCAGAAGCGCAAAAGCATTTGCTATTACCGAACTACCAAGAAAAATTATCTACTGCTATTTCGCAGCATTTTGACCGAAAAATTAAATTGCAATTTAGTATTGGCGGCACAGGTAATACGCCTGCAAAACAAATCATTCAAGAAAAAGCTCATGCGCAAGCCAATGCAGAAAGTGCAATTGAAGAAGATGGTTTTGTGCAGGCATTAATTCAGGAATTTGGTGCACAAATTATTCCCAATAGTATTAAACCCATTCAATAACTGATAAGGAACTCAAAATGATGAAAGGTGGCATGGGCAACTTAATGAAACAAGCCCAACAAATGCAAGCGAATATGCAGAAAGCACAAGAGGAGCTTGCTAACATTGAAGTAGAGGGTGTTGCAGCTAATGGTTTAGTTAAGGTGCAAATGACCTGCAAAAATGAAGTGAAACGCGTCACGCTGGATGACAGTGTGATGGACGATAAAGAAACGTTGGAAGATTTATTGGTGATTGCACTTAAAGATGCAACGGCTAAAGCTGAAGCAACGGCCGCTGCAAAAATGGCCAATTACATGCCTGCTGGCATGAAGTTGCCGTTTTAAAGCGTAAAGCTGACTGAATGAAAAATCCACCCGCACTAGAGCAGCTTATCGATAGCCTACGTTGCTTGCCTGGTGTTGGTCCGAAATCTGCACAGCGTATGGCCTATTACTTATTGCAGCGTGATAGGGGCGGCGCCAGTCATTTGGCGACGTCATTGAGTAGCGCGTTGCAGGTGGTTGATCATTGCAAGTTATGTAACACGTTTAGCGAGCAAGAGGTTTGTCCGCTTTGTGAATCTGAGCAGCGTGATAAAAATTTGCTCTGTGTAGTAGAAATGCCGACTGATTTGATGATGCTGGAAAACACACAGGCTTATACGGGTTTGTATTTCGTGTTAATGGGTCGATTGTCGCCACTGGATGGTGTAGGGCCTAAAGAAATTCATTTGGATCGTCTGATTAAGCGTGCGCAAGATGGTGTGGTACAAGAAGTCATACTTGCTACTAATTACACTGTTGAGGGTGAGGCAACTGCTCATTATGTCAGTGAATTACTCCGTGCTCGTGGCATTAAAACTAGCCGTATTGCTCGTGGTATGCCTATGGGTGGCGAGATTGAATATGTGGATAGTGGGACGCTCGCTCAAGCCATGATGGAAAGGCGTAGCGTTACTTAGACAGTTTTGCCAAATCTTCCTCTGTCAGCCATCGCCATTTGCCCACGGCTAAATCCTCTGGCAACTTTAACTCACCAATCTGAATACGTTTTAATTTCTCGACGCGGTTACTGATTGCTGCGACCATGCGCTTTACTTGGTGATATTTTCCTTCAGCGAGCGTCATGTGAATGACATGCTCGTTAATTCTGCTACAAGCAAGTGCTGCAATCGGTGCATCTTCATCAATTAATTGCACTCCCTTAATAATATGAGCAATTTGGTCATCATCTACTGGGTGTTTGCAGGTTACTTCATACACTTTAGGTACTTTATGTTTAGGCGAGCTCATGCGATGGATAAATTGACCATCATCTGAAATAAGAATGAGCCCAGTGGTGTCTTCATCCAAACGACCTATGCATTGCACATCTCTTACCACTAATGGATGCGGTAGTAGACTGTAAATAGTAGGGTGATGCTGGGTCTTGTGTGAACATTCGTAATTACTCGGCTTATGGAGCATTAAGTAAGATTTTTCACGGTAATCCCATGCTTCGCCACGCACGGTATAGTGTAGATTTTCAAGATCAAATTCAGCATCTGGATCATCGCAAATTTCACCATTGACTGTAATTTCGTCATTCCAAATCATTAGGCGACACAATTTGCGTGCACCAAAACCTTGATTGTGAAGAATGCGCTCTAAGGATAGTTTTTTAGCCATGCGCACATTATAGTAGGCGTTAAAAAAATGTATATAAAGCTTGCTCAAACATTTAACAAGCAATAGTATTTACCTACGTTTTAAGTAGGTTCAAGATTGACATGAAGTTAATCAAATTAAAGGTCGACATAATGATTTTACGAATTTTATTGATGTGTGCGTTTGCGTTACCAACTCTGGCAAATGCGGAAATTTATAAATGGAAAGACAGTGATGGAAAAATTCGTTACAGCGATGTACCCCCACCATCTAACATCAAGCAAGAGCCGTTATATGGCAAAAAAATTCCTAAACCCACAGGTCAGACTTCACCTGCATCTACTGCGCCTCTGGCACCAGTTGAGGGGGATATTAACGCAATTATTAAAAAGAATAAGGCGGCTACAGATAAAGACAACGCAGGTGGTGGAAAAGAAAAAGCTGAGAAAGCGCCACTAACAAAAGAAGAGGCAGCC
>CAYQZK010000110.1:0-6422 GCA_964422015.1 uncultured Methylotenera sp.
TAGAGTGTGCTGCACATACTGTACCATCCATAGCGCCACATGATTGACAAGGTATCTCACGGCATAGCTCTAGCAGTTTCTTGTTTCTGTAATTAGGCACTGTGTTCCCCATTTAAGCTTGATTGAAAGTTACCTCTGTATTTAGCGCCATCTTTTTTAGGTATAACCCAGTGGTCTGCGTCTAACTCTTTGTGTGACCTAATAATATCGGGGCTAATGCGACCTTCATAAATTGCATCCCGTAATGCTTGGTGTATTCCAGGATAATTAGCATCAAAGTATGCTCTTTTTAAGTTTGTTAAATCTTTACATTGCTTAGGCCATGGGAAGTTATCTTTTTCTGTTGTGTGATACAGCTTTGACCTAGCTCTTCCTTCTGCTATGAATTCAGACCACAAATAGCCTTTAGCTTCAAGATGTTTACAGTATTCAGTAATAATAGCTGGCGTTAAATTCATTTTTCTAGCAAGATTTACTGCAACAGATGGCTCATCTTTTAAATGTAAATACACTACCGCCAAATTTAAAGCTCTGTTTTCTTCTTTTAGTTTGTGAGCTTTTTCTAAATTGTTTGGGTTTGCCATGATTAATCCTGTAAATAAACACCACGCACAGCGCAGTATCGTTCAACTTCATTCATAAAGTTATTAAGTTCTTCTACGCTTAAATCAGCAGTAGACTTTAAAGCGTATATTGTACGGCCATCAGGTGCTGTAAATTCATTGTAACCCAGCCACTGGTCTTTAGCCATCACTTTCCACCATTGGTGCGGATGGTGTAACCCATCTTTACCTTTTAAACTTTCAGCCATTAATTGGAATAGCTTATGTAGCCTTGAATTTTGTGGCAATGACCGTCTTTGACTTTGGCCGCACAATTGACAGGCTTTCTGTTGGCTTTTCTGCAACATATAGCGTTGCCTCCTTGTAATTTGAATCTTCGTATTCTTTTTTCCAGCCTTTACCAATGTAAACCTTGCCATCATTGGTTACAACTTTCCATTCCTCGGCATTGTTGCCAAAATGCTTGTAAAACTCTGTTTCACTAAACTTCATGTTTCAATCACTTTCTTTGTTTCATTAATTAAAATTTTACTTTCACAAAATGTGTTTTCACCATAAATTAACCAACGCTTTAACCATTTTTTAGCATCAATTAATTTTCTTTGCTCAACTTCAAGCATAGCCCATGCTGCTTTTGAATTCTCAGTCATGCAGTGCAATTCACGGTGCGCTACAAGCAACTTTTCAACTATCTTTTCTTTAGACAATGAATCATAAATGCCTAACCTTTTTGACCTGCAAAACGAACATTCCATTTTGTGGTCGGGATTGTATGTTGAGCAAGAAAAGCCTTCTATTCCGCAGTAATCACATTTCAAAATCAAATCAACTCCTTCTGTGGTTTTTCACCAGTTAGTTCATTTAATACAGCTTCAAGCATATGGTCGTATTTGCTTATGCCAGAGCCATCAATAGAATCTGCAAGGCCTATCCATTGTGAAACCCTTTGCGCTGTATTTACCCTACCTACATGAACCCATTTATCTAACATTTTTGCTGCTTTGCAAGCATTTCTAGCCTCATCTGAAACTTTAAAGGCATCAGAGCCACCAACAAACACGGCATCAACTCTATTCCAATCAATTGAAAAGTTGCCTATGCCATCTTGTAAAACCAATGCAACTGGCAAAGGTTTAATAACATCATAAAATTGGTCAAACAATTCTAATGTTCGTCTAGCATCACCCACAATATCTGGAGCGCATACAAACTTTGGATGTTCATGTTGTTTTGCATCATCAACTAATCTTAACCATGTTTTCTTTTCAAATTTACTAAAGCAACCGTTGTCTAATCCGTAAACTTTACCGCTTAAAGCGTAAGCTGTTAGAGGAGTTCTTAATTGCCCAAAGTTATAATTGTAGCGTTTAGCATATTCCTCAATTTTAGCAGGTGAGCAATCAAGCATTATTTTCATACGCTTTGCCCTATGTAGGTAGCTTTGCTATCTTTAAACTGCACTTCTACTGCACAGTCTTGTCCTTTGGTGCCATGAATTAATTTATATACACCCCATCCAAACGCAGTTATCGCAATCAACATCAATGTTGCTATGATTACTACAGCTCTGTCACTAGCTCTATTACAATTACAATTACGGCCTTGGTTACAATTTTGGTTACACGGCATATCAATCTCCTAAAATTTTAATTGCCACACTTTTTCGTGTTGGCTTCCCTTGTATCGCATAGACGCTGCATCAAACCACAATGCAATCTCGCCCTCCCATTCACCATGGCGCTGCTTATCACATATCAACAAGCAATCAGGTGCGTTTAACTCTTCCTCTTTCGCTTTGCCACTACGAATTAACTTTTCTTTTTTCTTGTTACGCCACACAGTCATCACATTGTCTACTTGGTTGGTAATGTCTGCCGAGCCAGCCACATCCATCTTGTTAGGTGGACTAAACTCGTCTTCACCCTTACGGCTGTGAGCAATCAAATGCACATGGACATTCAAATCCCTAGCCGCAGCACAAAGCTTATCCAAGAACTCCTTTTGAGCGTTCATGTCATCAGACCTTACACCGCACTTCATTAAGCTGTCAATCACAAAATGCTGCACACCTAGCGTTTCAGCTACATAATATAAAACAGCAATTACACGCTCACCGTTTACAGTCCCTTGCTGGTCATACATATACAGCCTGTTGTCTAGGAATGTAAAGTATTCACCGATAAATTTTTCGGTAGGCTTCTCCGTCCCGGTAGCCTGTCTAGTCATACGCTGTAGGGTTGAGTATGGGTGCATCTCAAACGATGCCACACAAACCTTAAAGTCCTGCTGCACGATAGAGTTAATCACTTGGCCAACTAGCTGACTCTTGCCGTGGCCGTTAATACCTGACCACAGACTTACCTCACCTAAACGCAACCTAAACTGGTCAAATGTCTTTTCCCAAGGCAACTTAACGCCTTGCATCTGCTCGTCTTTGTAAAAATAGTCTATAACCTCGGCTTGGTACTGGCTTGCTGACTTAACATTAGCCTTGTCTTCTTCCCTGGCTTTCATAAAGCCTTCAAAGTCAACCTTTGGCAACATCATGCTTGCTCGTTTGCGTCTAGCCTCGTCTAAAGCTGTAGCGCCTCTTTCTAAGTTACTCATATTAATCTCCGCAGAAACATTCAATTGTCGTATCACCAAACAATTGAGTTTGCTCTCTGTTAAATTTTGCCATTTGTTTGTAAGTTGGTTTGTCTTTTGCAAATCTTGCGCCAATCTTTTCTTCTTGCTTTTCCCACCATATCGTTCTTAATGGGTTTTGCTGAATAAGGCTTGTAAGTATTGCAGTTCCTTTTAAAAAACACAAATCACAGTTTGAAGCGCCTGAAGCTTTTGGCAATCTTAAATCAAAACTATGATTATCCCAAAAATCCCAAATGTCTTTTTCAGAAACACCACTTCTAGCTAATGGCATTAACTTGTCTTCTTGTTGTGATATTTTTGCAACCCTTCTTGGCTCGTCAGCTCTAATTCCCACAAAAGTGTCGTATTCTTTAATGCCAATAGACTTTAAATACCTGTGGATAGCTTTAACTTTTAACTCTTGTGTGCAAAATCTTTGCGATTGATTAGGCAGGTATTTGGCCTTATCAATAAGCTGTTCAAAAGGCTCACCGTTACGACTAGCTATTTCGTAAGTTACCAATTCATAGAACGGCTTTATTTTGCGATACTCAATCCACACGATAGGCACACCCCATGACATAGAGCAATCATGCACAAACTTTAGCGTAGCTTCCTCTTCTTTGCCTGTGTTAGCAAAGCAAACAATGGCTTCAGGTGGCAATTTGCCGCCATGAGCTTCCAATACTTTCCACAACATATAAGCTGATGTCCGACCACCACTAAAGCTAATTACGGTTGGCTCTGTAATCAAGTATGGGTTACTCATAATCAACCGCCTCTCTAATTCTTTCGTAAGCTAACTGTAAACGCTGTAAGTCAGTTTCGTCAAGCTCTTTATTTTTCTTTAGCTCAAACGCTGCTAGGAGAACGATTTGCGACTCATACTTGATGGCTTCTAAAATGTCTGTGGCGTAAAACTTCTTCTTAACTGGTGCTTTGTGATGTACCTGCTCTGGAAACAAGTCACCTATGTCAACACCTATCGCCCCGACAACATCAATGGCACTGCACCCAGCAAAGCAATGCAATAGTATGTGGCCGTCAGCCTCCTCTTTAATGGATAGGCTGGGGCTTCTGTCATCGTGAGCTGGGCAACAAGCTAACCATGAGTTGCGTCCAGTAGACTTAACTTTGTTTAATCGGCCTAATAGATTGTTAATCATATAGCACCTGCAAATATATCGGCATAAGATTCACCAGGGTTTTCATCTTCCCAGCGAGAGTTATTGATATAGGTGGCCGCCATGGGGATAAAGCCGCCCTTCCATTGCCTAGTTTCTTTTTGCCACGAAAGAGCTGACAAAACTAAATCTAAGTTAGGCTTGTGTTTGTCCCAAGATTTTTTAGCTTGAGCCTTATTATCTTTATTTGGGTAAGCAGACCAAAATGTATCAAACCCCTCGTGTATATGTTTAATCTTTTCTATTCTCTTCTCTTCTCTTACCTCGGATATTCTAGGGACACTCTCGGGACACTCTCGGGACATCTTGTATCTCATTGAATCTCTTAAGATTTGTTGAGTGTATTCGTCTGCCCTAGTTGCCATTTTTAAACAGCTAATTACACCGTCAATATCTTCAAATAATTCTAATTCAACCATGTAAGTCATAATATGCTGAACTAAATCGCTGCTTAATTTAAAGTCATCAGCTATCAATTCTGCATCGTGTTCTAACTCAAAAGTTAAATTATGCTTTTCAACATTCCTAGCGATTAGCTCTAAACAATACCAATATATGCCGTAACCTTGTGCGCCATACTTTAATCTTAACTTTTTTAGCTTGGCATCATTACTTGCATCTGAATCATGCTTAAACCATTTCATTTGTTTTCTCCAAAAAAAAGGGCTGCTACCTAGGTGGGACTAGCACCTAAATAACAACCCTTGACACCAGAGGCATCATTAATTGCGACCTCTAGTCCAGGCCATTAATCATACCACTACCAACAGTCTAGCACAAATACCCCTAAAAGTCCAATAACTTTTACTTATGATTAGCTAGTTGTTTATAAGTAAATAGTATTAAATAACGCTTGACAGCTTCCAAGGCTGGAATATAATGGACACATCAACAACGCAATGGAGATTAACATGGCATATCAGCCTAATTGCAGAAAAGAAAATTTAACACCAGCTCCTCAATTTCAAATTGATGGCGTTATTATTACAGCTAGTCAGTTTATGCACAATGAATGGTGGTATGTAATTAATAATGAATGGTGTGTTGAATCAACCGTTTCAATTAAAGGAGATTAATATGAATTTAGATACAGCAATTATTTACAGCTCAAACCCACATCTACGAGGCAAAACATTTGATGTGTACTGGGAATTATTAGAAGGTCAATCAAAGGTTATGATTCCCGATGACATTGTTGTTAAGTCTTTAGAAAAACAAGATGACGCAGAAAATCTTTTAATTGGTTTAGATGCACAATCTGTTAAAGATGTAACTCGTTCTGTTTACGATGTAGTTATCAAACGCCATTTAGCTAATTACATGAGCCAATTTACACCTGAGCAACTTCGTGCAAATGATAATGCTGTAGCTGCTTATAACACTTCAAAAGGATGGACAAATGACTGATTACAAAAATTACAAACCTAAAGCAGACCTTACACCATGGATAGAAGGCATTTGCTTTGTTGGTGTGGTTTTATTGTCAATTTTCTTATATTTACTATTGGTGGCCTAATATGACATTTCCTAAAAACATAGATTGGGAAGCCACAGAAGAAAAGCATGAAGCTGCGTTTTGGAACTGGTGCTTAGGTGAGGGTTACCATAACGAGGATTACATCTTAGATAACTATGGTGATCTGTTTGAGAGTTTCGCAGACGGTCTTAACGAGGAGGACTTTGTATATGAGCCAGCAACAATACCAGGCTGAAGTAATGGACGAGCTGGCTATGCAAGAATGGGTTGATTACCCATCAGACATTCAATACAGCTCTTTACTTGGATCACCAAATATATGTTTAATATGTGGCAATCCGCAAAACAATAAAACAATCTGCTGTGGAATAAATAGCTTTTGCAATACAAGAGATTGATGTATAATTCCAATTTTGGAACAGGAGAAAGTAGTGACGATTTACACAGTAGAAGAAATAGCGCAACAAATGGGCAAGTCTGGCAGATGGGTCAGACAGCTCTGTATCAAGGGCAAGTTAAAAGCAATTAAACACGGCCATTCTTGGGTCATATTGGAGGCATGGAAATGAT
>CAYQZK010000111.1:0-6270 GCA_964422015.1 uncultured Methylotenera sp.
GTTGTATTGCAGGGATTTTTAGCGTTTGTGCATGCTCTACAGTGCCAAATATCTGCCAAGAAAAATCAATGCGAATATGACTGCTGTCATCGGAGTTTTTGCTTTCATCCATCGTCACATCGCGTAAATCTAACCAGTTGTTCACCGGCCCTTTGAGTGGTACGCTGTTAGGATCAAACACCAAGCCTTTGGCAAGATTGAATTCAGCTCGCATGGCAATAGTGTCGCCTAACGTATAGCCGTTATCGCGCATGGTGACTTTGAATGGAATGGTTTTTTCAGAGCTATTAGCGGCTAAAACGGGTAGGACAAATAGCGACAACCACAATAACAATACAAATCTTGTTTTCATTACGCGCTACGCTCCATAAAATACTTGGTCAAAAGTGCAGTATTAAATTCGCCTTTCACCACAAACGGCTTATTACCATACATGCGACTAGCTTCCTCCACCTGTTCAATATGTTGCGCTCGCAAGTCTTGCATCTGTTTTTTCAAACTGGGGCGCATCCACACAAATTGCCCAGTACCTGTTTCTGCATCCCTCAAAATAGCAATGCCGCTTTTTGGTAGTTCATCCATCTCGGCAGGGTCTTGTAACATTACTGGTACTACATCGTGATGACTGAGTTTTTTTAGCAATTGTTTTAACTTACCTGCTTGCCAGCGGAAATCTGACACTAAAAATACCAAGCAACGACGTTGTGGCAAATAAGGCACGGTTGCAAATAAACCATCAGCATGTTGACCTTGTGGGGCAAGTTTCGAAAAATGATGGTTCACCCACAACCACGCGCCACGATTAGCTTTAGGAGGTAACATACATTGCTTATTGACGGTTTCGCCTGCGGTAAATAAACCAAAGGCATCGCCTGAGCGATAAGCAGAAAGTGCCAGTTGTGAGGCGATTTCTTGCGCCACGTGCATACGATTGACTCTGCCTACATAACCCATAGAGGCAGAGGTGTCTATCAGCACAATTACTTTTAAGGCGGATTTTAAGTTAAAGTCGCGCACCCAAATATGGTCAAAAGGGTCACGTACACTGGCACGTAAATCTAATCGACGTGGGTCAGGGTTGTCGCGTAGTAATACTACAGAGCGTAGTTGATCACCAAGACCTGCCACCAAGCCATGGCTTGCACCAGGTTGATGTCCTGAAGGTCGCCAACGGACGTGATAGTGGATTAAGGGTTGCTGCGCCATTATTCAGTTAGGAGTTCCGAGATGCAATATTGATTATGGTGTAGGTACACTATGCAAAATTGCTTGCGTATAAGCTTTTGCCAGCCAACTGCGTTGCAATTCATAAATAGGTGTAAAAAATACCCGATGCGCGACTACTTGGTGAAATACCGCTGCCACATCCTGCGGGGCAAGTGTTAAACGACCATCTAACCAAGCTGAAACTTTTGCTGCGCGCACTAGCATACTGGTACCACGCGGCCCCATACCAGCGATCATCAGTTCATCCATATCAACATCAGGTAATTGAACGCCATAATCTTGCGGCCTGTGCGTGGCTTTACGTAAATGCTCAACAAAATCTTGCACCGCATCACCAGCGGTCACTGCATTTTGTATTACGGGGGCAAACGCCGTGAGCGTATCAAAGCCCACATTACTCGCCGTTACTTGCTCAATCAATTTATCAGTATCGTGAAAGCGCGTATCAAACGTGAGAGATTTATGTACGCTGCTATCATTCGCGGGGTTAATTTCCAGCTCCATTAAAAAGCGATCCCGCGCTGCACCAGGCAATTCAAAGGTTTCTTCTTTTTCAACCGCGTTACGATCGGCAAATACTAATAAATGAGGGAAGTAATACTCTTTATTAAACGCTGTAACACTGCGCTCTGCCATCACGCGCAATAACAATGAGTGCACTTGCGGACGGGCGCGGTTAATTTCATTAAAGAAAAATACCGATAAATTTTCGCCTTGACCTAAAATTGGGCCAGGATCCACGCGCGGCTTACCGTCTTGGTCAATATAAGTATGATAGATTAAATCTTGTGGCATTAAATCAATCGTGCCTTCAATGCGCTGATAACCACCACCCAAACCACGGGCCGCCGCACGTAACAGCGTGGTTTTTCCCACACCCACATTGCCCTCAAGCAATACGTGACCACGAGCAAAAATTGCAATCACTAGTGAGCGAATAGCAGGCGCGAGCCCAATCACCGTACCATTTAATTCTTGTTCATAAGTTAAAGCGCGAGTGCGCCAATCTTCGAGAGTGTTTTGTTGCATAGCAGGCCTAATAAGTTTTAACCGTATATTTAAACGGCACAAGAATCATTTTATGAGGCTACATTACATGCTAAAGGCAGATTTTAAGTTAGGGACATTTTCCTGATTTGCGCTGGGACATTGGCTAGCGATAGCGGGTCGACATGGGAAGTTTTAATTGTGACTAATCGGGTTGGTTTTGATTTTATTATGCTTGGGAATTTTCGATGCCCTAGTTGATAACGCTTTGGATTTAGGATGAATTCCTGCGTGATTGTGAGACGTTTTCCCTTACCGAGGGAGTGCTGTACCGTTAAAATTATCACCAGTTAAACTCCAAAGTTAACTAGCAGTAACTTTTAAGGCTACACAAAGTAATTTGTGTAGCCTTTTTTTAACTTAAAGTGCGGCTGGCTTAGCATCTGCTGGCAGTTTAGCGTGCCAATTACTTGCAGCCAATTTTGCTGTAGCGATATCTTCAGCTTTCATAGTTTTTGCCATTTCATCACGTGCTTGCGCTGCACCTACATGGTCTTGCTTGGCCGCTAGCTCAAGCCACATATATGCCTCTTTAGCATCTTTTTTCACTGCAATACCGTCACGATACAGCAGACCCATCTCATATTCAGCTTTATGGTGACCTTGTTCAGCTGATTTACGAATCCATCTTTCTGCCATTGCAACATCTTTCTTAATGCCGTTGCCGTCTAAATAGTTTTTACCTAAAGCTAACTGTGCTTTGTAATGATTTTGTTCAGCTGCTTTACGATACCAATCGCAGGCGAGCTTGCCATCTGGCTTAGTACCACGGCCTACGGTATAAAGCCTACCAAGAGCAAATTGAGATAAAATATGGCCTTGCTTAGCCGCTTTTTCAAACCATTTGAACGATTCCACGTCATCTTGCTTCATGCCTTGCGCTTGCGCATACATCACACCTAAGTTGTATTGTGCGTCTTGATGCCCTTGTGCACCTGCTTTTTTATACCATTCGGCGGCCTGTGTGTAGTCTTGTTTTACGCCTTGTCCTTCGTCGTACATCATGCCCATAATGTGTTGCGATTGTTTATCACCCTTGTCTGCCAATGGCTTGAACTCTTTAAGTGCCGTTGCGAAATCACGTGACAGAAAAGCGGCTTTACCTTCATCAAAGCCTGCGAAGCTTTCACATGAAGTAAACGCTATCAATGCAATGAGTATGCTGTTCAGTAATTTTTTATTCATAATATTTCCTTATTAAAATTGGTTGGATTTAATTCTGAGTGATTTCAAAGAATGATTTACATTAAACACTTACCCCTCAACCAAACCGTGACGCATGGCAAAACGCACCATATCAATTGGGCTAACTACGCCTAATTTTTGCTTAATGCTGGTGTAATAATTGGCTACGGTTTTTTGGCTGATTTTCAGCATTTCAGCAACTTCTTCCACGGTTTTGCCTCCTGCCAGTAATCTAAACACCTCAAACTCTCGTCCTGATAGCAAATGAATGGGGTCGCCCTGACCTGAAAGTGCGTCTAATGCGATGGTTTGTGCGATTTCGGCACTTAAAAAA
The DNA here is from genome assembly GCA_964422015.1 of uncultured Methylotenera sp. Lineage (GTDB taxonomy): Bacteria > Pseudomonadota > Gammaproteobacteria > Burkholderiales > Methylophilaceae > Methylotenera. The sequence goes on from CAYQZK010000111.1 coordinate 3,794, forward strand.
GTTTTTCCATTTGCAACATCTAATACTGCACGTGTTAGATGTTCCGCTGGGCCATTTTTGGTGACGTAGCCCTTGACCCCAGATTTGAGTGCCTGAGAGGCAAATGATGCGGATTCATGCATTGAAAAAATGATAATTTTGGCCGAAGGATAACGTTTAATAATGCGTCTAGCAGACTCTAAACCACCCATGCCAGGCATGGAGATATCCATCACCACTATGTCCGGTTTAAGTTCACCATAAGTTTGATAAGCCTGCTCTCCAGAGTCGGCATCAGCAATCACTTCTATGCGTTTATTGAGTTCTAATAATCTTCGCAAACCCGACCTAACTACGGCGTGATCATCAACTAGAATAAGCTTAATAGGCATCATCTGGCGACGCTTTCAGAACTGCCCGATTGTTTGGGTAGTTTAATCATAATTCGGGTTCCTTGATTTACAACACTAGAATTTCCATCATCAGATTTCTTGGAAGACTCAATTCTCATTTCCCCCATTAAACCTTGTATGCGTTCTTTCATCCCCGCTAATCCAAAACCTTGCGCTGCTATAGTGGGGTCAAAACCAACACCATTATCTTCAATATGTAGAAAGATAAATTGCTCGTTTTGCTGTACGTTAATGGTTACTCGGAGAGCCTTGGCATGTTTGGCAATATTGGTTAGACATTCCTGCACTACACGGTATGCAGTAATAGATACCGCTTCATCAATGGAGTCAATATTGCTTGCGATATTCTGAATAATGTTAACGTTTCTGCAACGTTGACGCCAATGATGTATGAGTTCGCCCAAAGCTAAACTTAAACCTAACTCATCTAAGGCTCGAGGCCTTAACCGCTGTAGAATATCATGTACTATGTCCATCATTTGACGCGTTACGCTACTAATGGCTTTTGCGCTTTCTTTTGCTACGGATAATTTTCTACCGTTTAAAATGACACTAGCATCCACATTAATTGCTGTTAAATACTGTCCAATTTCATCATGAATGTCTCGAGCCAGATTTTTACGCTCATCCTCTTGTAATCGGATTATTTGCTGCGTTAAACGATGATTGTTTTGCGTACTACTTTGTAAAGTGTCCGCCATCGCATTAAATTTCTGACCTATGGCGTTTAGCTCTATTGGCTTAAAATCAGGTAGCCTGCTACTAAACCGCCCTTGCTCCATTTCTGTTAAAGCCTCTAAGATTCTATCGACTGGCTTAAATGTATATTTCACCGCGAAATAAACTAACAAGTTGATCGACACAAAAAATATTGCAGCTAAACCGAGAAGCCCGATGGTGTCATCCCATACTTCTGCAATTTCATAACTCGGGTCAGGCGTTACCACCAACTCCCCTACATAACGTCCACTTAAAATAATATTTCTAGTTTTCTTTTGCATATCCGAGCCCGACAAACTCATCGCATTTGTAAACCAATCTGGAGGGGCGGTTGCATCTAATTTTTGTTGCTTATTGCGATTAGTCTCACGCAATTTACCGTTAATGTCGTAAAAATCTATTCTTAGATGCCTGATATTATTTAAACTTTGTAACCTAAAAATTGAAGCATTTTCAGCGCTGTTAATCCAACCAAAATCAGAAGAGTAATGCAGTATTTCAGCATCCAATAAATGTAATGCTAAATTTGTAGTAGAGGCAACCTCTGCGCGCACGTTTTCACTTGAGTTTTTTACGACAAAAAATGCGCTTGCGCTTAATAGAACAAATAGCAAGCAGGCAATCATTAAATTTAGTTTGAGTTGAAGACTCATATTAATTGTATTTCCCATGAATTATGCATAGTATAGATTTCGATTGTCTTCATCATGGGAAAAGCTCCCGACTATAAATTTCTTTTGTGTGTAAAGATTTGGACAGTCCGTGTGTATCTAATTTGGTGGAGTGATCATCAGACATTCCATCGAGTACCAATACGTTTTGCATAATGCAGGAATATATCCTATTGCTAGACCTGTGACTTGCTGAGAGGATATTGAAATGACTAAGACTGTTAGTAGTTAGGTACATCCCGAAAATGGAAAGTTTAAAGATGGGTGTTATTAATTTTTTAACAAATATGGTAGTGAAGGTGCGTGAATCTGCATTGCTTTGGCAGGTGTTTCAAAGAAACGAGTACTTATCGAGTATTGCTAAGGCGAACTTTGAAAAGGCGTTAAATGTGCGAGGTTTGAAAATGAGCGAGGCGGTCTTGAAGCGGGCGCGTGTCGCGGCAATGAAAGATAAAAAGCTGAGCATTGGTCAATTTCTTGATGCTACTTTTAAGCAATAATTTTTTTGCATTAAGTTACGGTGATGTGAGATTTTAGCCAAGAATTACTTACTCAATGCTCCGCTTTATGTCTCTGATGCACATTGATTAGAGATTAACAGTGAAAGTTAAGGCACAATCGTTAAGATTGTGCCTTTTTCTTGGAGGAGCAGATTTTGTGAAATTGATTGGAGAGCGAGAATTTGCTAAGTTAT
>CAYQZK010000112.1:0-6264 GCA_964422015.1 uncultured Methylotenera sp.
CGATATTGACGCCCGGATTGTTTAATATATTCAAGCAAGTGTATAGCGATACTGTTTTTCCAGAGCCAGTAGGTCCTGTTACGAGCACCAGTCCGTATGGTCTGCTAACGGCACTTAAGAGACGTTCTTTTTGTATGGGTTCATAACCTAGAGCCTCAATCCCGAGTGTTGCACTAGTGGGATCTAAAATACGCATTACAATTTTTTCACCGTTGATTAAAGGTAATGTGCTTACCCGAAAATCAATGGTTCGTGTTTTAGAGAGCACTAACTTCATTCGGCCATCTTGGGGAATACGTTTCTCAGAGATATCCATACTGGATATCACTTTAATTCTAGAGGCTAATTTTTCTTTGATTGATAGCGGTGGTTGTGTAATTTCACGTAATATGCCATCAACGCGATAGCGGACGCGGTAAAATTTCTCATAAGGTTCAAAGTGTAAGTCAGATGCACCCATGTTAATGGCATCCAATAGCATTTTATTGAGAAACCTTACAACAGGAGCATCATCTACTTCCTGTGTTTGAATTTCGTCTTCCTGGGGTTGGCCATCATCAGACCCCAAATCAAAATCTTCGCCAACGTCTAATGATTTAAGGCTAGTGTCGCTGGACTCTACGATTTTATCGATCCAGCGACCAAGTTTATCGTCTTCAACTACCACTGGAGATAAGGCCATCCCCATTTGAAATTGAACGCCATCGAGTGCATGTAAATTTGTAGGATCTGAGATAGCAATAAATAGTAAGTTATTGCGTATTTGCAAAGCCATGACACGATTGGCTTGCATCAATTTTGCATCGATTTTCTTGGTGGGTAGATAATCTGGGTTGAATGCATCTAAATTGAAATAGGGAAATCCAAAAGCTTTTGCTGATGTTTCTGCAATGATTTGTGCACTTAATTTTTTGCTTTGAATGAGTTGTGTAATGAAGGGTGCTTTGAGCGTCAGCGCTTGTGATTGAATTGCACTGGCCTCGTCTTCAGTCAGTAGGTTTTCTTGAATTAGTGTGCGTGCGAGACCGCTGAGTTTGTTGGGTTGATTTGCAATAGCCATATAAGTGTATATTTGATTAGCGTAAAGGCTGATCCCAATTGGATTTCATCAAGTAATAATGCCCTTAACATTTTTTTTTGTAAAGACTTTAAACGATTTTTGGCATACTTAAAATGCCATTCGAAGATGAAGTGGTTTGAATAATGCAAGTAATTGTATTTTTGGTGAAAATAGAAGCAGATTTAAGGTGCAAGTAAAACCTTCTTGACATTTATTAAAATCCAAACTATAAAGCTGTCTAGGTGTTTGAGTTCGAGTTTTTTGTAGCCTGATTTAAATTGTTTCTGCAATTTTTAGTGACTGCGATTTTGTTCTTGAGGCAAACTTTTTGGGGCGCCCCCCGTGTGTATTATGTAAGGATGTATGAAATGGCAACAGGTACCGTAAAATGGTTTAACGATTCTAAAGGTTTTGGCTTTATCACTCCAGATGATGGTGGCGATGATTTGTTCGCACACTTCTCTGCAATTGTTGAAGCTGGCTACAAAAGTCTTAAAGAAGGCCAACGTGTTAGTTTTGATTTGACCGAAGGTCCAAAAGGTAAGCAAGCTTCAAATATTCAAAAGGCTTAAGTCTAGAGAAGTTAGGCTAAGTACTTTTAGTATTACAGTCTATTTAGCGGCTCGTCATTATTGACGAGCCGTTTTTTATTGTCTGCGTATAATGTTAATTACATGTTGAAAATAATTTCTTCACCAAATTGAGATGAGCTCACTTGAGTGGCTCCTTCCATTTGGCTAGAAAAGTCACCAGTAACACGTTTTGAAATAATCGCTTTTTCAACGCCGTTTAATACCAAATCAGCAGCCTCAATCCAGCCAAGATGGCGTAACATCATTTCAGCAGAAAGTATGAGCGAGCTTGGGTTGGCGATGTCTTTACCGGCAATTTTTGGCGCTGTGCCGTGAGTAGCTTCAAACATTGCGGTGGTGTCACTTAAATTTGCGCCTGGTGCAATGCCGATTCCACCCACTTGTGCTGCTAATGCATCACTCATATAGTCACCATTTAAGTTAAGCGTAGCGACAACATCATAATCTTGAGGATGTAATAAAATTTCTTGTAAAAAAGCGTCGGCAATACAGTCTTTAATCATCATGCCATTAGGTAATTTGCACCATGGGCCACCATCAATTTCAACTGCCCCAAATTCTTGCTTGGCTACTTCATACCCCCAATCTCTAAAGCCACCTTCAGTGAACTTCATAATATTGCCTTTGTGGGCGATGGTGACTGATTTACGGTTATTATCAATAGCGTATTGAATGGCTTTGCGAACTAGGCGTTGACTGCCTTCTTTAGAAACAGGTTTGATGCCAATAGCGGAAGATTCAGGAAAGCGAATTTTTTTACGCATGCCCATGTCGCTTAAAAAAGTGATGACTTTTTCTACTTCATCTGTACCCGCAGCCCATTCGATGCCCGCGTAAATATCTTCTGTATTTTCGCGGAAAATGACCATATCAGTTTTTTCTGGATGCTTAACTGGGCTAGGTACGCCTGTGAAATATTGCACAGGGCGTAAACAGACGTATAAATCGAGCTCTTGGCGTAGTGTCACGTTCAGTGAGCGAATTCCGCCGCCTACAGGTGTTGTGAGAGGTCCTTTAATTGATATGACATAGTCACGAACAGCTTGCATGGTCTCATTTGGCAACCAAGTATCTTTACCCTCTTTATCTTTGCCGTAGATGTTGACGGCTTTTTCGCCAGCATAAACTTCCATCCATGAAATTTTGCGTGAACCAGCATAAGCTTTATTGACGGCGGCATCGACGACTTTGATCATGGGGGGGGTAATGTCAATGCCTATACCGTCACCTTCAATAAATGGGATAATCGGATTGTTCGGCACATTAAGCGTGTTGTCTGCGTTAACGGTAATTTTTTCGCCAGTGGTTGGCACGATTATTTTAGAAGTCACTTTAGAAGCCATTGTATATTTCCTAACATGATAATTTTATTTAATAAACCTTTTAACGTCGTGTGCCAGTTTAGTTTGCATGATCCTGGAAATGGAAAAGCAGGGCACCCCACGTTAAAAGACTTTATTTCAATACCCAAAGTATATGCTGCTGGACGTTTGGATACAGATTCAGAAGGTTTACTTATTCTAACCGATGATGGCATGTTGCAGCATCGTTTAAGTGACCCAAAGCATAAAGAAATTAAAACTTATTGGGCTCAAGTAGAGGGGTTGCCGACGGATGTTGATTTGCAAGTTTTACGACGTGGTGTGGATTTAGGTGACTTTGTGTCGAAGCCTGCAGATGTTCAGTTAATGGCCGAGCCTGAAGGTTTATGGTCACGTCATCCACCTATCCGAGAGCGTAAAGCTATTCCTACAAGTTGGCTGCAAATTAAAATCTCTGAAGGTAAAAATCGTCAGGTGCGGCGTATGACGGCAAAAATTGGATTCCCTACGTTAAGACTTATACGTTATTCAATAGGGATATACACAATTGATGATATTGAAAGTGGACAGTTTAAGGTGATTGAGTGATGGACTCTATATTGAAACCAGTTGTTATATTTCGGCATGCCAGTACTGAAGGGCCTGGATATTTGACAACGTTTTTGGATGAGCAGCAGATTCCTTGGCAGTTAATTAAAGTGGATGAGGGGCAGGTCTTACCTGATTCTATCAACAGCTATAGTGGTGTTGTCCTGATGGGCGGTCCTATGAGCGTGAATGATGATTTACCTTGGATTTCGTCTTTATTGGATTTAATCCGCGAGGCTTATGCATTAGATATTCCTTTGCTAGGCCATTGTTTGGGTGGGCAATTAATAAGCAAGGCGCTTGGTGGGGAGGTGACAAAAAATTCAGTTAAAGAAATTGGTTGGGGTGAAGTTTTTGTTCATCAAAGTGATATTGCTCAGCAATGGTTTGGGGAGCTAGAAAGTTTCAACGGCTTTCATTGGCATGGTGAAACGTTCAGTTTGCCCGAAAAGGCTGTGCATTTGCTTTCTAGTCAGTACTGTCAGAATCAAGCTTACGCCATTGGTAAGCATGTGGCATTTCAATGTCATATTGAGATGACTTTGGAATTGGTGCAAAGCTGGTGTGAAGTAGGGGGTGATGAGTTAGTGCATTCGGCCACTAGTCCTGCTGTGCAACAGTCTGATCAGATGCAGGCGGATTTGCCTTTACATTGCTTCTTTCTTAACAAGGTGGCCAAGCAGGTTTATGGACATTGGGTGAAAGGTCTTGTGTACTAAGCTAAGTTGTGTGCGGGTATGTTAAAATTAAACGAAATTTAATGAGATAGTGCATTATGTCTGGCAATACAATTGGTAAGCTTTTTACATTTACATCATTTGGTGAGTCTCACGGTGCTGCAATTGGCGGCGTTGTGGATGGTTGCCCGCCAGGTTTGGCATTAAGTTCTGAAGATTTGCAAATAGATTTGGATCGTCGTAAGCCTGGCACCTCACGTCATGTAACGCAGCGAAAAGAAGCTGATGCAGTCGAAATCTTATCGGGTGTTTTTGAGGGTAAAACTACCGGAGCACCTATTGGGTTGTTGATTCGTAATACAGATCAACGTAGCCATGATTACAGCAAAATCATGAACACTTTTAGACCTGGGCATGCCGACTACACTTATACACAGAAGTATGGTGTACGTGATTATCGTGGCGGTGGTCGTTCCAGTGCGCGTGAAACAGCGGTGCGTGTGGCGGCTGGTGCTATTGCTAAAAAATGGTTAAGCGAGCGTTATGGTGTAACTGTGCGTGGCTATATGAGTCAGATGGGTGAAATTGAAATTCCGTTCCAAAGTTGGGATGCACTCAAACATCAGGATAATGATTTTTTCTCGCCTAATTTGGAAGTGCTGCCACAGTTGGCCAGTTATTTGGATAATATACGTGCAGAACGTGATTCTGTTGGCGCTCGTATCACTGTCGTTGCAGAGGGCGTACCTGTAGGTTGGGGCGAGCCAGTGTTTGATAGGTTGGACGCTGAGATTGCCTATGCCATGATGAGCATTAATGCAGTTAAAGGCGTGGAAATTGGCGCCGGATTTTCTAGTATCGCTCAGCGTGGAAGCGTGCATAGTGATGAAATGACACCACAAGGTTTTGTAACCAACCATGCAGGTGGAATTTTAGGCGGGATTTCTACTGGGCAGGAAATTCGTGTTAATGTAGCATTAAAACCAACATCAAGCATCCCTCAAGAGCGTAGCTCAATTGATCAAAACGGCAATGCTGTCATGATGCAAACGACAGGTCGACATGACCCGTGTGTAGGGGTTCGTGCGACGCCCATCGTAGAAGCAATGTTGGCATTGGTTTTGATGGATCATGCGCTACGTCATCGCGGACAAAATGCGGATGTTGAGTGTAATACGCCAAAAATTATTTAGTCACTTTGAAGTTGTTTTTTTGTTAATTTTATTAAGGAAGTTAGTATGAATATCGAGCATCATGATTTAGTCCATGAGTTTCCAGAGCATCGTGAAAAAATTCACAATTTGAAAATGGAGAATGCACATTTCGCCAAATTGTTTGACGCTTACCATGTGACTACAAAAGAAATTGAGCGTTTGGAAGGTGCAGGTGTTCCTGTTTCAGATGTCACATTGGAAAATCAGAAAAAAGAGCGTGTGCAATTAAAAGATCAATTGTATTCAATGCTAGTGGCTTAAACGCTATAAGCGAATTACAAAGTCGGCAATAGCCGACTTTTTTTATCTATAGAGTTTTAGTTAAACGTCAAAATACTATCTAAGCATGCATAACAAACTCCATGAACGGCTATCCCGTTTTTATTTCACGTACTACTTCTTTGTAGGGGCGTTTGTACCTTATTGGGGTTTGTATTTGCAGTCTGAGCAGTTTTCAGCGGCGGATATTGGTATTTTGATGTCATTGTTCCAAATTAGTCGTATTTTCGCACCCAACTTTTGGGGGTGGTTGGCAGACTATACAGGGAAGCGTGCACAGTGGATTAAATTGACGGCCTTTTTAGGTTTGTGTGGATTTACCGCAGTATTTTGGGCGCATAGTTTTATGTGGCTATTTTTTGTAATGGCGGCATTGAGCTTGTTTACTAGTTCCACTTTACCATTAGCTGAATCATTAACTTTGGCGCATTTGGCTACTACCAATGGGCATTACAGTCGCATACGTATGTGGGGTTCATTAGGATTTATCGTCGCAGCTTTTGTGTTGGGATTTATGATTGATGGGTATGG
>CAYQZK010000113.1:0-434 GCA_964422015.1 uncultured Methylotenera sp.
CTAAACCTGATCTTGAAACCCAAGATGCCATTGGCATGCCATTCATTCTGATTAAAGTCGGCAAAATTCCAGTCGCGGTAGTAAGAGACGATGGCAGGTCTTCACCTAGAAAGCTGTGGGCTTATGATAAGGAAATCGTTAAACAATTTCCTGGCGGCGGAATTGTATATATAGATCAAAATGTCAAAGGTGAATGGTGGCTTGCCGCCGGCATATGCTTAGTGGTGGCAGCTGCTAATGATAAGAATGGATTGCTTATTGTTAGTCTAGCTTGTCTTGCTGGATTTTTCTATTTTTCCTACACTCTCAGTAATAAAATGTTCGAAAGCCCCACAATAACTGGAAAAATATGGCTTGATGTAGTGGCAGGAATATCTTGGGGGGTATTATTTAGTTTCGTAACAATAAGTATCCTGGCAATTCTCATGTCAAAT
>CAYQZK010000113.1:444-6244 GCA_964422015.1 uncultured Methylotenera sp.
CACTACCCTTTGGACCAATTTCAAAGGCGGCAGGAAAAATAGTTCACAGAGTAAGGTGGATGTGAAAATCCATGAAGCCATTTCAAAAGCTTTAAACGTGTAATTGCCAAATCAGGTTCTAGTGGAAAAAAGGATGTAAATAACATCCTTTTTTTGCCTGATACTAGGGGAGAAAAATAATGATTAAATGTTTTGCAGCAATTATTTTACTAATTGCCAGCAATGGAAGCTTTGCAGAGGCACCAGCCCAACCGTTAAATATAGACAAAGAAATCCGAGCCTTCATTGAGCAAGCACAAAAGCAAGAATCTATGAATGCTAATCGCGAACTGAATCCTATACAGTCAAAAGAATCCATTTTGCTCGATGGTACTTATCGCATTTTAGTGTTTGAAGATAAGGCGCGTGGCAATGTGTGTTACTTCACTATGACAGGGCAAAACATTTCGTGCGTAAAAGCCTCCCCCATATCTAAAAGCAAGTAATAGCGAATATTTCATTAATTGAAAGTTGGATAAGTCATGAATAAATTCTTTGCTTTATACCTTAAATTCCTACTCATTACACTTGTGCTGGGATTTGCCTTTATGGCATGGACTGATGAGCATGATGGATACAACACTGTAGAGAACTTTGCCATTATCTTTATGATAATAGGTTTGGTGTTTTTTCTTAGGCACAAGAGCTTCAGATCTGAAGTTCATTTCACCAACGGCAAAAACAACATTGTCATTAATGGTGCAGTATATGAGACCAAGGACCTACTTTTTGACAAAAGTGTTGGATACATTATCAAACGGAGAAAAGATAGACTGGAGTTATTTCGTTATTACCCAGGTTGGGGGTTGGGGTTGCCCCACGTTCATTTAAATTCTGTATTTAAAGCGGGCGCAAAAATTGCAGGTAATGTGGAAGCCGAAATTGAAAGTTCACAAAGCGATAAAGCAGCTACATTGATGAGGCAAAAGGGGATACATGCCGACCATCAATATCTTGTCGGCGATCGCGTTTGTTTGGTGGATGATAGAAGAAAAACTGTGACGTTGGTTTCATCAGATTTGACAGAGGTTACCAAAGCCTTAAATGAAATAACTTTCAAATTAAATGGTGTCAAGCATGATGACAGTAGCCGCATGGTTCTGGTGATTAAAGAGATAATCAGCGGAGATATTTTATTATTTGGTGATTTGCCAACTAAAGAGGCTTTAGAGTTAGAAGCTTTATTTTCCAAGTGAGAGTTTAATGTTTACGGCAACTATTATTTTTACATGGCAGCAAAGTCTGCTTTATGCATGTGTCTTTTACAGTCTTTTGGTGATCTTAATTGTAATAGGGCAAAGAAAGAATGTTGACCGAACAGGCGATGCCGCGGCTTATTATGTAGCGATTTTCTTAAACATTGGCTTAACAATATTGTTGGCCTTAGTCGATCTTTTTACACCTATCCACTTTAATGGCGGCTACTGGGCACTTTGGGTTGGATTGATAGTTGGTTTTATTGTTGGTCCGGTATTGGGAAAAAGCTACAACGCTTTAATCAATAAGATTAAGTATAGAGCGATGCAAAAACAATACAAAAAACCAGATTAAATTTCTTTTAATTAAAAAGTTGGAAAAATAAAGATGACTGAATACATCGTTGTAAAAGGGAATATTATTGAGTTGCAGGAAAGAGTAAGTCTAAGATTGCGTGAAGGATGGGTTTGCGTGGGTGGAATCTGTGTATCCGATAGTGTTAGTTTTTGTTATCAAGCAATGGCGCGTTAAAAATAAAGTGTCCTGAAAAGCGCACTGATATTGCCTTTCAAGACACTTTTTTAGTATTAACGCGTGATTGGTTTATAACGGATACGCTTAGGTTTAGCGCCCTCTTCGCCTAAACGCTTGCGCTTATCAGCTTCATATTCCTGATAATTTCCGTTAAAGAACGTCCATTGCGACTCACCCTCAGCTGCTAAAATGTGCGTGGCGATACGATCTAAGAACCAGCGATCATGAGAAATCACTAAGACGCAGCCGGCAAACTCTAAAAGCGCATCTTCCAGCGCACGCAAAGTCTCTACATCTAAGTCGTTTGAAGGCTCATCCAGTAACAATACATTACCGCCAGAGATCAGCGTTTTAGCCAGGTGCAAGCGTCCGCGCTCACCGCCGGATAGCTGACCCACAATCTTTTGCTGATCTCCGCCTTTAAAGTTAAACCGCCCAATGTAGGCGCGTGATGGTGTTTCATAACGACCCACAGTTAAAATATCTGAACCGCCTGAAATTTCATCAAAAACGGTTTTCGCATCACTTAAAGCATCACGGCTTTGGTCGACATAAGCCATTTTCACGGTCTGACCAATGCTCACTTCACCGCTATCAGGTTGCTCTTTGCCTGTAATCATTTTAAACAGGGTAGATTTACCTGCACCGTTAGGGCCGATAATGCCAACAATTGCACCTGCAGGAATACTAAAACTTAAATTATCAATCAGTAAACGGTCTTTAAATGCCTTGCTCACACCGTTAAATTCAATCACTTGGTCACCCAAGCGCTCACCTGCTGGAATAAAAATTTCCTGCGTTTCATTACGTTTTTGATATTCGGCACTCGCTAACTCTTCATAACGGGCGATACGCGCTTTACTCTTAGCCTGACGTGCTTTTGGATTTTGCCGCACCCATTCCAGCTCTGTATTCAAGGCCTTGCGACGTGAAGACTCTTGTGACTCTTCTAGTGCCAAACGTGCTTGTTTTTGGTCCAACCAGCTTGAGTAATTACCTTTCCACGGAATACCATGGCCCCGATCAAGCTCTAAAATCCACTCAGCTGCATTATCAAGGAAGTATCGATCATGGGTAACTGCGACCACCGTACCTGGGAAGCGCACTAAGAACTGCTCTAACCACTCAACAGATTCAGCATCCAAGTGGTTGGTAGGCTCATCTAACAGCAGCATATCTGGCTTTGAAAGTAACAGTTTACACAACGCTACGCGACGTTTTTCACCGCCTGATAAAGGGCCGATTTTTGCATCCCACGCAGGTAAGCGAAGTGCATCAGCAGCAATTTCTAACTGTGTCGTTAAATCAGCGCCACTGGCCGCAATAATGTTTTCGTATTTGGCTTGCTCTTCTGCCAATTTTTCAAAGTCGGCATCTGGTTCGGCATATGCTGCATATACGGCCTCTAGCTTGGCTTGCGCCTCCATCACTTCACCCATGCCCGATTCAACTTCTTCTCGCACAGTTTTTTCAGGGTCTAATTGTGGCTCTTGCGGCAAATAGCCTATGGTCATATTAGGTTGCCATTGCACCTCACCCTCAAACTCTTTGTCTGCGCCCGCCATAATGCGAAGAACCGTAGATTTACCTGAGCCATTTAAGCCAAGCAAACCAATTTTTGCACCTGGAAAAAAGGATAAAGAAATATCTTTAATTATGGTTTTTTTAGGCGGAACAATTTTGCTCACGCGGAGCATCGACATTACATATTGAGCCATGATAAATATTCGCTAATTTCTAAAGTGTGTAAGCTTATCAGAAATCACTCATTTTGGACGTCTACCTAGCCATGAAGAAAATCAACCATCACTAATGCCAGAAGTAATATTGGTATAATGGCTCGGTATTTCATACTTCAAACTTGAAACCACCCCATCAAAGAAATCAACTCATGCAGAATATAGAATTCAATATCAATACTGAATACGTCGAATTATGTAACTTGCTCAAACTCGTTGGCTTGGCCGACAGTGGAGGCCGTGGCAAAGTGATGGTGGCAGAAGGCTTGGTTAAAGTAGACGGTGAACTTGAACTACGTAAAACAGCAAAAATACGCGCAGGGCAGGTAGTGCAATGTGAAAGCACAACAATAACCGTGTTAGCTGGCAATTAATATGGCGCTTAAGTCCACCATTTATAAGATTGACCTGCAAATATCGGACATGGATAGAAGTTACTATGCACAACATAGTTTAACTTTAGCCAAACATCCCTCAGAAACTGATGAGCGCCTGATGGTCAGACTCATCGGTTTTACGCTCTACGCTAATGAAATGCTCAGCTTTGGCAAAGGCCTCAGCGATGAAGATGAGCCCGACTTATGGCAAAAAGACCTCACGGGAGCAATTCAACTTTGGATGGATGTAGGCTTACCCACAGAAAAAGACATTCGCAAAGCCTGCGGAAAATCAGCTCAAGTGGCTATCGTACTATACGGCGGACGCGTTGCTGATATGTGGTGGGATCAAAACAGCAAGGCATTGCTAAAACTCGACAATCTCACCGTTATCAATTTGCCTGATACACAAGAGTTAGCAAAAACAGCATCTCGCAACCTCAATATCAGCTGTACCATACAAGATGGTCAAATTTTAGTCAGCACCGATGACGGTAGTTTTGAACTATTGCCCATTGTTTTAAAACAATAGCATTACTCCACCGTCACTGATTTAGCCAAGTTCCTAGGCTTATCAACGTCCGTTCCTTTCAACAAGGCTGCATGGTAAGCCAGCATCTGCACAGGAATTGTGTGAAGAATAGGTGATAACACGCCTACATGACGCGGCGTACGAATCACATGCACACCTTCAGACTCTGTAAAATGACTATCGCTATCCGCAAACACGAATAACTCGCCACCACGCGCCTTCACTTCTTGCATATTAGACTTTACTTTTTCTAGCAACACATCGTTTGGCGCAATCACCACCACTGGCATATCGCTATCTACAAGCGCCAAGGGGCCATGTTTAAGCTCACCTGCAGGGTATGCCTCAGCATGAATGTAAGAGATCTCCTTGAGCTTTAACGCACCTTCTAGGGCTATTGGATAATGTATACCCCGCCCTAAAAATAAAGCGTGCTGTTTATTGGCAAAACGTTTTGCCCATTCACGAATTTGCGGCTCTAAATTCAGTGCATGCTGCACGCTACCAGCAAGCTGGCGCAACGCGACCAAGTGTTCTTGCTCTTCTGCCTCACTTAATAAGCCGCGTTGTTTGGCCAAGGTTGCAGCTAAGGTAAACAAGGCTACTAATTGAGTAGTAAACGCTTTGGTTGAAGCTACGCCGATCTCCGCTCCTGCACGCGTATAGAAAACCAACTGTGACGCACGTGGAATGGCGCTTTCCTGCACGTTACAAATTGCCAACGTAAGATTTTGACCTAAAGCTTTAGCATGTTTAAGCGCTTCCATCGTATCCAACGTTTCACCCGATTGTGAAATCGTCACAATCAGCTGACGTGGATTGGGTACTGAATCTCGATAACGATATTCGCTGGCAATTTCAACATTAGTGGGAAGCTTGGCAATACTTTCTAACCAATATTTAGCAGTAAGTGCCGCGTAATAACTAGTGCCTGCAGCAAGGATCAATATACTATCAACCTGCTTAAACACTTCACTGGCAGCTGAGCCAAATAGCTCTGGAGAAAAATGATTATCATCAATCAATGCCTCAATGGTATCGGTCAATGCACGCGGTTGCTCATGAATTTCTTTTTGCATGAAATGTGCATAAGGACCTAGTTCCAGAGAAGCTAAAGACACGTCACTCATATGTACTTTGCGTGCCAACTCATGACCATCACGGCCGTAAATGCTAACACCATCAGCTCGAATGTCTGCAACATCGCCATCCTCAAGATAGATCACTTTACGCGTCACTGAAAGCACGGCTGAAACATCAGAAGCAATAAAATTCTCACCTTCACCAAGACCAATCAATAATGGGCAGCCTAATCGGGCCGTAATCATATGCTCTGGCTCTTTTACAGAAACTACGCTAATTGCAAAAGCACCAGTTAGCTC
>CAYQZK010000114.1:0-6243 GCA_964422015.1 uncultured Methylotenera sp.
ATTAATGCTGAAACGGAAGTTTCTTCGTTTGGCATTGAGCCAGAATACTGGTTTAAAACGGCTACTGAAAAGGTCAATCTGATTAAAGATGTGGAAGAGAAAGTTTCCGCTGATTTGCTGGCAAAAGCCAAGCAAGTTGAAATTAATGCTAGAAACATCATGTTGTTTAACGTGTTCCTTACTTTGCTTGTTACTTTAATCACAGGCGTATTTACATATTTTGTATCACGTAACTTATTGCGTCAGCTTGGCGGGGAGCCTGCTGATGCTGCTGATATTGCTAAGCAGATAGCCAATGGTAATTTATCGTCACCAATTAAACTTAAACGTGGCGATACCATAAGCATTATGGCTGCAATGCGTCATATGCAGCAAACGCTTAAGTCGCTGATTGATGAGCAGAGTACGATGGCTGCTGAAAACAAGGCTGGAAACTTGAAAGCAGTGATTGATGTGGCTAAGTTCCAAGGTGCCTACAGGACTATGGCTGAAAACGTAGACGGCATGGTGCTCAATCAAACCGAAGTTATGCGTAAAACAACGCAATGTATTTCAGAATTTTCAAATGGAAACTTTGATGCTCCATTAGAACGTTTCTCAGGTCAACGTGTATTTATTAACGAAGGTATGGAGTTGTTGCGAAGCAATATTAAAACGTTTATCGCTGATATGCAGAATATGTCTAATCAACATAAGAAAGGTGATATTGACATTCGTCTTGACCAAGCAAAATTCAAGGGAGCTTATGCCACCATGGTTGAAGGTGTTAATGCCATGGTTAATGATCACATTGAAGATAATAAGAAAGCAATCTCAGTAGTTAAAGCCTTTGGAGACGGTGATCTGAATGCCCCGTTAGCGCAACAGCCTGGTAAGAAAGCTTATGTAAATGAAGCTGTTGAACAAGTGCGCAGCAATCTTAAGAATTTTATTACCGATATGGAGCACATGTCTGATGAGCACGACAGAGGTGATATTGATGTCGTCATTGATACCAGCAAATATCACGGTGAGTTTGCTGTTATGGCTAGTGGCGTGAATACGATGGTGAGCGGCCATATTCAGATGAGTCATAAGGTTATGGATGTGATGGTTGCGTTTGGCAAAGGTCATTTTGATGAGCCTTTAGAGCAGTTCCCGGGTAAAAAAGCTTTTGTGAATGAAGCAGTTGAGCAAGTGCGAGGCAACCTTGTTGCCTTAAATGCAGATGCACAGATGCTGGCCAGTGCCGCACGGGAAGGCTATATATCCACTAGAGCAGATGCCAGTCGCCATGATGGCGATTTCCGCAAGATTATTGAAGGTGTCAATGAAACTCTAGATTTGATTGTCAGCCCAATTGCGACAGTAAAAGTTGCTATCGAAACGATAGATACCGCCGCCAAAGAAATCGCTCAAGGCAATGCTGACTTATCTCGACGTACAGAAGATCAAGCGGCATCTCTTGAAAAAACTGCAGCTACCATGGAAGAGCTTTCTGCCACAGTTAAACAGAATGCAGACAATGCCAAGCAAGCGAATCAACTCGCTATATCGACTTCTGATATAGCAGTTAAAGGTGGTGAGATGGTTGCGAACGTTGTCTCAACCATGGCTTCCATCAACGAGAGTGCACATAAAATTGAAAATATTATTTCAGTAATTGATGGTATTGCTTTCCAAACCAATATCTTGGCATTAAATGCTGCGGTAGAGGCAGCGCGTGCTGGTGAGCAAGGGCGCGGATTTGCTGTGGTTGCGGGTGAAGTGCGTAACCTTGCACAACGGTCAGCATCGGCAGCTAAAGAAATCAAAGAACTTATTGCAAACTCAGTAGATAGGACAAGTGAAGGTACAAAGCTTGTTGAAGAAACAGGTAAAACGATGAGTGAGCTCGTGGTTTCTGTTAAGCATGTGACGGATATTATTGCTGAAATTTCAGCTGCATCTAGCGAGCAAAGCGCAGGTATTGCACAAGTCAATGAAACAATTATTCAGATGGATGATGTAACTCAGCAAAATACTGCTTTGGTTGAAGAAGCTGCAGCTGCGGCTGAGTCTATGATGGAGCAGGCCGATGAGCTATTGAAAGCCGTTGAGGTGTTTAAGCTAGAAGGTCAAGGCAATCAAAGTCGAACTAAAAAGGCCGTAATGAGGCCAGTTAAAACAGCTGTGAGTAAATCAAAATTTACTCATGAAAGTGATGATTGGGAAGCTTTTTAGTCAAAACTAAATTAGTCTTTGAGTATAGTAGCGGCGAGTTTCATTATTTATCTATAGAGAGTGAGTTGGGAGCGGGCGTTAACTCTATTGGACAAAGTCTTCAGCGAATAGTGATTTTTACGAGTTAATTGATACATATCATTTTGTAGCCATACTGGAAACCGTATAATCCGCAAAAAATTTAGCGGTCAATAATTGACGAAGCAGTTTAATTTTTGATTTTGCTGCGTAAGCTCATACGAAGTATGTGTTTTCACAAATCTTCACAACCTTACAATTATCTGGATTTTGCATGGAATCGTTTCACTGGGATAAACATTTTGAAACTGGTATTGAAACAGTTGACCAGCAGCATCTTGAGCTAGTTAGTCTTATCAACCGCTTTGGTGACCTTCTGACAGGTGCTGACAGCGTTCCTTTTAACGAGCTGGAAGCGATGTTTGTTGAATTAACTTCCTACACACAATACCACTTCCAAGAAGAAGAAATTCTGATGGTTCAAGAAGGTGTGCATGCTAATTACATCAGCATGCACAAGAAGTTGCACACAGATTTCCTTCAAGAAGTAGTACAGACACATGAAGCTGTTTTAGAGCGTCATGAAACTGCAGGCAGGCTACTCAAGTTGCTCACTTATTGGCTCGCATTTCACATTCTTGGTACTGACTAATCTATGGCTAGGCAAATTGCTGCCATTCAGTCAGGGCAAACACCAGAGAATGCTTATTTAGCTGAAAAAGAATTGAAAGAAGGCGCGACAGAGCCACTATTAGTTGCACTCAATGGCTTATTTCAACAAGTGTCAGAACGCAATCGCGAGCTACTCGAGCTAAATCGTACTTTGGAAGCCAAAGTAGAAGAGCGAACTCATGCACTAACTGAAGCGAACCAATTGTTAGAAGAGCTTGCCATGACTGATGTGCTAACAGGCTTACCCAATCGCCGTCACGCAATGGCACGTCTTGCACAGGCTTGGAGCGACTCGATGCAGGACGGTTCACCAGTAGCGTGCATGATGATAGATGCTGATGGGTTTAAACAAATCAATGACAATTACGGGCATGATGCTGGCGATGAGGTATTAAAACAGTTATCAATAGCACTAAGTCATGCGGTTCGTAATGACGACATTGTTTGCAGATTAGGTGGAGATGAGTTTTTGATTATCTGCCCAGACACCTCGCTTGAAGGGGCGTTACTTGTTGCCAATAAAATGCGTGAAAAGGTTGCTAACTTGCGTGTACCTGTAAACGGTGGTGAATGGATTGGTAGCGTTAGTGTTGGCGTTGCAGTTAGAACTACTGTTATGCAAAATCCAGAAGACTTAATCAAAGCTGCTGATGAAGGTGTTTATATTGCCAAGCGCAATGGGCGCAATCGTGTGGAATGCGCCTTCACTTCATAACTTAAGATTAATTAACTGTTAATTTGAAGGTCAGCTTAGTGGGACAAACCAGCCGCACAGGTTTTATCCATCTACTTCAGCAAACAGCACTAAGCCGCCATTTATTGAGGTGCTTCTAGGGTCAAGTATTCCGCTAATACGTCATCTAACTCACCTTCAAGAAAAAAATGAATGGTAAGAGTAAAAATCAGGTGCTTAGGATTGATGGTTTCTATGCTTTAGGAAGCAATGATGCTTTGTGATGGGTAGTGGGTAGCCATAACGTTATTGTTGTGCCTTTCTGGGGTTTACTTTCAACATCAATGTAGCCGTGATGAATTTCAATAATCTCTTTAACAATTGCAAGACCAAGCCCACTTCCGGAAATATTGCTTGTAGTATTTGCACGCCAGAAACGTTCGAATAAGTGCTCTTGTTGAGAGGGTGTCATGCCTACGCCTTGATCACACACCTGAACACCAATAAATTTTTCACCATCTTTTTTATGATGCACGATATCTATTTGAATCGGGCTACCTGGATTGGAGAATTTGCAGGCATTGCTCAGTACATTAATGATAGCTTGTTTAATTTTTTCTCTATCTATGCACAGCAAAGTTGTATTTTTAGGGGCTTTAACACTGATTCGTGCAGCATCGGTTGAGCCATCCCACTCTTTTTTGATTTCTAAAATAATGTCGATGAGTGGTTGTTCTATCATGACAAAATCTTTGCCTTTGCGGGACTCTATTCTAACTAGGTCAAGAAGTTCGTTGATAATCTGAGTTAGGCTTTTTGCTTGATTATGCACCGTGCGAACAATATCAAGAGTAGCTATTTTGTCGAACTCCTTTGAAATGAGAAGCTCAGTAAAACCAAAGATAATTGCCAGTGGTGTGCGTAACTCATGCGCTGCGGCAGTGAGAAACTCGGTTTTCATTTTATCAACTTCAGATTCTGCGGTAATGTCCTGCACATAGAATATTTGGCGGACATTGCCAGTTTTTTCTAGATGACTATTAAGCCGAATGGCCTTTATCGAATTTTTTGCTCTAAGCGTTAATATGCCACCAATATAAGTTTTTAGATCACCATCAATCGTATAATTTTCAAATAATAATTTCCATAGCGCATGATTAGGAATGTCTATAATGTCTGCATAGTCAATGCCAGTGATCTTGCAAAAAGCTGTGTTGGCAAAGCTTACCAGACCTTCTTCATTGATGGTCAGTATGCCGTACGGGCAGGTTGCGATGATGATTGATGCGTCATCAATATTTTCTAAGTGCGTGTTCAAGCAACAAACCGTTCGTGTTTTTTGTTTATTAGGTCTTGCATTAACTCGCGTATTTCTAAAAATGGTACAGGGCTCTTGCTATATAGCCTTATGCCTTTAGGTATACCACCTTTATCTTCAATTTCATAAGTTTGCATGCCGGTTACAACCACAATGGTCATAAGTAAAAAATCATCCATATTTCGTAGTGCTTTCAACATGGAAAAGCCGTCCATTTCTGGCATTTTCAGATCTGTTATAAGTAAGTCTGGAGTGTTTTGAGAAATACTCACAATGGCCTCGTAGCCGTTGGAGATAAGGCGCACCTCAATGGGTAATTTCCATGATTCAATCGTCATCTGGTAAAGCTTGAGCATGGCCTGATCATCTTCTACCACGACTACTTCTAATCGAGATTCATTGATCGCTGATTCTTTAGGGATACTTAAGTTAGCGGCGCTGTGGTCTATTTCAGTTTTACCTACTCGACTTTTGCTCGTGATAAAACGGTTAAACGATGTACGTGTGATGCGTCTATGTCCACCTGGTGTCTTCCAGCCTTCCAAGGCGCCTTGTTCCACCCATAGCTGAACTGAACGAATCGTGACGTCGAGCTCTTTTGCAACATCGTTCGTTGTCATCAAGTCTAGTGCTTTAAGTGCTGTTTTTTTTATCGCCATGTTTTGATTTTATTTCTATCCATTCAAAGAAGTTGGTGATTGGAGCTATTGCGCTATTTGCTGCAAATTATACAGAGGGGAATTAACAACCTGAATTTTTTTAAGAACATAAAATATCATTTTAATATCATTAAAGTATCAATTAAGTATTATTTTTTTAATAAGATGCATATAATATATTCATAATAAAAAAGCTTAGAACATGAAGAAAACAGTCTTAGCAGTCGATGATTCTAGTTCAATTAGGTTGATGGTGGCGTTCAGTTTAGAGCAGGCTGGGTATGATGTTGTGCATGCAGTTAACGGTGAGGATGGCTTAGCTAAGGCTAAAGAACAATCAGTTGATCTTGTCTTGACTGATCACAACATGCCAGTTATGGATGGTTTGACCTTGATTAAACGCCTTCGAGAGTTAGCTACCTACCAGTCTGTACCTATTTTAATGTTGACCACAGAATATAGCGATCAAATGAAAGACGCAGGCAAAAAAGCCGGTGCAAACGGTTGGCTAGTGAAACCATTCGATCCTGAACGATTAATCGCTGTTGTGCAAACAGTGTTAGGAGCTTAAGGCATAGGTTAGAAAGGAAAAAAAAGTCAATATGAATAGGCTGTGTATCGTTTCTAATCCTAATATTAAGCTCACAAATTTTGATTTTCGTAAAAACAATAGTTCAGTAGGTTCACATTTTTTATGTGAT
>CAYQZK010000115.1:0-6242 GCA_964422015.1 uncultured Methylotenera sp.
TAACGGCTCAACGCCTTACCATTATGCTGCAACATAAATGCCACATCAGGTCGTGACAGCGCAATACGATTAAACGCCTCTTCACAATGGCCAAATTCCGTACCTTCTGTTTTCAAAAATTTGCGCCGTGCGGGTGTATTAAAATACAAATCACTCACTTCAATCACCGTACCTGTATCCAAAGCAGCAGGCTCAATAGCGGCAATATCACTGCCTTCTGTGGCAATACGCCAAGCATGCTTGGTCTCTCGTGCGCGGCTGCTAATTTGCGTGCGAGAGATAGAAGCAATGCTCGCCAAAGCCTCACCACGAAAACCCAAACTCGCCACCGACTCCAAGTCTTCTAAACTGGCGATTTTACTGGTGGCATGACGCATTAGCGCAAGCGCCAACTCATCCTTAGGAATTCCGACGCCATTATCAGCGATTCTTAATTGCTTAATTCCGCCCTGCAATAAATGAACCTGAACATCCGTACTACCCGCATCAAGACTATTCTCCAACAACTCTTTAAGCGCTGACGCCGGACGCTCAACCACCTCACCTGCGGCGATTTGGCTGATGAGTTGATCGGGTAATAATTGAATGCGCATGAAAGCCTAGTCTAATTGTTTGTTAGAGACATTTTAACCGTTTTAGGCTAAATTCCGTTACCTATGAAAGCACGCAATCCACATTTCAATGCTGACGATTACGCTGAAAGTTTTAGTGCCGCGCGTAGACTCAAACGCCATCATCACTTTTACTTAGGCCCGACCAATTCAGGCAAGACACATCATGCACTGATTGCATTACAAGAGGCTAAATCAGGCGTTTATCTCGCACCGTTGCGATTACTTGCAATGGAAATCCGAGATAGACTGGTCGCTGCTGGTGTGCCTTGCAATCTGATTACGGGAGAAGAACGTTTACTGATGGAGGGAGCGCAACATACGGCATCCACCATAGAAATGATGAACCCTAGCAAAACTGTTGAAGTGGCGATTATTGACGAGATTCAAATGCTGCAAGATCCAGACCGCGGCAGCGCCTGGACAGCAGCGCTCATTGGTGTGCCTGCCAAGCAAGTGTTTATCTGTGGCTCTACCGCGGTAACTGCGCCCTGCTTAGCCGCCATTGAAACCATGAACGAATCACACGAAATCACTTATTTAACACGTAAAACGCCTTTAATGTTGGAAGATGAAAGCCTATGCGGAAAAAGTTATAGCCGCCAAAAGCTCAAGCCGCACCTACAAAGAGGCGATGCCATCATTGCCTTTAGCCGCAAAGACGTACTGACCTTTTCCGCCAGATTTCGCCAATGGGGCTTTACGGTCGCTAGCATTTATGGGGCATTGTCACCCGAAGTTCGACGCACAGAATCTGCACGCTTCTGTTCAGGAGAAGCAGATATTCTCGTAGCCACAGATGCTATAGGCATGGGTTTGAACCTACCCATACGTCGCGTGATATTTTCAAATATACATAAATTTGATGGCGTAGCTTCGCGGCATCTTAATGCTACAGAAGTGCGTCAGATTGCAGGTCGTGCTGGACGCTATGGCATTTACGACACAGGTTATGTGAACGTACTTGAAAATGATGAACTTATTCACATTGAGCACATGCTAAGCGTGGACGATACCTCAGATTTAAGCAGGTTGCCTGTTGGCGTTCAATTCAACCAGATTGGTCAATTAGCCATTCAACTACATACGCGAAAAATCGCCGAAATATTAACTTACTACCAGCAAAGAGCCCACTTTGATTCAACACTCTTTGCCCAAACACCTTTGAGCAATCAAATTAGCCAAGCCATGCTAGTAGACGAGCATGCCCCTGAAATGTCGCTCAAAGATAAATTCATCTTTGTCTGCGCACCCATATCGCTTAATGTGGCTTTTGAAAAAGACTATTACCTCATGTGCCTGCGCAGCGTGTTGCACTCTCAGGCACGAAAGCTACCTGAGGCACCAGCATGGCTAGAATCGCAAAGCCCTAAACATCTTGAAGACGCAGAATTACTTAGCCATAACCTCAGTTTATACGCGTGGCTAAGTTTTAAATTTCCACAAATTTTTATTGAGGGTGAACAGGTGAAAGCGCTACGTCAGCGAGTAAGCCGTTATATTGAAAGCGCCCTGCTTACACAGGCTGGATATGGTGATACAAGTAGAGAGATTGATTATTTGATGATGGGACGAAGATAATTTAATGTGAAACTGTTGTTGAAAATAAGTTAATCACAATTACACCAGCCACAATAAGTAACAACCCAACTACTGCCGCAAAATCGAGTGTTTGGTGAAAATATATCCATGAAATCAGTGCAATAAGCGCCACACCAACGCCAGACCATATTGCATAGGCAACGCCAATTGGAATGGTATTGAGTGTTAAGGATAAAAAATAAAACGCTGATGAGTATCCCGAGACCACAATAATAGATGGCCATAAACGCGTAAAACCAGCAGACGACTTTAAAGCTGAAGTAGCAATCACTTCACTAACAATTGCAATTGCGAGAAAAATCCATTTTTGCATCTTAATTTTCTACCCGTAAAGTGATATCTGAAAGTGACAATCAAAAAAACAAGCATTAAGGTAGATTCACCGTTTCCAAATAATCTGGCACAACCACGTTCCAATGCATACGCTCTTCAACATGGTGTCTCATTGCGTCTGCCGCAATCGGTTCGCCATGAACGATAAAAGTCTTTTTAGGTGCTTTTTCAAACCCACCCAACCAATCCAAAATCTCCGAATAATCAGCATGTGCTGAAAGATTATCGATTGACTCCACATCAGCATGTATTGGAATATATTCACCATGAATCTTCACACTTTCTGCACCTGCTAACATTGCATCGCCACGCGTACCTGCCGCCTGAAATCCAACAAATAGAATCGCATTGCGTGAACTAGGTGCAAACGCTTTAATATGATGCACCACGCGCCCACCAGAGGCCATGCCACTGGCTGACAGAATAATCATTGGGCCATGCATCTCATTTAAACGCTTAGATTCTTCAATACCATTCACCATATGTGCTGCATGACATAAAGCGCTACATTGCTCTGGTGTGAGGCGATGTTCACCACGATGATGGCTGAATATTTCAGTAGCATCTACCGCCATCGGGCTATTCAAATAAACAGGAATATCGTGTGCGATAGCGCCTGATGATTTAAGCAAATGAATGTAATACAAAAGCTCTTGTGCACGACCTACAGCGAAAACAGGAATCAGCACAACACCGTTGCGTTTAACGGTACGGTTAATCACATCGGCCAGTTTGATTTTAGGATCTTCTTCTTCATGCAGACGATTGCCGTAAGTGGATTCAAGTACTAGATAATCTGCCTGTTTCACGCGCACAGGCGGTTTCATTAAAATATCGTGCGGACGACCAATATCTCCAGAGAATAGAATCGAAGTGTGTTCATCATGAAAACGTATGAAAGAGGAGCCAAGTATATGTCCATTAGGCGAGAACTTTATTTTTAAACCATCACCAACGTCGAGCTCATGTTCGTAATCGACAGGTGTAAGTAAGGAAATGGCCTTGACTGCATCTTCTTTGGTATACAAAGGCAATGCAGGCTTATGCTTCGAGAAACCTCGCTTATTAGCATAAGCGGCCTCTTCTTCTTGTAAATGCGCGGCATCTGGCAACAAAATGGCACATAAGTCGCGCGTTGCGGATGAACAATACACTTTGCCTGAGAAACCGTTTTTCACTAACAATGGTAAATAACCACTGTGGTCTATGTGTGCATGGGTTAACACGACAGCATCTAGTGTTTTGGGATTCACTGGCAACTTAGTCCAGTTTTTTAAACGGAGCTGCTTCAGCCCTTGAAACAGTCCGCAATCTACCAATATGCGTTTAGAACCGCTGGTGAGTAGGTATTTAGACCCTGTGACCGTGCCCGTAGCACCAAGAAAGGTTAATTCCATTGCTAACACCTCGACCTAAAAAGGGCATCATTACCCTATACGTACTAACTCCAAGTTCAGATTTACATCTGGAATTGGACTAACGAATGCTTTCAGCACCGTTCATGTAAGGTCGTAGCACCTCTGGCACAGTAACACTGCCATCGGCTTGCTGGTAATTTTCTAGCACAGCCACCAGAGTACGGCCTACAGCTAAACCAGAACCGTTCAAGGTATGCACCAACTCAGGTTTGCCATTTTCATTTCTATAACGCGCTTGCAAGCGACGTGCTTGAAATGCCTCGCAATTAGACACTGATGAAATTTCGCGATATGTATTCTGTGCCGGCAACCATACTTCCAAATCGTAGGTTTTAGCAGCGCCAAAGCCCATATCACCAGTACATAATGAAACAACGCGATACGGTAAACCCAGCGCTTTTAAAATATTTTCAGCATGGCTCACCATTTCTTCTAATGCCGCATAACTGGTATCAGGGTGCACAATTTGCACCATCTCCACTTTGTCAAACTGGTGCTGGCGAATCATGCCTTTGGTATCACGCCCATAAGAACCAGCTTCTGAACGGAAGCATGGCGTGTGCGCGGTAAGCTTGATAGGTAATGACTCTAAAGCCACAATCTCATCACGCACGGTATTGGTCAAAGTCACTTCTGAAGTTGGAATGAGATACAGCTTGCTATCATTGTGATTAACCGAAAATAAATCTTCTTCAAACTTAGGTAATTGACCAGTGCCACGCAATGTTTCTGCATTCACTAGATACGGCGTGTAGCACTCTTCATAACCGTGCTGTTCTGTTTGCGTATCCACCATAAATTGTGCCAAGGCACGATGTAACTTGGCCACTTTGCTACGCATCAAAGTAAAGCGCGCGCCAGAAAGTTTGGCACCTGTATCAAAATCCAAACCTAAAGGTGCACCCACATCGGTATGATCTTTAATTTCAAAATCAAAGCTGCGTGGCGTACCCACTTTACGCACTTCCACATTATCAGCTTCAGATTTGCCTTGCGGCACGCTTTCATGCGGCAAATTTGGCACCAGTAATAAAAAGTTCTGCAACTCAGTTTGCAGTTCAGCTAATCTTGTTTCATCCGCCTTTAACTGCTCACCTAAGCCTGCAACTTCTGCCATGATGGCAGACACATCATCACCTTTAGCTTTTGCCATACCGATCTGCTTAGACGCGTTATTGCGCTTAGCTTGTAAATCCTGTGTGCGCGTTTGCACTGTTTTGCGCTCTGCTTCTAATGCCGAGAATTTTGATGAGTCAAACTCGAAGCCACGTGTTTTCAATTGTGCAACAACGCTATCTAGATTATTTCTTAATGCTTGAATGTCTAACATTTATTTTTCCTAAAAACTTTTTACTTCTTTGCCTTTTTATCCAACTCACGCAAGTGCGCTAACTTTTCTGCTATTTTACCTTCAAGCCCGCGCGGTGTGGGGCTATAAAACTGAGGCACTGGCATATCATCAGGAAAATAGTTCTCGCCAGCCGCATAAGCGTCAGGCTCATTATGGGCATAACGGTATTCCTTGCCGTAATCCAATGCTTTCATGAGCTTGGTCGGGGCGTTGCGTAAATGTAAAGGCACTGGACGTGATTTATCTTGTGCTACAAAAGCTTTGGCCTGATTGTAGGCCATATAAGCAGCATTGCTCTTTGCTGCAACTGCTAAGTAAATCACTGCATTAGAAAGTGCAAGCTCACCCTCTGGTGAACCCAGTCGTTCGTATATCTGGCAAGCCTCTAGCGCCATGGTTTGCGCCCTTGGGTCAGCAATACCAATGTCTTCAACCGCCATACGCACGATGCGTCGCCCTAAATATAAAGGGTCTGCACCACCGTCAATCATGCGTAAAAACCAATATAACGCCGCATCAGGATTTGAACCGCGCACCGATTTATGTAATGCTGAAATTTGGTCATAAAAGGCTTCACCGCCTTTGTCAAAACGGCGTAATTTACTCGCCATCGTGGTTTGTAAAAAGGCTTCATCAATTTCAGTGATGTTGGCGCCCTCAGCCGCATTAAATAAGCCTTCGACAAAATTAAGCAAACGCCTTGCATCACCATCGGCATAAGCCAAAACTTGCTCACGTACCTCACTGGTTAATGTCACTTTCTCAGCCACCAGCAATCTAGCTCTATCCAACAGTAAAGCTAATTCAGGTTCAGATAGCGCATTCAGAACAAACACCTGAGCACGACTTAACAACGCGCTATTCACTTCAAAAGAGGGGTTTTCTGTAGTAGCGCCAATAAAGGTAATCAAACCACTTTCTACAAAA
>CAYQZK010000116.1:0-6220 GCA_964422015.1 uncultured Methylotenera sp.
ACCAAACGTAACAGGTTTGATATTGTCGCTATTCTGTCCTCTCAATAAATATAGTGCCAAATTCTGCACACCGCCCGCAAACTCGTGTTGCAAAAACATCACTGATTCATTTTGAGCGTTTTTCGCCTGAACAACTGGACATAACGATTGCGGTGTTGCTACATTCAATTCAGCAGCATAACTGGGCGAGACCAGAGATAATAAGTACAGTAAATTTAAACAATAAATAGAACGCAATATCCTCATAATGTTAGATTGCACCATCAAAATAACAGTCAATATATTCGATATATTATGATCTGAAACGCCAATATATTTTAAAATCACTCTCATGCAACTCATCTCAACCCCTCTCAACAACGCAACCCGTCACAACATGTTAAGGTTAATGATGTTGCGGGGGGTCATCATCGTCAGCCTATTATTGGTTATCGTTGGTTTAAAAGTAGCCTCTATTCCACTACCAGTCATTCCACTTCTGCTTTCCATCGCTGGCTTGGGCTTACTCAATGCCATAGCATGGTGGCGGCTATCCCACGCCACAACAATATCCCAGCAAGAACTATTCATGCAACTTCTGGGAGATATTGCAGCACTTTCGGCACTTTTCTATTTCAGCGGAGGTTATAGCAACCCCTTTATCTGGATGTATCTATTACCCATTACAGTAGCTGCGGTCGCATTACGTAAACTTTACGCCTGGATCATCGCAAGTCTCAGTATTGCCTGTTACTCCTTACTCATGTTTTACCACGTCCCACTTTCACATTTGCACTTAAACACACACGGTGATGTCACATTAGATATTCATTTAGTGGGTATGTGGTTAGGGTTTGTAGTCAGCGCCACCATTGTGGCCGTTTTTATCGCTCGTATCGGACAAAACCTACGTGACTACGATAAAACAATTGCTGAAGTGCGCGAGAAAGCGCTTGAAAGTGAACGCATGCTAGCGCTTGGAACACTTGCCACCAGCGCTGCTCATGAACTAGGTACACCACTGGCAACAATGGCAGTGGTGTGCAAAGAACTCTCTCAAGACTATGCAGACAAACCCGAGCTATTACAACAACTGGCGATATTGCGCACGCAGGTTTCACGCTGCAAAGAAATTCTCTCGTCTATCACCCACAACGCAGGCCAATCCCGTGCAGAAGCGGGGAAAGGCATGCCATTAAACGAATTTTTACAGGATGCAATACAACGCTGGCGTGACACGCGACCCGCTACAGAGTTGGTGGTAGAAATAACAAAAATCTCACCCACCCCGATTATCTTTATGGATAGAACGCTCACTCAAGCCATATTAAATTTACTGGATAATGCCGCTGATGAATCGCCAGAGCTCGTATTATTCAGTGCCACTTGGGATGACAAGATGCTCAAAATACACATTCGTGATTTTGGCCATGGTTTAAGTGCAGAAACGAAGAACCAGTTAGGCACACCATTCTTCACCTCAAAAAATGATGAAGGCATGGGCTTAGGTGTGTATTTAACGCAAGTAACGCTTGCACGTTACGATGGTGAACTCAGCTTAGATAACCACCCCGATGGTGGTGTACTCACTATAGTAAAACTGCCCCTGAAAGATTTGCGTATTGAACACTTGAAGGTTACCCCGTGAACACTTTAAACACCGATATATCCAGTGAAAGCCCCAGTCTGCTCTTAGTCGATGACGACCAAGACTTTTTAAATGTTCTCGCTCCAGCCATGAAAAAGCGGGGCTTTCTAGTTAGCATGGCAAATAGTGCAGAAAATGCATTTGCACTCGCGAGCATTGACCCACCAGAATTTGCTGTCGTAGATTTAAAAATGTCAGGCAACTCAGGTTTGGTGTTAGTTCGGCAACTCGCCAGCCTCAATGCCGGCACAAAAATTGTTGTTCTCACAGGTTTTGCCAGCGTAGTCACAGCTATAGAAGCCATTAAACTAGGCGCCACACACTATCTGGCCAAACCAGTTGATGCAGATGAAATTGTCGCGGCTTTTGCAAAACAAACAGGGGATGCAAATGTCTCGGTATCAGCCAACCCACTCTCTATAGACCGTTTGGAATGGGAACATATTCAACGCATATTAGCTGAGAATAACGGCAATATTTCTGCCACTGCGCGTAGCCTTAATATGCACAGACGCACCTTGCAAAGAAAATTGAGTAAAAATCCGACAATCGTCTGATTTAAAAATCAAAACATTGTTCTATCAAGCCCGTATTTATTGACTCACAGAGCAATGAATACCGCAAAAGTCATTCGTCAGAGAATCGTTGCTCCAACCAAGGGTCAGCATCATTATGATATCCACGCACTTCCCAAAAACCTGGTCGATCTTCTGCATGCAATTCAATGGCTTTTAGCCATTTAGCACTCTTCCACGCGTAACGTTTTGGGACCACCATCCGCACGGGACCACCATGCTCTCGACTCAGGGCTTGACCTAACACTGAATGAGCTACGATTACATCGTCATCAAGCAAAACTTCTAAGGGAACATTCGTAGTGTAGCCATCATAACTATGTAAAGTGGCGAATTTAGCCTGGTCTAGCGGCATAGCTAGGGCAAGAATGTCTTGGGCACGTACACCTTGCCAATCCATATCTAATTGACTCCAACGCGTCACACAATGAAAATCCGACACATCCGTGACTTGAGTAAGCGCCTGGAAAGCACCCCAATCAAGATTCAACTCATTTTCAACTAAACCAAAAACACGCAACTGCCAATTTTGCGGAGTCACATCAGGACGAATTCCCAAATCCAAAAGCGGAAAATTGTTAACTTCAGTTTGACCAGCGGGAATACGAGCATTCGAACTTGGCTTACTTGGCTTCGCGCCCTGTTTTGCTAAAGCAATTTTTGCGGCAATCAGCTTTTTCCAATCCGGCATTCTTAACCCCTTTAATTTTGAGACTACATGCTAATTCTGCTTCTTGAAACTATCTAACAACAGCAAACCCACGCCGACACAAATCGCACTATCCGCCACATTAAATGCTGGCCAGTAATAAGTTTGATAGTGAAAAGAAAGAAAATCGACTACATAACCCAGCGTAACACGGTCATACAAATTACCTGCAGCTCCACCCAGTATTAAAGCCAATCCCAAACAAAATACTTTTTCTTGATGGTACTTGCGAATCAAAACACTGATCACACCAATCGCGATAACTGAAATGGCACTGAAAAATAACTTTTGCCAACCACCCGCATTGGCCAAAAAGCTAAATGCTGCCCCTTCGTTGTGATAACGCACCAAATCAAAAAAACTGGTCAGCGTCAGTTGGTCGCCATAAGCAAAAGCCAATTGCACCAAATGCTTGGTATAAATATCCAACGCAATCACTATGGCACTGAGCACAAACCATTTACGCATGCGTTCTTGCCTCGCCAGCACCAAACAAATTGCTTGAGCAGCGACCACACAGTTGAGGATGTGCAGCATCTGCACCCACATCTGCACGGTAGTGCCAGCAGCGATCACATTTTTTATGGGCACTTGGGGTTACCGCGATTCTTTGTTCTGCATCTGTCGCCACTTTGTAAACTCTGGCACTGGATGTAATCATCACAAAACGTAAATCATCTTCTAAGCTATTAAGTGCGTCGAAAGTCGTCTCAGTCGCATAAAAATCTAGCTCCGCTTGCAATGAAGAACCCACTTGGCCTGCGCCACGCAGCACTTCAATTTCCTTAGCTGCCTGGCCACGCACACTGATAATCGACTGCCATGCAGCAAGACGCTCATCACTCATTCCATGTGCAGGCAATGCATACCAAATATCTTCAAACACCGTTTTTTCTGCATCCAAGCGCAGCGTTTGCCAAATCTCATCCGCAGTAAAACTCAAAATCGGTGCCATTAAACGCATCATCGTATGCGTAATGTGATGCAAAGCACTTTGTGCAGCACGGCGCACATGCGAAGTTTCACCTGCTGTGTAGAGTCGGTCTTTCAGAATATCTAAATAGAAACCACCTAAATCTTCTGAGCAGAAACTCACAAATTTTTGCACCGCCAAATGAAACTCGTAACGGTCATAATCTGCCAGTACCTCTGTTTGCAACTTATCCGTTAAATACAAAGCGTAACGATCAATTTCCAGCAATTCAGTCACTGGCAGTAGATCCTTACTCGCATCAAAGTCCGCCAGATTCGCCAACAAAAAGCGTAAGGTATTACGAATACGGCGATAGCTTTCTGCCACACGCTTCAGAATCTCATCTGAAATAGTTAGCTCACCTGAATAGTCAGTTGAGGCCGTCCATAAACGCAGAATGTCTGCGCCATAGGTATCCATCACTTTTTGCGGCGCTACTACATTACCCTTGGACTTACTCATTTTGTGGCCAGAACCATCCACAACAAAACCATGCGTTAACAAGGCATTGTATGGCGCACGTCCATCAATAG
Source organism: uncultured Methylotenera sp. (assembly GCA_964422015.1). Classification (GTDB taxonomy): domain Bacteria; phylum Pseudomonadota; class Gammaproteobacteria; order Burkholderiales; family Methylophilaceae; genus Methylotenera. The sequence continues at coordinate 4,418 of CAYQZK010000116.1, forward strand.
CACAGCCTGTTAGCAATGACGACTGGAACCAGCCACGATGCTGATCAGAGCCCTCTAAATACAAATCAGCAGGGAAAGCTAGATCAGGGCGACGCTTAAGCACTGCGGCATGAGTAGAACCTGAATCAAACCAGACATCCAATGTATCGTTAATTTTTCTATATTGCTCAGCATGTTCTGCTGCGTATTGTGCTAAAAACGCTACACCATCTAAACTAAACCAAGCCTCAATGCCCTGGTTTTCCACCTGTTTACACACGACCTCTAACAGCTCTAGTGTTTTTGGATGTGGCTCACCTGTTTCCTTATGCACAAACAAAGGCATGGGCACGCCCCAGTTTCGCTGACGCGATACACACCAGTCAGGCCGATTTTTAATCATCGCTTCTAATCGCGCACGTCCCCAACTAGGGAAGAACTCCGTGTGATCAACAGCTTGATTCGCATGCTCACGTAAACTTACACCTTGAGCGTCAGTTTCATTCATGCCAATAAACCATTGGTGTGTAGCCAATTGCATCAATGGCGTTTTATGGCGCCAGCAATGTGGAAAGCTATGATTCAGGCGCGCACTTGCAAGCAAATTGCCGCTTGCTTGCATGGCTGTCAAAATAACCTTATTTGCATCTTGCCGAGTTAAACCACGAATCGCCTCAAACTCAACTAACTCACTACTGAAAAATTTACCATCGCCCCCCATCAAAACACGTGGTTTTTCATTAGGGAAATTAGCGCGCATCACCAACCAGTCATCGTTACCATGTGCGGCGGCGGTATGCACCAACCCGGTACCTGCATCGGTAGTGACATGGTCACCGCAGATCACAGGCACTTGACGATTATCAAATGGATGTTGAAGTTGCAAACCCTTTAATGCCGAGCCTTTGCAAGTTGCAATAGTCTGAGCACCCTCTTCTCCATAACGGACTAAAGTACGCTCAGCTAACTCATGCACAAGAATGAGCAATCCTTTGCTGGTCTGTATCAAATCATAATCAAACTCAGGGTGGACACTCACCGCTTGGTTAGCTGGCAAGGTCCATGGGGTAGTTGTCCAAATTACGGCATATGCATCGCTTGCAACATCCACACCAAACGCTTGACTCAAAACAGTGCTATCCACCACCTTAAAGCCAACATCGATGGCTGGAGAGTTGACATCTTCATACTCCACCTCAGCCTCAGCCAAGGCTGAACCGCAATCTACACACCAATGCACAGGCTTACTGCCTTGGTAGAGATAGCCATTTTTATAGATATCACCCAAAGCGCGCATAATGTCGGCTTCAGTTCTGAAGTCCATTGTCAGGTAAGGATTATCCCAATCACCCAGTACGCCTAAGCGAATAAAGTCTTTCTTTTGCTTTTCTACCTGCTCAGCCGCATATTCACGACATAATTCTCTAAACTTGGCTGGCGCAATATTTTTGCCGTGATTCTTCTCTACCACTAGCTCAATCGGCAGGCCATGACAATCCCAGCCTGGCACATAAGGGGCATCAAAACCACTCATGGTTTTGGATTTAACAATAATATCTTTTAAGATTTTATTAACGGCATGACCAATATGAATGTCACCATTGGCGTACGGTGGGCCATCATGCAGTATGAATTTTTTAGCTCCAGCGCGGGCTTTACGAATGCGTTGATAAAGCTGTTTATCCTGCCATTGCTTTAACCATGCAGGTTCACGTTTTGCCAAATCACCCCGCATTGGGAATGTTGTTTCAGGTAAATTTAATTTATATTTTGATTCTTCAGTCATTTCACAATCCAAAAAAGCTTTGCGCAGTTAGCACATCA
>CAYQZK010000117.1:0-6185 GCA_964422015.1 uncultured Methylotenera sp.
CTCATGTGTTAGCAAGTGCGCCTTATATCACGGCGCAGGGCATGCTCAGTTATGGACAAGGTGTGCAGGGTGCCATTATTCGTGGTGTGTTGCCCGCAGATGAGGATAAAGTGGCGGACTTAGGTCGTCATATGAAAGCAGGAAGCCTAGATGATTTACGCTCAGGTGAGTTTGGCATTATTTTAGGCGCAGATTTAGCCTTTGCTTTAGGGTTGCAAATTGGCGATAAAGTGGTGGTGATGGCGCCGCAAGGACAGTTTACGCCTACCGGCATAGTGCCGCGTTTGAAGCAATTTACCTTGGTGGGTTTATTTCAGATTGGCATGTATGAATATGATGCCGGATTAGCATTGATTCATATGGATGATGCGGCCAAGCTGTACCGTATGGGTAACAGCGTATCGGGTGTGCGCTTAAAGTTGGATGATTTATTTGATGCGCCGACTATTGCCGCATCGCTTAATGTCCTGCTAAACGAGCAAGGCGGTGCATATTATGTGACCGATTGGACGCAGCAGCATGCTAATTTTTTCAAAGCGGTACAAATGGAAAAACGGGTGATGTTTATTATTCTCACGCTGATTGTGGCAGTGGCCGCTTTTAATATTGTTTCTACCTTAGTGATGGCGGTAACAGATAAGCGAGCTGATATTGCAATTATGCGCACACTCGGTGCCAGTCCTCATAGCATCATGACAATTTTTATTGTGCAAGGCGCACTAATTGGGGTTATCGGTACGGTTTTAGGCGCAGCATTTGGAATTGTGATTGCCTTGAATATTGATACGATTATCCCGTTTATTGAGCAATTGTTTCACGTACAGTTTTTAGCGAAAGACGTGTATTACATCAGTGATTTACCTTCAGATTTGATTTGGTCAGATGTTATCACTATCGTGATTTTGTCTTTTGTTTTGAGCTTAATGGCAACGCTTTATCCAAGCTGGAAGGCTAGTAAAATTAATCCTGCCGAGGCTTTACGTTATGAGTAATTTCACTTCTAAATCAATACTGACTTTGTCGACTGCGCCTTGCCGTGCATTTGCACTGTCTGCGTCTTGTCTTCGTGTCATTATTAACTTAGAAGTGAAATAGCATGAGTATTAACAGTATTGTTTCTTGTAATGGATTGCATAAAACCTATCAAGGTTTAGATGTTGCTGTGCTGAATGGCATTGATTTAAATGTTAATGCAGGCGAGCAGATCGCAATCGTCGGAGCATCTGGTTCAGGTAAAAGTACTTTGTTGCACTTGCTTGGGGGCTTGGATGTGCCTACTAGAGGCGAGGTGCATATTCTTGACCAAAACCTTGCTGCGATGAGCGAAACTAAAAAAGGTGAGCTACGTAATGCGTCCTTAGGTTTTGTGTACCAATTTCATCATTTGCTACCTGAGTTCACGGCGCTGGAAAATGTCGCCTTCCCTTTGTTAATTCGACGCATGGCACGAGAGCAAGCACTTACGTTAGCTGCTGAAACGCTTACTAAAGTAGGCTTGCAACACCGTATGGAGCATATGCCAGGCGAGCTCTCAGGTGGTGAGCGTCAGCGTGCTGCTGTTGCGCGTGCTTTGGTCACAAAGCCACAATGCATATTAGCCGATGAGCCAACTGGAAATTTGGATCGACATACGGCTCATGCCGTATTTGATTTATTGCTTGAAATGAATCAAACCCAGCAACTCAGTTTGGTTGTGGTTACGCATGATTTAGAGCTTGCGCAAAAAATGCAGCGCCAATACAAATTGGTTGATGGGCAATTGCAGTTACTTTAGATTTCAATTGATTTAAACACTTTTTAAAAATCTGACCATGATTTTTCCAGCACTAATGTTTGTCTTTGGTGTTTGGAGTGTGCAGCAGTTGGCGCAATTGCCAAGCCTGATTTCACTGCTAGTGATATGGTTTGTTTTAGTCGTCATTGCCGTTCTCGCTATATTTCCTCGACGTTTAATCCCTTCCGCAGGTGTCTCAAATCTGTTGCAAAGGTTGTTACTTTTTGCTGCTGCATTTCTGTTTGGCTTTTGTTGGGCAAGTAGTTTTGCGCTGTGGCGCATGAGTGATGAGTTGCCCCGCGACTGGGAGCAGAAAACCATTGTGATTGTTGGTGTGGTTTCTAGCGTGCCAGAAATTACCGAGCGTGGAGAGCGTATTCGGTTTGATGTTGAAAAAATTATCACGCCCCAAGCCGTTGTTCCTAAACATATTAGTTTGAATCAGTATCGTGAAGACTTTTCCGTGTTTGCTAATAAGGAAAGTGACTCGGTTTTAAGAGAAAATGCACCTCAAAATTTTCGAGCAGGGGAACGCTGGCAACTTAGTGTGCGATTAAAGCGACCTCACGGTACGTCGAATCCTTATGGATTTGATTTTGAATCGTGGGCGCTGAGTGAAAATGTGCGTGCAACAGGTAGCATTAAAGGTGGCGCTAAAAATGCAACTTTGAATAAGCGCATAAGTACTTTTGTTTGGCGCCCGCAGTACGTTATTGAGTCTCTACGTGAAACTGTCAAACTGCGTATTGCAAAAGTATTGTTTGATCAGCCTTTGCATGGGGTTATTCAGGCTTTGGTGATGGGAGATGATAGCCAAATTAAGCAAACAGACTGGCAGGTGTTTTTACGGACTGGAACGAGTCATTTAGTCAGCATTTCAGGTTTACATATCACGATGCTGTCTGGTTTGGTATTTGCGGTTGTTGGATTTTTTTGGCGGCGCAGTCCAAAGCTTACTTTGATGTTGCCTACACGCAAAGCGGCTACTTTAGCAGGTGTGGTGACAGCACTATGTTATGCGCTAGTTGCCGGGTTTTCGGTGCCTACACAGCGCACGTTTTATATGCTGATGGTGTTTGCAATGGCATTGTGGTCGGGGCGACAGTTACTTATCTCTCAAGTATTAGCATTTGCCTTGTTTATTGTTGTATTGCTTGATCCATGGGCGGTGACGGCCCCTGGGTTTTGGTTATCTTTTGGCGCGGTAGCAATGCTGGCTTATGCGCTAGGTGCGCGCGTGGGGCGGCCGCATTGGTTGGTAGGCGCAGTGCAAACGCAATGGGCGGTAACTTTGGGGATGTTGCCGTTATTGCTGGTAATGTTCAATCAAACCTCTATTGTTTCACCAGTGGCTAATGCTTTTGCCATACCTGTAATTAGCTTTGTTGTTACACCTTTGGCGCTACTCGGCAGCTTTCTTCATTTAGATGTGGCTCTTCACTTATCGCATCAAGCATTAAATTTCTGCATGATGGCGCTGATTTGGCTTAGCGAGTTGCCAATGGCGACTTGGCAACAGCATGCGCCAGCAGTTTGGACAATATTCCCAGCGATCATGGGTGTGCTTTGGTTATTGTTACCAAAAGGTTTTCCTTTGCGCTGGCTGGGTTTAGTTGGGGTTTTACCAATGGTATTGATTAACCCTGCTAGGCCTCTTTTAGGCGATATGAAAGTAACGGTATTAGATGTCGGGCAGGGGTTGAGTGTGGTGATTCAAACGGCTACTCATCAATTGTTGTACGACGCTGGTCCAAAATATAATGCACAGAATGATGCTGGTACCCGTATTGTTTTACCCTTCTTACGTGGTGCAGGAATTTATAAATTAGATGGTTTTGTTATTAGTCATAACGACAGTGATCATAGTGGTGGTATGGATTCTGTATTAACACACATGCAGGTCGATTGGTTTCTAAGCTCTTTGCCTATTAGCTTGTTTTCTAGAAAAGATATAGAAAGTATTCAATGCGTGGCGGGACAAAAGTGGGTTTGGGATAACGTGAGCTTTGAAGTGCTGCATCCGCAGTTGGAAAGTTATGAGTCGGAAAGTGTTAAAGATAATAATCGTAGTTGTGTGATTAAAGTAAGGAGTCAGTCTGGCAGTTTACTTTTAACTGGAGATATAGAAAAAACGACTGAATTAGCATTGCTGAATACCCAAAGTGAAATTTTAAATAGTGACATTATTATTGCACCACATCATGGTAGTAAAACCTCCTCATCTGCAGAGTTAATTGCAAAGGTAGCACCCAGTGTGGTTGTATTTACTTCGGGATATTTAAATCGCTTTAAACATCCTGCTGCAGAAGTTGTTGCGCGTTATCAATCTGCCAACGTTATGATGTATCGTTCGGATCAGCATGGCGCTTTGGAGTTGAATTTTATTAAACAAAAAGCTCTTCCAAAAATTGATATCGAAACTTGGAGAGGTAGATATAAGCGTTATTGGCATGATGTCATTCCACAATAGAGGCTTGCTCAAATTGGGGCGACACGCTAAAGTGTCGCAGATGTAAATGTAGTCGTGTTTATCGACTCAATTTAATGTTTTTTTGAAATTTAGGGAGTTGCACCGTGTGGCAAATTATTTTAGCGGCAGGATGGCCAATTTGGCCGCTTATCATTGCATCAGTTGTGGCCTTAGCGATTATCGGTGAGCGTTTTTTTGCATTACGTGAAAGTGTAGTTGCTCCGCAAAACTTGTTGTCTGAGGTGCAGACTTGGTTAGGCAAGGGTGGTGTAACTAAAGAGACGATAGCCCGTCTTGAACAGCACTCTTTGCTTGGTCAAATATTTGCAAGTGCGCTGTCAAACTCTAAAAATTCGCGTGAAGTGACTAAAGAAGCGATTGAAGAGACGGGGCGTGTTGTTGCGCATGAGATGGAAAAGTATCTTTCTACATTGGGAACTATTGCAACGGTTTCACCATTACTTGGATTGCTAGGTACCGTTATTGGTATGGTGGAGTTGTTTGGTGCGTTTACCGCAACAGGTCATGATGTCGCTCAATTTGCGCGAGGGATATCGGTGGCTTTGTATAACACAGCAGGGGGTATCGTTGTGGCGGTTCCAGCTATGATTGCTTATCGTTATTTCCGTACTAGAGTAGACGGATTGCTGGTGGAGATGGAGCAGCAGGCTATCAAGCTTGTTGAAATTCTTCATGGCGAGCGCAGTTGATTGAGCTTTTTGAAATTATTGATTGAGTTTTAGGGAAGCGATATGAATTTTCAGCGAGGAAAGCGTCACGAAGATCTTGAGATGAATCTTGTGCCGCTCATCGATGTGCTCTTGGTTATCATTATTTTCTTGGTCGTAAGCGCAACGTTTTCTCGCACCAGTGAATTGCAAATTAATTTGCCAACTGCGGAAGCAAATGCTCCACAAGAAAAACCTTTAACGATTGAAGTTGGCGTTGATGCTAGTGGTAAGTATGTAGTTAATGGTAAGGGTCTAGCTAATAATACTGTGGCCGATATTAGTTCAGCCTTACAAGCTGCGGCTAATGGTGGTAAGGAGCCGACGATAATCATTAGTGCAGATGCAAATAGTACGCACCAGTCTGTAGTTAATGTGATGGAAGCATCACGTGCAGTTGGTTACACACACATTACATTTGCAACGCAAACAGGTAGTAAGTAAGGCTATAGGCTATTTCTCACTTGTGGGCTGGTTTGGAGTTTTTCCGTCAGCTCACGGTGCATCAGTTTTAGAAAAACATCACCACTTCTATCATTTACAATCAAATAATAATGACTAAGTCTAGGCGTAAAAAAGAAAAGCTACCTGAAGTTGCAAACGCCAAAGAGCTCTATTTGCGTTTATTTAAGCATGCTTGGCGTTACAAATACGTTTTTATTACCAGTATTCTATCTTTAGTCATTCTTTCTGCGAGTAATACAGGTTTTCTTGCGCTCATAAAAGAAGTGACGGATGAGGGTTTTGTTAAAAAGTCTGCAGGGCAAGCCGTTCTTTTGCCATTAATGCTTTTTGGGTTGATGGTTGCTAGAGGCGTTGCCGGATTTGTTTCTGTGTATACGATGCGTGTTGTTGCGCGCAGAGTTGTTGAAGACTTTCGCAAAGAAATGTTTAGTAAATTGATGTTGTTACCAGTAAATTACTTTGACGCTCGTTCGGCAGGGTCCTTGGTTTCTAAGTTTGGATATGATGTTGAGCGGTTATCTCAAGCTACTACACGTTCTTGGCTAAATGTGCTGCGCGATATTTTGACGGTTTTAGGTTTAATTGGCTATATGTTGTATTTAGATTGGCGCTTAACTTTAGTGTTTGCGTCGATTTTGCCTTTTATTGCACTCTATTTGAAAAAAATAACACCTAAGCTAAAAAGTAGTGCGAAAAATGTACAAAATAGTGTGGGTGATATGACAAAGTCGGCTGAAGAAGCGATAAG
>CAYQZK010000118.1:0-6163 GCA_964422015.1 uncultured Methylotenera sp.
TGTATGTCACACTTTTTGATGAAAAAATTAGAGGTAGTGGACGGTTCGTAAAATGAGCCATATAAATTTACTCACTTTTACCTATGACTTTCGTCAATCCCACACACAATATTGGTTTGATATCACTTTACAAGATCATGACACGATTATTTATCGTTGTTGTTGCCGCATTTATTAAGATTCGTTTTAAAGGCTTGCGTTTGGCGTTGCGAGGGTCTGATTTGTAATCGTGTTATATTCCTAATTGGGTGCTAGTTTTCAAAAATGTGACATAGCTCACATTTTTGATAAAAAAATAATAGGGCGTGAAGGGTTATCATTAAAATGGAAAATATTTTTTCATTATTGTGTGACTAAAAATGCTCAGACCTTCTTCACTGCCTCCTAAATCGCTTGACATAAAAGCGCTTTCAATTACTCAGTGTTTAGCTAAAACCTATTCTGATAACCAACAGCATTACGCTGGTCGAAATGTCGTTAATCATTGTCATATTGTGGGCGAAGTGGCGCGTGCGTTAATGTTGCGTATGCCAGATGTGCTAAAAAAAGAATTATTCCCCTATGGATCTGAACTTATCGCCGCGTGCCACGATTTGGGCAAAATTAGTCCTACTTTTCAAAAAAAAATCCATGATGCACTACATCTTTCTATTCCTGAACTAGCGCAGGTCAATGCCTCGTTAGAAAAAAAATGGGGTGGTCATGCGGGGGTAAGTTTGATTGCTGCAAGTGATTTAGCGGTTGGAAAATTTATTCCAGAAATTTTAGGACAGCATCACGGTTATTTGCCAAATGTGGCGGGGTTGGTAAATGATGCCGTATATGGTGGAAGAGCGTGGCAACAACAGCGTGAACAGTTAATTTTAGAATTAAAAAAATTGCTGAATTGCGATTTTCCATCAATCAACACGCCAGAACAGGCGTTAATTATTGCTGGATTAACCACAGTTTCCGATTGGATTGGTTCATCTTCACTTTTTGATAATCCAGCCAATGATTGGAAACCGCTTATTCATCTTGCTTTGGATAATGCAGGCTTTATTGCTCCGCAAGTTATCCCGAATTTATGTTTTAGCGATATTTTCAATTTCGCTCCTAAAAATAGCCAATCCACGTTTTTTCATCATGTAACACAATCGGGCGTTTATATTTTAGAAGCGCCAATGGGCATTGGCAAAACCGAAGCTGCCCTTTACGCCGCGTATCAATTACTTTCTAAGCGTGACGCAACGGGCATTTATTTTGCGTTGCCTACGCAACTGACGTCCAACAAAATTCACGAGCGCATGAATGCGTTTTTAGCAAAAATTTTAGAACCCACAAGCGGGCATCAAAATGCGTTATTACTACATAGTAATGCGTGGTTAAAAAGAGAATTAGCCGTTGAAGGCAATCCTAACGGTTCATGGTTTGATCAAAGTAAGCGCGGCATTCTTGCCCCGTTTGCCGTTGGAACGATTGATCAAGCCTTAATGGCTGTGATGAATGTCAAACATGGGTTTGTTCGCACATTTGGTTTGGCGGGCAAAGTCGTTATTCTCGACGAAGTACATAGTTATGATACCTATACAGGTGAATTGCTCGATGAACTCGTGTCTACACTCAAAAAACTGCATTGCACTGTTATTATTTTAAGCGCGACGCTCACGCAAGAACGCCGTGAAACGCTCCTCGACTACCCGACGCAAAATCAACATTATCCCCTCATTTCAGCAAAACCCAATATAGGAAATTTTCAAGAATTAGATGTTGACACATTAGATGCCCAAACAGTTACGCTGTCATGTTGTCAACGCGATGAAATGGCCATTGATGAAGCATTAGCGCGTGCCGAAAGTGGGCAACAAGTGTTATGGATTGAAAATACCGTGGCGCAGGCACAAGCCATTTTTCGTCAATTATCGGCAATTGATGCGTCTATTGAATGTGGTTTATTGCATTCACGTTTCTTGAGAGTCGATAGAGCGAAAAATGAACAGCAATGGGTCGGGCTTTATGGCAAAGATAATCCCCTTGCCCGTCAAGCAACAGGGCGCATTTTAGTGGGAACGCAAGTATTAGAGCAATCATTAGATATTGATGCCGATTTTTTAGTCAGTCGATTTGCGCCAACCGATTTTCTTTTTCAGCGCATTGGCAGATTATGGCGCCATGACAATGAACGCCCACGCGATGCAAAACGTGAGGCATGGTTATTAACCCCCGATTTGAAGTTAGCCATTGATGATTGCACATTATTTGGCGATAGCGCAAAAGTCTATAAACCTTATATTTTATGTAGAAGTTTAGCTGTTTGGCAAACAGTGAAAACCATCGTATTACCACAACAAATCCGCGAATTTATTGAAGCTACTTATTCACCGCGCGTTGAGCAAGGCAATATGCTTCGCTATCAACGAGAATTAGAGCGTGAGCGTGACAAATTAAAGCAACTTGCCTCGATTGGTTTATCAAAAGCCGGACAAACATTACCCGAAAGCGCGAGTACACGTTATAGCGAGCAGGATAGTGTTCAAGTGTTATTGCTGCGCGGTTATCAACTAGGTAATGACGTTACTGAAATGACATTACTTAATGGCGACAAATTACGATTGCCGCGTGGCGTGAAGGCAAGTGATAAAAAACAGTGGCGTGAACTTGCCGCCACGATACTGAGCAATGTGGTGAATGTATCGATTTACCACGCGCCTACTGCTACAACGATGAAAGACCTCGAGTGGCTGCGCGAGTTTGTCTATTTGGGGAAACCTGCGTTTGGCGAAAGTCTGTTGCGCGTCGCCTTAGTTGATGAAGGTGGGGACATAAAAAGTCTTAGTGGAGGCGTTGCGTGTGAGGCTTATGAATTGCGCTATGACGAGCGCATAGGGTACTGCGCGACCAAAAAACGAGATTCAACATTCAACACTAACAAAGAGGATAGAAAATGACAGAACTGTATTTTAATTTAATTGATGAACCGTGGATACCTATTGCGGACGTTGGACGTGTGAGTTTGAGGCAAATTTTTAGTGAATGGTCATATCAAGCCTTAGGTGGCAATCCTGTGCAAAAAATTGCCTTAACTAAGTTACTGCTTGCTATTGCTCAAGCCGCTTGCACACCCGAAGATGACTATGCGTGGCGTACGCTAGGCACAGATGGTTTGGCAAAACACTGTTTAGCGTATTTAGAAAAATGGCATACGCATTTTTATTTATACGGTGAAAAACCATTTTTACAGATGCCTCAAATTGCACAGGCAGCCACACAAAGTATTGGCGCCGTATTACCTGAAATTGCTACAGGCAATACCACCGTTTTAAACGCCATTCAGACACAGTCACCGCTTAGTGATGCAGACAAAGCAATATTAATTGTTCAGCTGATGGGATTTGGATTAGGGGGTAAAAAAACAGATAACACCATTGTTTTATCGGCAGATTATTTAGGAAAAACGAAGGACAAAGGCAAGCCTGCCACGGGTAAAGCGGGAACATCTATTGGATTTATGGGGTTTTTACATCACTTTTTAATAGGGGAAACGTTGCTGGATACTTTATGGCTCAATTTGTTTACAAAGGAACAAATTGCATTCATGCCTTATACGGCAGGACTTGGCGTGGCGCCTTGGGAAATCATGCCTGAAGGTGAACAATGTGAGCAGGCAAAACAGTTACAAAACAGTTTAATGGGGCGACTCATACCCTTATCACGTTTTTGTTTACTTAATGAACAGGGCTTGCACTATTCAGAGGGTATTACGCATCTAAGTTATAAAGACGGCATGATCGATCCGAGCGTGGCCGTTAACTTTTCAGGTAAAGATGCCAAGGTGTTATGGGTAGACACTGAACGTCGACCATGGCGTTTTTTAACGGCTATGCTCAGTTTTATGTCAGCAGGTAGCAGTGGCTTTGATTGTTTTCATTTGACATTGGGCTTGCCTCGCACTCGTCGCACGCATTTGATTAACATGGGTTTATGGTCTGGTGGCTTGCGGGTGAGTAGTAATGCTGGTGAGCAATATTGCTCTGGCAGTGATGATTTCGTTGAATCCGTTATTTTTCTTAATAATGCAGATTTAGGTGAATATTGGTACCACGAACTCAAACAAGAAATGACAGATTTAGATCAACTTGCTAAACAGGTTTATGGCGCGACGATGGGGTATTTTAAAAGTCAAAAATCGGAAGGAAAAAATGAGGCCGCGCAAGCGAGTCAGCTATTTTGGCAACTTGCCGAGCGTCAGTTCCAATCGTTAATTAATGCTTGTGGTGTTGGTAAAGCGCAAACCGATGTATTACGCCACACGTTCGCGCATTACGCTAGCCTATCCTACAGCACCTATTGCCCAAAAGACACCGCCCGTCAACTTGACGCGTGGGCAGCAAATTTACCTAAGTTCAACACTTATCTAAAAAATACACATGTAAATAATACCCAACCGGAGGCAAATGTATGAGTGAGGTTAACCAACCTAATAAAAGTGAACAATTTGTGGCATTTATCATTGATATGACACAAAAAAATAATGGCGCGGCCGCCGCGCTAAAACGTGCGGATAATGCAGCCACGGAGTACCAGAGTTGGGAATATTTGGCGCGGTTTATTGATATTGAAAAAGCGTATGAACGCACGCCTTATGCCACAATTGCCAGCGCGATGGCTAAAGCGAAAGTGACGCAAAATGGCACTACGCGAATCGGTGAAGCCATTGCGCGTTGTTATGATGACGGAAAAGAAAGTGATCAAGCAAAAGCAAAATTACGTCGCCTGCTGGCTTGTGACACCGTCGAGGAAGTGTGCCGCGTTTTACGGCCTTTGTTTGGGTTAATTCATGCTAAAGCGCAAATTCAATTGAATTACGCCGATTTGTTGCAGGATTTACGTTATTTCAATTTGGATAATCAACGCGTGAAATCACGTTGGGCACAAAATTTTTATCGTCATTATTCACTCGAGGATAACGCATGATGATTGCAAGCGTGCTACATCTTACCCGCGCTGATGTGAAAGTCTTAAAAATAACAGATGCTTATTCATTGCATCGCGTTGTGTATAGTTTATTTGACGATATTCGCAGCGAGTCGCAAAAAAATCAAAGCGTGTCGAGCGGTATTTTATATGCGGATAAAGGCGGTGATTTTCATGGAAGAAATATTTTAATGTTGTCTAACCGTCAGCCAAATGCGCCAATTTATGGCGAACTTTCAGTGAAAAAAATGGATGATACTTTTTTAGAATATTCGGATTATCGTTTTCAAGTGATTGTAAATCCGACAAAACGTGATTCAAAAAGTCGTCAACTCATCCCCCTCAGAACGCGTGAAGAGATTGCCTTATGGTTTATATCAAAAGCCCCTCAATGGGGTTTTGATGTGAGTGCCGCACATTTAGAAGTCGAGGGAATTTGCGTGAAACAATTTACAGGCAAAGATGGTCGCCAAATCACACAAGGGCAAGCTAAGGTGTTGGGGCGTTTACGCGTGAGTGATAAAGCTAAATTTGTGCAAAGTTTTACGCAAGGCATCGGGCGTGGCCGCGCGTTTGGTGCGGGACTTTTGCAGATTGTCCCACTGTAAATACGCTATTTTCCCCATGAGAATGGGGGTGTTTTTTTATCACTTTTTTTATTTTTTTTAGGATGTCACATGAGTAATAATGCGCTTCAAGGTCAGATTTTTCAAACAGAAGGTAATCCCTTACAAGGTCAAATTATCGAATTTCATATTTTGCAGTCATTTCCCGTCACGTGTTTGAATCGTGATGATGTGGGGAGTCCAAAATCGGCTGTGGTTGGGGGCGTTGCGCGTGCTCGGGTGAGTTCGCAATGCTGGAAACGCTTTGTGCGTTTAGCGATGCACGATTTTGGAATTAAACTCGCTATTCGCAGTAAAAAAATTGCGGATCATGTCAGTCGTGCCTGCGTTGCACTTGGCGCAAATGAGGAGCAGGCCAACGCGTGTGGTCAAGCTGTCGCGGCGTCATTTTCAAAAGATACCCTCCATTTTTTTAGTGAAGGGGAAGCGCATGCGTTTGCCGATTTTGCACAAGAGCAAGGATTTGATAGCACTAAAATTAAAGATAAAGATATTCAAAAACTTGCTAAAAAAGTCTTAAATCCTGCTATTGATGGTCTTGATATTGCGCTGTTTGGTCGCATGGTTGCGCAAGCTGCTGAGCT
>CAYQZK010000119.1:0-6093 GCA_964422015.1 uncultured Methylotenera sp.
TTTATCCTTATTGCATTTGTTCAATCAGCCTTTGTGGGGCTGGTTACAAATGGCATTACATTTTTTGTCTGGCCTCAACGCCAAGTAAATCTAAACCATTTCTAAGCACTTGCTGAGTGGCGCTAATTAAACTTAAGCGGGCTAGTTTAAGAGGTTCATCATCAATTAAAAATTTATATTCGTTGTAATAGCTGTGTAAATCGCTTGCCAGTTCTTTTAAGTAATTGGCAATAACGTGCGGTGCAAGATCTGTAGCAGCATTAGCAACGGTTTCTGGATACTCGCTTAGGCGCTGCATGAGTGCTGTTTCATGTGCGGTATTGAGTGGCGTTAAATCTGCATTACTCAAATTACTTACATCGCCAGCCCACTGACTGAGCACGCTGCAAATACGTGCATGGGCATATTGGATGTAATACACTGGGTTATCGTTGCTTTGGCTACGCGCCAAATCAATATCAAATACCAGTTGCGAATCTGCACGACGTGCGGCTAAGAAGTAACGTGTGGCATCACAGCCTACTTCTTCAATTAAATCACGCAGGGTGACGTAGCTACCTGCACGTTTGGAGAGTTTAACCTCTTCACCGCCGCGCATTACTGTCACCATTTGATGTAAGACGTAATCAGGCCAACCTTGTGGAATGCCAATATCTAAAGCTTGCAAGCCGGCACGAACACGAGTAATGGTGCTGTGGTGGTCTGCGCCCTGCTCATTGATGACGCGAACAAAACCGCGATTCCATTTATCTGTATGGTAAGCAACGTCAGGCACAAAGTAGGTGTAACCGCCATCTGTTTTACGCATCACGCGGTCTTTGTCGTCGCCAAAGTCCGTGGTTTTTAGCCAAAGTGCGTCATTTTCTTCATAAGTGTGGCCGCTTTTAATCAGCGCCTGTACGGTTTTCTCTACAGTGCCGTTGGTATATAGCGCACTTTCTAGTGAAAAAACGTCGAATTTGATTTGAAACGCTTTAAGGTCTAGATCCTGTTCATGACGTAAGTACGCTACGCTAAAAGCACGAATGGAGTTTAAATCGTTAATGTCACCACTGGCGGTAACTTCAATATCATCGGCAATGACTGTATGTTTTGTTAAAAATGCCGCAGCGATGTCGTTGATGTATTCACCGCGATAACCATTTTCAGGAAAGCTCTCATGTTCAGTTGAGATACCCTTACAACGTGCCAAAACAGAGATGGTGAGGTTGTCAATTTGTGCGCCAGCATCGTTGTAATAAAACTCACGTGTTACGTTCCAGCCATTGGCATCAAGCAAGCGTGCCAAGCAATCACCGACCGCTGCGCCGCGACCATGACCAACGTGTAGAGGGCCGGTAGGGTTGGCTGATACGAATTCAACTTGTACTTTCTGATTGCCACCACTGTTGTTGCGGCCATAGTGTGCGCCGGCGGTTAAGATTTCTTTCACCACAACTTGTTTGGATTGTGGGCTTAAAAAGAAATTAATAAAGCCTGCGCCAGCAATTTCAGTTTTAGTGATGTAGGGGCTAGCCGGTAATGCAGCGATAATTTGTGTGGCAATCGCTCGTGGATTTTGTTTGAGAGGTTTAGCTAAAATCAGTGCCAAATTTGTGGCAAAATCGCCATGCTCTGCTGATTTTGGGCGTTCTAATAAAATGCTTAAATTAGCCGTATCTGGAGCAATACTTTTTGCGGCAGTGGCTAGTAATTCGGTAAGATGTGCTTTCAAAACTAATTCGCGCTTAAGTTAATAATTTAAGAGCAGTATTTTAACCTACTGGCGACTCTTTTTCTTTAATCACTTGATATTCAAACATTGCATTGCCTAAACCTATTTTAAAAGTTGCTTTGGATTTGCCCTTAGATCGCTTGTTCGATTATTTAAGTGCAGGTCAAAACGTGCAAATCGGTCAGCGCGTTTTGGTGCCGTTTGGAAAACGTAGCCAGATTGGTATTGTGGTTGCAAAATCAGATAGCAGTGACTTTGCGATTGAAAAGCTTAAACCCATTACGCAAGCGTTTGTTGATGAGCCTGCAATCGACGCAGAAACTTTAGCGATAATTAAATTTAGCGCAGATTATTACCAATATCCATTTGGTCAGGCACTGCTTTCCGCTTTGCCAGCGCGATTGCGCCAAATTATGCCAGCTGTGTCACGTAAGCAATATGCCTATCAGTTAACGGAGTTAGGGCGGCAAGTAGATTTAGAGCAAATTCCCAAAAAGCAACAAGTGATGCGTCGTGTTTTAGCGGCTTTGCAAGCGTCTGAAGTGCTTAATGAAGCGGCATTAGACGCCATTTCTAATAGTGCAAGAAAAGTAGCCAAGCAACTTGTTTTAGATGGCTTGGCAAGCGCACAGCAAGTATTAGCCACAGCGCGCGTGCCTGATATGCCAATTGCGCCTCAGCCTGAGCTTAACGAAGAGCAAACCTTAGTTGTAGAGCAGATTGTGCAAGCTTCACAGACTTTTAAAGCTTGGCTGATTCATGGCATTACGGGCAGCGGTAAAACCGAAGTTTATATTCGATTGATACAACACGCCTTACAGCAGAATGATGCGCAAGTATTGGTACTGGTGCCAGAGATTAATTTAACGCCTCAACTGGAGGCGCGCTTTAGAAGTCGTTTGCCTAATTTTCATCTAGTCAGTCTGCACAGCAACTTGAGTGAGAGCGAGCGCTTACATAATTGGCAGTTGGCGCAGTCTGGTATGGCTAAAATCGTCATTGGTACGCGGCTATCGATTTTTACGCCATTGCCACAATTAAAACTCATTATCATTGATGAAGAGCATGATAGTTCATACAAGCAGCAAGACAGCATGCGCTACCATGCGCGCGATGTCGCTTTGGTCCGTGCCAAGCGCTTGAATATTCCTGTGGTATTGGGTTCTGCAACGCCTGCGCTTGAGAGTTGGCATAACGCGACGGCCAGTAAGCAGCAGGCCAATAAATACGGCCTGCTCAGTTTGCGTCAGCGTGCGGTGACGGCGGCACAGTTGCCGAATATTGAGTGTATTGATACCACTAAAGTGCATTTACAGCAGGGGCTCACGCCGCAATTGATTGCTGCTTTAAAATTAAGATTAGCGCGCAAAGAGCAAAGCTTACTGTTTATTAACCGACGTGGTTATTCACCGGTGTTGCTATGTTCTGCTTGTCATTGGATTGCCCCTTGTACGCGCTGCAGTAGCAAAATGGTGGTGCATTTGGGGCAGAGAAAGTTGCGTTGCCATCATTGTGGACATGAGCAGCGTATTCCAAATCAATGCCCAAGTTGCGGTAATGCAGACTTGCATCCAACAGGTCATGGCACACAACGTTTAGAGCAAACGCTGGCACAGTTACTACCTACCGCGCGAATTGCCAGAGTGGACCGCGATAGTATCAGCCGGAAAGATGCCTTGGTTGAGATTTTAGATCAGGTACACAATCAGGAAATTGATATTTTGGTGGGTACGCAAATGCTGGCTAAAGGGCATGATTTTCCTAATTTGACGCTAGTAGGTGTGATTGATACTGATAGTGCACTACATAGCCCCGATTTTCGTGCCAGCGAACGTTTGTTTGCACAGTTGATGCAGGTTGCTGGCCGCGCAGGTCGCGCTGATAAGGCTGGGCAGGTGATTATTCAAACGCAATTTCCAGAACACGCTCTGTTTAATGCATTACGTGTGCAAGACTATGTAAGCTATGCCAACACCATGTTGCAAGAGCGTGAGCAAGTGCAGTTTCCGCCTTATGTTTTTATGGCCTTATTGCGTGCTGAGGCTAATGACTATTCATTAGTGCAGCAGTTTTTGCAGCAGGCGTTCGAGCTTGCTCGCAGTTTTGAAAGTCAGGTTTTGGTGTATGACCCAGTACGTCCGCAAATGGAGCGCTTAAAAGGTATGGAGCGGGCGCACGTTCTGATGCAAGCGAGTCATCGACCTGCTTTACAGCAATTACTCAAACATTTATGCGCTCAACTAAGAGGGCTTCCAATCGCGGCCAAGGTGCGCTGGTCGGTGGATGTTAATCCTTTAGAATTTTAAGGAAGCTAATCAATGAAGCTAATTATTTTTGTGGCAATGATTTTTTTATCGACACTGGCGACGGCGAATGAAGTGTTGTGTGATATTGAGTATGCGAGCCAAGTGACAACAGTGAAGCTGGAGCCAGTGCAAGATCCTTATCAGTTAACCAATATAGATTTACGAGGCGATTATCGTTTTACCGCGCAGTTTTTACAGCCTGCTAATAAATTGAAAACGTATGTTTATTATGAATCTAAGGATCGGTACGTTTTGATACATGCTGCTGAGTATGCTGCGTCTGAGAGTAAATGTGCGCCGCCACACAATCAGTTTGGTTTGAATCGCGTTTATGACACTTATTTAGAGCGTGAGCTTATTTTTCAATGCCGCTTAGCGTGCCGTTAAGGGAGTGTTTATGACTAGCGGAGCTTATATGAAAAAGCTTGTTATTTTAGGGGCGTTATTTTTGTTTAGTGCTGTTGCATCGGCAGAAGAACAGGATATTCGTATGCTGTTTGTGGGTGATGTGATGTTGGATGAAGTGCCGGGCAAGGTGATTAAGCAGGGTGGCAATCCATTTCGTTCATTTGATGCGCTATTTAAGCGTGCTGATGTGCGTATCGGCAATCTTGAATGCGTGGTTGGCAATACGGGTAAAGCTGAAGATAAGCCTTATGTATTCAGAGCACATCCTCGTGTCACTAAGCTATTGAAGCGCTATTTCAATGCCGTTTCTCTGGCAAACAATCACACGGGTGATTATGGTCCTGTGGCTTTTTCAAATATGCTGGATATTCTCGATAGGGATGGTGTGGCTTATTTTGGAGGAGGCAAAGAGATTCGGTCGGCACATCAACCTTACATCGTTGAGGTTAGAGGTAAGAAAATTGCTATTCTTGGCTATAACGAATTTTTCCCAAGAAGTTTTGAGGCGCTTAGTGACCGAGCAGGAACAGCTTGGAGCGATGACGATTATGTCGTGCATGATATTAAAAAGGCTAAAAATGAATATCACGCTGATATTGTTATTGTTTATCCGCATTGGGGCTGGGAGTATGAAAAGCAGGCGACTTCACGACAAGAACGTTTGGCGCATTTGATGATTGACGCTGGTGCCGACGTGATTGTTGGTGGTCATCCGCATGTGACGCAGAATATAGAGGTGTATAAAGGAAAACCAATTTTTTATAGTTTAGGCAATTTTGTATTTAACGGTTTTGACGATGAGGATGCTAATACCGGCTGGGCATTAGAGTTATTGATTTCACCAGCCTCTGAATTGAGCTGGAATATTCATGTGGCAAAATTGAATAAGCAGGGTTTGCCTATACTTACTTCGCCTTAATCGTTTGTAGCATATACTCTGCAAGCCAATAGGGACGAGCTTGGTGGCGGCATCAATTCTTTTGATTTAGTACATGAATAAATGCAGTGACTTTTGCCAGTTCATGATTTTACTTAGTGCTTATTCATGAACTGCAATAGTGTTGGTTTTTAAACGTAGCGCATAATGGACTCACTCGAACACGACATGTTGTCGGTTCAAAACAGATAAGACATTGGAGAATATTATGTGGACTAAACCAGCTGCTACAGAAATGCGTTTTGGCTTTGAAGTAACGATGTACGTAATGAACAAATAATTATTGTTCTTCAAGTAACACGAAAAACCCAGCTTAGGCTGGGTTTTTTATTGGTCATTTTATTTAGACACCCAATCACCAGACTTGCCACCATGTTTTTCAAGAAGTTTAATGTCACTAATGGTCATGCCTCGGTCTGCCCCTTTGCACATATCATAGATGGTAAGTAAGCCTATACTAACTGCCGTTAGTGCCTCCATCTCGACACCTGTTCTATCGTAAGTTTCAGTGGTTACGGTGCAGGTGATGCTGTTGGTTGTTTCATCAATCACAAATTCGGCGGCAACACGAGTCAGAGCAATAGGGTGGCATAGTGGAATTAGGTCAGCCGTTCTTTTGCTGGCTTGTATAGCTGCAATTCGCGCAATTCCTAGCACATCTCCTTTTTTTGCATTGCCTTGTTGGATAAGCTTTAGCGTGGCTGGTAACATCAATATACTGCCGCTTG
>CAYQZK010000120.1:0-6024 GCA_964422015.1 uncultured Methylotenera sp.
AAGATATTGCTGTGACTATAGCGGCGGCTAAAAAAGCATTTAAATCGCTTTCTGTTGTTTAAAATCGGTCTTTAATTTCAACCTTATTTTGTGTAAAGCATTAATTTGATGAATCAACGGCTGGCCCATCCATGACTAATTATTTTGAGCACCATGTTTTTTTCTGCCTAAACCAGCGCGATGACGGCTCCGATTGCTGTATGGGTAGGGGCGCAGAAGCCGCGTTTGATTACATGAAAGCGCGTGTAAAAAAACTGGGCCTGAATGGTACAGGAAAAGTACGGGTTAACCGCGCCGGCTGTTTTGACCGTTGTGGTGAGGGGCCTTTGCTAGTTGTTTATCCGCAGGCAATTTGGTATACCTTTGTTGATAATGCAGATATTGATGAGATAATTGACTCTCACCTAATGAATGGCAAGGTGGTCGATAGGTTAGTTGTTTAGTTGGTAGAATAAAGTTCACATTGTATGTGGGCGCTAACTTTACTGCTAAGCTCTGCGATTTCTTCCTCATCAAGCTGGTTAGGCTGGCTGTCGCGTAGCGCCTCACCCCAGTGTGAGTTTGGGAAATGTTTGTCATGTTCAAAGCGAGGAATGACATGCCAGTGGATGTGCGGTGTTTTGTTGCCCAAACTAGCCAAATTAATTTTATCTGGATTGAATAGTTCTCTGAGTGCTAGTTCAACGGCAAAAACAGTTTTCATCATGCGCGCCCGCTGTGCTGACGGCAAATCGGTCATTTCTTTAACGTGCGCGAGTAGTTCTACACGGCAATATGCAGGGTAATCTGCATCGTTCAACAATACTATGCGGCAAAAATCGTCCTGCCATAAAACAACATGCGGGCATGGTTGGCAGAGGGGGCAGGAGTTGAGGTCTGTCATTTAAGAGGCTGCTAGCATGCGTTCTAGCGTTAGTTTGGCAAGCTTGGCTTCATGTTCCGGCACTTTGATTTGGTTGACCACGTTGCCCGCAACTAGATTCTCTAGCGTCCATGCCAGATGCTGTGGATCAATACGTGCCATGGTTGAGCATTCGCAAACCACATGGCTCATGAACTGGACCAGTTTGCCTTCGGACTTCATGTTCTCTGCTAAGCGATTTACTAGATTCAACTCCGTGCCGACTAGCCATTTGGTGTTGGCTGGAGCTTCGCTGACAGTTTTTAGTATGTATTCGGTGGAGCCTACATAATCAGAGTTCAGGCATACCTCAAATGGTGCTTCCGGATGTGAAATGACAAAGCCATCCGGATGTTCCGCACGAAATTTTTCTATGTTTTGCAGGCGGAACATTTGGTGCACGGCACAATGGCCTTTCCATAACAGGATTTTTGCGTTTTTGATCTGTTCAACGGTTAGGCCGCCCATAGGTTGATCTGGATCCCAGATAGGCATTTGTTCCAGAGGTATGCCCATTTTATGGCCAGACCAGCGTCCAAGATTTTGATCGGGGAAAAACAGCACTTTCTCGCGCTGTGCAAATGCCCATTCCAGAATTTTAGGGGCGTTGGTGCTAGTGCATACAATGCCGCCGTGCTCACCGCAGAAGGCTTTGAGGTCAGCAGCAGAGTTGATATAAGTAACAGGGGTGATTTGCTCGTCAAAATTAAGCACTTTATTTAGCTCGCGGTAGCTGCGTTCAACCTTGGCAAGGTTTGCCATGTCAGCCATGGAGCAGCCAGCGGCGAGGTCTGGCAGAATCGCAATTTGTTCTGGGCGGCTTAAAATGTCCGCGACTTCTGCCATGAAATGTACGCCTAAAAAAACGATGTATTCCGCATCAAGATTTTCGGTATAGCGCGATAGCTTGAGCGAGTCACCCGTGTAATCAGCGTGTCGATAAACGCCTTCATTTTGGTAGTGATGGCCTAGAATCACTAAGCGAGAGCCTAACTTTTGCTTAGCCGCAATAATACGACGTTGGCAGTCGGCATCTTCTGCGGCTTGAAAACGTTCAAATTTAATGGGTGCGGATGAGATAGATTCAGTTTGCATAGATTGAGTTTGGATGGTTCGGTGTTATGTTTGATTGCGTAAAAGTTATATTTTATAACGCGATTGATGGCGCTCGCCTAATCTTTTTAGCGCATCTACATTTGTCCAAGAAAAAACGCGATGTGCAGCCTCTCGCCAATCGACCCATTCGTATCGTACGTGTTCATTTGGTGCTAGCTGGATGGGTAAGATGTCGGGTAAGCTTAAACCAAATAAATGTTCAGTATTATGCGTTACCCCTGGTGCGTAGCGATAACGCCAATGGGAGTAAATTTCGTAAACATTAGAAGCTTGCCAGTCCTGCAAATCAAATTGCGTGGCATCAATGCCTGTTTCTTCGCGCACCTCGCGAATTGCAGCTTCTTTCGGCGATTCATTTTGCTCTAGGCTACCCGTGACCGACTGCCAGAATCCTTGCTTGTCGGCACGTTCCATAATCAGCACTTTTAATTCTGGCGTATGAATTAGGACCAATACCGAAATAGGGGTTTTATAAGTGTTCAATTATTTTTTAACTGCGTTAGTGAGGTTCTTGGGGAGTTGAAATACGACGCTCTCAATTACACCTTGTAGTTCCTGTACGTTATTCGCACCAAATTGTTGTAAGGCCGCAATCACTTCTTTAACCAGTATTTCAGGTGCTGATGCACCGGCAGAAACACCGATTTTTTTCTTCCCGTTAAGCCATTCTTGTTTGAGGAAGCTAGCATTGTCCACCATGTAGGCCTCAACACCTTGATTTTCCGCTACTTCACGCAAGCGGTTTGAGTTAGAGCTATTTGGTGAGCCGACAATAATCACCAAATCACAGTCTTTTGCCATAATTTTAACGGCATCTTGGCGATTTTGTGTGGCATAACAAATGTCATCACTTTTAGGGGCATTAATTTTTGGAAATTTTGTTTTTAATGCATTAATCACTGAGGTTGCATCGTCAGTTGAAAGCGTTGTTTGGGTGACAAAAGCTAATTTTAAGGGGTTTTTTACTATCAGATTAGTAACGTCTTCAGGTGTTTCGACTAGATACATCCCATTGTTTGATGAAGTGTTTTCAGCTTCCCCATCTTCAATTTGCCCCATTGTGCCTTCTACCTCTGGGTGTCCTTTGTGGCCTATCATAATGATTTCCATGCCTGCAGCACGCATTTTGGCTACTTCAATATGTACTTTAGTGACTAGCGGACATGTTGCATCAAATGCAATGAGACCGCGAGCTTCAGCATCGGCACGGACAGCTTTTGAAACGCCATGGGCACTGAAAATGACGGTGCTACCTGTAGGGATTTCATCAAGCTCTTCAACAAAAACAGCACCTTTGGCACGCAATTCATCTACAACAAATTTGTTATGCACAACTTCATGGCGCACATAAATAGGTGCCCCAAATTTTTCTAAGGCTTGCTCTACGATAATAATGGCTCGATCAACACCAGCACAAAAGCCACGGGGGTTTGCTAATAAAATGTCGAGTGATGGATGGTCTGTCATACGCACGTTTTTTTGATTAAATTCACTTGAAGGTATAATACGCATATTAACCTAAATCAGGATGTGCTTAAATTTCCAGCACGCTTAAAATATGAAAAATACCGCAACATTATTGATTACCTGCCCAGATAGCAAAGGCATTGTTGCTGCAATTGCCGACTTTTTGTATCAACACAATGCCAACATTTTGCATGCAGATCAGCACCAAGATGCTGAAAACAACTTGTTTTTGATGCGAGTTGAGTGGGATTTAGCCGGTTTTTCTTTTGATCCTGCTCAGTTTGATCAGCATTTTGCGGAAATAGCGCGTCGTTTCAGGATGGAGTGGCAACTTAAACTTTCACAAAAACCACAGCGTGTTGCCATTATGGTGTCGCAATATGATCACTGTTTGGCAGACCTGCTGCATCGTCATAAAAGTGGTGAGCTAGCTTGTGAAATACCACTCATTATTAGTAATCATCGTGATACTGAATCATTAGCAAATTTTTATGGCGTAGATTTTTATCATATTGAAGTGAGTAAAGATAATAAAGCGGAGGCGGAAGCTAAGCAGTTCGCTTTGTTTGAAAAGTATGAAGTTGATTTGATTGTGCTTGCAAGATACATGCAGATTTTGTCTCCAGACTTTGTAGCACGTTACCCCAAGCAAATTATTAATATTCATCACTCATTCTTACCAGCATTCATTGGCGCAAGGCCTTACCATCGAGCTTTTGAGCGTGGAGTGAAATTGATTGGTGCTACCAGCCATTATGTAACGGAAGTGCTGGATGAGGGGCCAATTATTGAGCAGGATATTGATCGTATATCGCATCGTGACCAAGTGGAAGATCTTATTCAAAAAGGCCGTGATTTAGAGCGCGTTGTGCTTTCAAAAGCGGTGCGTTGGCATATTGAAAGTCGAATTTTGCTTTATGCGAATAAAACGGTAATTTTTGATTAAGACGGAAATTACGTTGCTGAAGAGACTGGGTAAATAGAAAAGGCGAGATACATAATATCTCGCCTTTTTAGTTTTAAATACTGGAAATTTTAACTACTGAGCATCAACCGAAGTGTCGATGGTCAATGGCGGTAACGCTGGATCATCTACAGGTGCAATTTCTGGCAATGTTTCTTCAGCATATGCCACTGGTAGTGCATTAAAAGCAAGAGCAAACAGTAAACCTAATAAAAGCTTTCTCATTTCTTCTCCTCAATCTGCATTATTAAAATTTTAACTTCCCAGTAATTTAATGTTTACTGGAAGTGAAAATTTACGCTCAGTTGAAGTTGTGTGCAAGCGTGAAAATTTAGATTGTGATCTTTAATCAATTGTTAGGTAGAATTTTTTCGAGAGCAAATAGGCTTTCAATAACTTCACGTTCTCTAATTAAGTGGCAGTGTTTGCCATCAACCATCACTTCAGCAGCACGCGGTCTAGTGTTGTAATTGCTAGACATGCTCATGCCATAAGCACCAGCAGACATGATGGCAAGCAAGTCGCCCTCTTGCAAAGCAAGCGTTCGATCGTGACCTAAAAAGTCGCCGCTTTCGCATACGGGACCAACGATTTCATAATTAGCTGCTTGAATTTCTGGATGATTTTTGTGTGGATGTACCGCTTTAATATCGTGGAATGCGTCGTAAAGCGCAGGGCGCATTAAATCATTCATGGCTGCGTCAACAATGGCAAAGTTCTTGGTTTCAGTGCGCTTTAAGTACTCCACTTTCGTGAGTAAAACGCCAGCATTGCCCACTAAAGCTCTGCCAGGCTCAAAAACCAGTTTTACTTGACGCGTGCCGAGTTTTTCACGCATTGCAGCGGCATATGTGCTGAAATCTGGCGGCGTTTCATCGTTATAGCAAATGCCAATGCCACCACCAGCATCAATATGTTGAATATGAATACCGTTTTTCTCAAGCGCATCAACCAGTGCCAATACGCGATCAAATGCATCTAAAAATGGCGATAACTCTGTAATTTGCGAGCCGATATGGCAATCTACACCGTGCACCGCAATATTAGGCATTGCGGCAGCTTGCAAGTAAATATCCAGCGCATCTTCGTAAGCCACACCAAACTTATTATTTTTTAAGCCGGTTGAAATATAAGGATGTGTTTTTGCATCTACGTTAGGGTTTACCCGTAGTGATATTGGTGCCACTTTACCCATAAAGCTGGCCACATCATTTAAGCGTAATAACTCGCTGGCAGATTCAACGTTGAAGCATAAGATACCTGCGTTTAATGCAGCCTGCATTTCAGCTTCAGTTTTACCCACACCTGAGAACACTACTTTTTTGGGGTCACCTCCAGCTGCTAAAACGCGCGCTAGTTCACCACCAGAAACAATGTCAAAGCCAGCACCAAGCTTGGCAAATAGGTTCAAAATGGCAAGATTAGGGTTAGATTTGACCGCAAAACAGATTAAATGATCGGTGCCCTTGAAACCTGCACTGAATTGCTCAAAAGCTTGCACCAGCGCGGATTTTGAATAGACATAAGAAGGTGTGCCAAACGACTCGGCAATTTGATCAAGTGCTACGTTTTCTGC
>CAYQZK010000121.1:0-5865 GCA_964422015.1 uncultured Methylotenera sp.
TTTGAGTTTTAATCTTGCGACCGTACTCCCCAGGCGGTCTACTTCACGCGTTAGCTGCGTTACTCATGGATTTTACTCCACCAACAACTAGTAGACATCGTTTAGGGCGTGGACTACCAGGGTATCTAATCCTGTTTGCTCCCCACGCTTTCGTGCATGAGCGTCAGTGTTATCCCAGGGGGCTGCCTTCGCCATCGGTGTTCCTCCACATCTCTACGCATTTCACTGCTACACGTGGAATTCCACCCCCCTCTGACACACTCTAGCCTTGCAGTCTCAAATGCAGTTCCCAGGTTGAGCCCGGGGATTTCACGTCTGACTTACAAAACCGCCTGCGCACGCTTTACGCCCAGTAATTCCGATTAACGCTCGCACCCTACGTATTACCGCGGCTGCTGGCACGTAGTTAGCCGGTGCTTCTTATCAAGGTACCGTCAACCTCACTCTTTATTAAAAAGTAAGTTTTCTTCCCTTGCGAAAGAGCTTTACAACCCGAAGGCCTTCTTCACTCACGCGGAATGGCTGGATCAGGCTTGCGCCCATTGTCCAAAATTCCCCACTGCTGCCTCCCGTAGGAGTCTGGACCGTGTCTCAGTTCCAGTGTGGCTGGTCGTCCTCTCAGACCAGCTACTGATCGTCGCCTTGGTGAGCCTTTACCTCACCAACTAGCTAATCAGATATCAGCCGCTCCATTAACGCAAGGTCCGAAGATCCCCTGCTTTCCCCCGTAGGGCGTATGCGGTATTAGCCAACCTTTCGATTAGTTATCCCCCATTATTGGATACGTTCCGATATGTTACTCACCCGTTCGCCACTCGCCACCAGACCGAAGTCCGTGCTGCCGTTCGACTTGCATGTGTAAAGCATTCCGCCAGCGTTCAATCTGAGCCATGATCAAACTCTTCAGTTTAATGTATGACTATTACTTTTTCCTCTTTCGAGGTGGTATTTCGCTTTTGCTTTATCAACTTAAGATTATTAAGTTGAGTACTCAAATTCATTTCAAGGTCTGATTGTGATTCTTATTTCTAAGAACCTTTACATACTTGTCATAAATCTAAGTGTAAGCACTTGTTTTTCTGAGGCGACACCTAAACCAAACAACTTAGTTAAATTCATGTAAACATGAATAAGTAAGTTGCGTCTAAGTACGCTTGTCCAGTTCCACAAGCACCCACACTTATCAGTTGTTATATTGTTAAAGATCAGTTTCTAAAAAACAAAGTGCTTCACTTCGTTTCATTCTCAATCACGCTTTGCGTTAGAGAGGTGCGCATTATACAGAGCTTTTAATAAGCGTCAAGGTGAAATGTAGAAATTAAATTGTTATTTAAGTTAAATGCCAATGCACCTTAACTAACAAACCAATTTTTGATGGATTATCAGTAAACTCTAACTGGGCGCCATGTAATTCGGCAATACGGCGCACTATAGATAAGCCTAGGCCACTTCCTTCTTCGCCACTACCCACAATACGATAAAAACGTTGCTGAATTTTTTCACGTTCACTTTCTGGTACTCCAGGGCCAGTATCACAAACCTCTAGCGTAACTCCATCAAGATTGTTAATACGCACGACAACTTGCCCGCCTTTAGGAGTATAGCGAATCGCATTATCTACAAGATTCCTAAGCAGCAAGCCAAGTTGAGCATCATCTCCATGAACTGTTATAACGTTATTATCATCTGATATTTTTTCAAGAATCACCTCAATCTGCTTTGCATGTGCCAATGGCTCCAAATCAGCGATTATTCTTGTAGCCAAATCATGTAACGCCACAGGCTTATAGTATTCAGCAACTGTTTCAGGATCAACTCTCGCTAAGACAAGTAGCTGCTCCACCAATCTAGTAGCTCTATCTGTACCACGCAAAACATTTTCTAAGGCCAAATGGCGATCCGCATCATTAGTCGAGCGTAATGCCACTTGCGCTTGAATCTTAAGTGCTGCAAGCGGAGTACGTAACTCGTGTGCAGCATCTGCAGTAAATCGCCTTTCTCCCTCAAAAGCGGATTGTAGGCGCGTAAAGAGATCGTTCAATGCCTGCGTTAATGGCACAACTTCTTCTGGCACGCTGCCCATATCAACGGGCTCCAATCTTTTAGCTGTACGCTGCCTCACCTCTTGTTTTAATTGTTGTAATGGTTTCAAACCAGCACCAACCCCGAACCAAACTAACAATGCCAAAATCGGCAAAGCGGTAATAGTTGGAAGTAGCATCTTGAGTGTAATGTGCCGAGCCAATCCTTCACGCCCTGTCATTGGTTCAGCCACCTGTATCATGAACTCTTCATGCTTGTCCCATCGGGCTAACACACGCCAAGTTTGATTATTGATATTTATTTCACTGTATCCTGCCTTGGCTTCTGCCATTGCATTCATTGGCGCTGTTGGTGAGCGAAGCAGCAATTTGCTTTTATCCCAAATTTGAAAAGCTAGCTTTTGCTCATACTCATGATAAGTAGGCATTTCATCGTCGCCACGCTCAATCCTTTCGTGTAGTTCGTGACGAGTTGTTTCAAGTAGCACCTGAGCAGATTGAGCAAGCTGAGCATCAAATAGGGCGTCTATTTCATGCCGCGCCTCTTTATAGGTAAACCATGCCGAAACTAACCAAGTCAGACCAAGGCCAATAAACAACAATAAAATCAAACGTAATCTAAGCGAGTGCATTATTTCGATAAGTCCTTATCGATGACATACCCTACACCACGAACCGTGCGTATTAATTCTGCACCTAATTTTTTTCGTAAATGATGTACGTGAACCTCTACTGAGTTACTTTCCACCTCTTCACCCCAACCATAGAGGTGCTGTTCTAACTGCTCACGAGATTGCACGCGATCTATATGCAACAGTAGCTCATGCAGCAGTGTAAATTCACGAGCCGACAACTCTACAATTTTTCCATCCTTACGCACTTGATGCGTAGCAGGGTCTAGCGCAATATCGCCACATAGAAGTAATGGCGAGGTTTGACCAGCACTACGTCGCAACAACGCATGCAAGCGTGCAACCAACTCATCTAAATCAAAAGGCTTAACCAGATAATCATCCGCGCCTGTATTTAATCCGGCAATACGATCTGCTACTTTATCGCGCGCCGTTAGAATAAGTACCGGCACATTCAAAGTACGTCCGCGCAACCATTTAAGCAAATCCATACCACTGATTTTAGGTAAACCGAGATCCAAGACTATCAGGTCGTATTTTTCTGTTTCAAGTGCGAGCTTCCCGGCCTGACCATCTTGTGCCCAGTCCACGGCAAACCCTTCTAGCTTTAGGCCTGCACGAACGCCATCGCCTAACAAAGTATCATCTTCGACTAATAGAACTCTCATAACAGAATATTAACGCGGAATTCTTACCTGAGATTCAGAAAAATCACCTTTTTCAGCACCACGGTGACAGGCAATACAATTTGCAGCGCTACCAACTGCTTTACGCTTAAAGGTGGAAGTCGATATTTCATCATGCTTACTTGTAAAATAGCGTGTTTCACTAATTCTGAGCGGCGAAGAATTTGCTGGAATTGATTGATTAATACGATTAGAGCGACGATTGTCCAATTTATCTGCAGAGTTCATTGCAAGAAATAGAGTAATTTCATCGCGCGTGACTTGATCAAGACTCGCATTCTCACCAAAGTGTTTATCCAAGCCACCCATCATAGCTTTCCATGAGCGCTCTGGTAATAAACCGGGATGATAAAGCATATGACAACTACTGCACTCTGCTTTCCACTTAGTATTCATTACAGCAGACATTTGACTGCCACCAGTCTCACCTCCTCCACTAGCCAATATTGCACTTGTTGATGTAATTGTTGTAATTAACACTAAAAATTGCATCCAGTTTTTCATGATTATTTCCCTCACTTCACATTGACCATATATTGCACGTAATCACCTTTTTCTTTTGCGGTACAGGCGCGCTCCAGCACATCTTTACAGTTCCGGCCAAACCATTTCTCAACTTTGGCCGCATCAGTGAATCGCTGTGCATTCACTATAGGCGCCATAGGTTCAATCACTTTATTTGCCCGTGTTTTACCTTGTTTTTTTGGGTCAGCCGTGTGACACGTCGCACAACTTACTTTTTGACCATTACTATGCATACGCTCTGTTTTAAAAAAACTAGCCCCTAAGTCTGCTGAAAACCCTGCAAATGAAGGAGCCTCTTGTTTAGCCTGCACCTCATATTGCTTCAACAAATCTTGTGGTGTCGCAGCCAGTACGTTAGCGCTTACTAACATTCCAAATAAAAACCATTTATAACGCATGATCTTGCTCCTTTTATTATTGAATTGTCTGCTCAACTTCATATTGATATCCTGAAACCATCGACTGTGCGATCGGTGTTTTGTCTTGCTTTTCATGCCAGATTAGGGCTGCGACATGTGCTACAACAAAGATCATTAAAAAGTTATAAATAAGCTCATGTGGTTCTTCAAAAACATCTTTTAACCATGCCATATCACCAAACCATGCATTAAATGGCCCCATGCTATGCTCTACAGCAGCAAGCCCTAACCCTGTCAACGCCATTACCAGCAACAACAAGTAAACTAACAAATAAACCCCACTTGCAAGTGTGTTATGACCAAATCTAGGTTTCGCTTTCATTTCAAAGTGGCGAATGGCGTTCCACCAAGCCGCGGGGTGCCACATATCCGAAAGTCTTGCATGATGCGGGCCGACAATACCCCATGACAGCCTAGCCACTATGCCTATCACTAACGCATACCCTAAATAAATATGCAACTGCCATAATGTTTTTTCTCCCACACCTTTTTCAAATAACTCAGACACCCAAATCGTCATCATCAAAAACAGTATGATCATTCCATTACATAGATGAATTAAGCGCAAAATAGGGTCATAAACTTTACGTCTGCTATAACTGATTTTTTCCATCATTTTTATTTCTCTATCGAAGCCAGCATGAAGCACACAATAAATTAAAATACTTAACGCAATCTTAAGGCTTCCAAAATCATCTTTATTTTTACTGTCTTGATTTCTATCAAAGGGTTAGAATCAACTTAACTTCTGAATAAAGTATTTAACCAATATGCAAGAAAATGAAAAATGTCTCAGTCGCGACGCTATGGACTTACTCTTATGGGCCGCAAAAAATGGTGCCTTCTCATTAGACAGCTCCCCACAAGACATTGAAATGATTGGCCATTTAGTCGATTCTGGTCATTTATTTCATGGCCAGTCTATTAATGAAGGCGACGATGCTTCAAGTTATTACAGCATCACCAAAAAAGGTTTCTCTGTGTTGCAGTGTAATTTTTTATGGGATGTTTATGGTGAAAACACTGCTCACCCACATGTAGTTAGCCACGTAAATGAAGCACATCTAGATTGTGATCAAACCTGTCTACGACATGAAGTTAAAGCAAAGGAAACCGTACCAGTTAAAATTTTTAGAAAATCCAATTAAAAATAGCGTTAACTGTTAATGAACCATAACTACACAATACTTAATACCTTAACAAAGGCCTTATCATGAATAACTCTCAACAAAATCAAGATTCCCATAATGCCGTAGGTGAGGCCTATGAGGCTTCTTTAGAAAAAGCCTTAGAACAATCCAAACTGCACGATATCAGCTTACATCTTGCCATTGATCACGATCATGAACATCAAACTCTCAAGCAAATGAGCTCTGGCGAAGTCAGCAAACTCAAACAATCTCTACAGCGTGATTTAATAGACGCAGCACATCATTTAAAAGAAACAAAACAAGAACTTAAGGATTGGTTAGGTTTTGATCTCATGCTGATCAAAAACGAACTATGGGAGAAATTTACAGAAGCTACAGATAAAACGACTTTAGAATTAATTAAACTAAAA
>CAYQZK010000122.1:0-5854 GCA_964422015.1 uncultured Methylotenera sp.
CGGGAAACGAGGCTCGAACTCGCGACCTCAACCTTGGCAAGGTTGCGCTCTACCAGCTGAGCTATTCCCGCGTTAAGACAGGCGCCATTATAGCGATTTTCAGAAAACCGTCAACACTATATGACAGTAAGATTAAACTACTAGCTTACTGTTTAGCCTGAATTTTTGGCGCAGCTGCTTTTAAATAATATGCCATGGATAGTAAAGTAAGGAATGCTGCAACAGCAATAAGCACTTGACCAATCAGCTTAGTAGGCAAAACAGTTAAACCAAGTAGATCAATATTATCCCAATACAATAAAAAGAGTATCGCAACCATTTGTACGGCAGTTTTCACTTTACCAATCATTGCAACACCCACGCTACTCCTCTGCCCCTCACCTGCCATCCATTCACGTAGCGCACTAATCGCAATTTCACGGCCAATGATAATAAGAGCAATCATCGCACCTACACGCTCAAACTCCACCAATACAATCAGAGCAGCAGCTACCATTAATTTATCGGCCACTGGATCTAAAAATGCACCAAATGCAGATGTTTGGTTAAGTTTGCGCGCCAAATATCCGTCCAGCCAATCGGTAAAAGAAGCTATGGCAAAAATCAGTGTCGCTGTCACATTGACCCAGTGCGCTGGAATTGCCGCTAACTGCCGTGTATCTGTGGGCAAGTAAAAAACTCCCACAAATAATGGAATCATCAAAATACGTAGCCATGTCAACATGGTGGGAACATTACAAATCATTCAACGAGCTCTCTTTGCAAAAATTTTAGTCAATGCAATTCACCGTATATCTTTTCTGCCAAACTCTGGCTGATACCTTCAACATTGGCAATTTCATCAATACTAGCACTTTTCACACCGTCCAAACCACCAAAACGCGTCAATAGTGCTTTACGCCTTTTAGCGCCTACACCTTCAATTTCTTCTAGGCTAGACTGTAGTCTGGCCTTAGCGCGTTTAGCTCTGTGTCCAGTAATCGCAAACCGATGCGCTTCATCACGAATCTGCTGTAGTAAATGCAAACCTTTGTTATCTTTTTCTAAATTCAGCATTTCACCTGTGTCTGAGAAAATCATGGTTTCCAACCCTGGTTTGCGCTCTTCACCTTTGGCAATCCCCACTAGCAGAATATCTTCCAAACCCACTTCAGCCATGACTTCAACCGCAATCCCCAATTGGCCTTTTCCACCATCAATGAAAATCAAGTCAGGCCTCACCCCCTCGCCTGCAGCCACTTTTTTGTAACGGCGTGTCAATACATCACGCATAGCAGCATAATCATCCCCAGGAGTGATGCCTGTCACGTTGTAACGACGATACTCACTATTTTGCATATCGCCACGATCAAACACTACACAACTACCAACAGTAGCTTCCCCCATTGTGTGACTAATATCAAAACATTCAATGCGCTCTGTAGATTCCGGCAAATGCAGTGCCTCACGTAATGCGAGTAATTTTACGGTTTGATTAGCAGAGGTTGCTGCACGCTGGCTCAAAGCAAGTTCAGCATTGGTTTGCGCCATTTTTAGCCACACCCGTTTATCACCAATCGCATTAGTATTGATCTTTACCTTGCGACCCGCTTGTTCACTCAACACTTCTTCAAGCACTGCAGTCTCAATCTTAATGCCCGTAACAATTAAAGGAGGCGTATTTTGCGCCACGTAATGCTGGGCTAAAAATGCTTGCACACTATTTTCTAATGTTTCACCATCTGTGTTTTTAGGTAGATAGCTTCTATCACCCAAATGTCGACCACCACGTATCATGACCAAGTTAATGCAATGCTGGCCTTGTAGCTCAGCACAAGCAATTACATCAGCATCGGACACATTAAAATCGCTCACAAACTGTTTAGCTTGCACTTGCCGCAACGCCTGCATACGATCTCTGAACACAGCTGCAAGCTCATACTCCTGATCTGCCGCAGCAACGTTCATTTGCTCTGCAATTGCATCGATCACTTCATTGGTTTTACCCTGTAAGAACAAAGCCGCCTGATGCACATCATTGAGGTAATCAACATCAGAAATCAGACCTACACACGGCGCAGTGCAACGCTCAATTTGATGTTGCAAACAGGGACGGCTACGATTGGAAAACACGGTATTTTCACAAGTACGTAATTTGAATACTTTCTGCAGCAACTGAATGCTTTCTCGTACCGCAACCGCATTAGGAAACGGCCCAAAGTATTGATTCCCTTTTCTCTGCGTACCGCGATGAAAGGCTAATCGTGAAAACTCATCGCCTGTAAGGGTAATGTAAGGGTAAGATTTGTCATCGCGAAACAACACGTTGTAACGCGGCATTAAGCCTTTAATCAGGTTATTTTCAAGAAGTAGCGCTTCAGCTTCGCTACGAGTGACGGTCGTTTCTATTTTGACAATATTACTCACCATCATCCGCGTGCGCGGACTAGGTAAGTTTTTATTAAAGTAAGATGAAACGCGTTTTTTAAGATCTTTGGCTTTACCTACATAAATCACCTCATCCGAGGCGTTAATCATGCGATAAACACCAGGCAGATTAGGCAGGTTTTTTAAGATAGGTTTAGGGTCAAACATGCTTACCCTATCTATCTAAAAAAGCAGCCACACATAAGTTTTAACCTAAAAGTTCGCCAGCTATCGCCCAATCTTCATATGCCACTTCTTCAAACGTAATGTAAGTGTATGATTTTGGCTTATGTGCAACGCGTTCTAATGTTTCTGTAATCTCTTTCGCAATTTGCGCTTTTTGTTCTCGAGTCACTTCACCTGCAAGTTTGATATTTACGTATGGCATATCATTTCTCCTTCATTCACACTAAAACTTTTATTTCTGCCAAGCATCTCGCAAAGTCACTGTGCGGTTAAACACAGGCATGCCTGCCACACTGTCTTTTCTATCTGCCACAAAGTAGCCATGTCGCTCAAACTGGAATCTATCTTCTGGATTCACATCTTTTAGGCTACGCTCTAATTGTGCTGTAATCTTTTGTACTGAGTTTGGATTAATGTCTTTCAGATAATCTCGATCACCTTCACCTGGATGCGCTTCTTTAAACAGTCTGTCGTACAAACGCACTTCACTTGCATAAGCATGCTGAGCAGATACCCAGTGAATATTACCTTTCACTTTAATACTATCTGAACCTGGAGTACCGGACTTAGTGTCTGGCAGATACTCACAATGCACGACAGTCACATTACCCGCAGCATCTTTTTCACAGCCCGTACACTTCACCACATAACCATAACGCAACCGCACCATACCGTCAGGTGTAAGACGGAAATAACCTTTACTTGGAACCTCCATAAAGTCTTCACGCTCAATCCACAATTCTTTAGATAATGGCACAACACGCTTACCCAACTCTGGCTTAAGCGGATGATTCGGTGCAAAACAATCTTCAGTTTGCCCTTCAGGATAATTATCAATCACCAGCTTAATTGGATCTAACACCGCAATACGGCGCTCTGCTGACTCATTCAACACTTCACGCATACAGTCTTCTAAAATCGTATATTCAATCCATGAATCCGCTTTAGAGACGCCAATGCGATCAGTAAATAATTTAAAGCCGTCTGCGGTGTAACCACGACGACGCGCACCAGCGAGTGTAGGCAAACGTGGGTCATCCCAACCTGCAACGTGTTTATTTTCCACCAACTCAATTAACTTGCGTTTTGACAACACCACATAAGTTAAATTTAGTCGCGCAAACTCATATTGTTTAGGTAGTGGGTGTGCTAACAAACCTGCTTCTGCCAAACGCTCCAGCAACCAGTCATAAAATGGACGCTGATCTTCAAATTCCAGCGTACAAATCGAATGTGTAATTTGCTCTAAAGCATCTTCAATAGGGTGTGCAAAAGTATACATAGGATAAATACACCATTGATCTCCCGTATTATGATGATGCGCACGTTTAATGCGGTAAATCGCAGGATCACGCAAATTGATATTAGGAGATGCCATGTCAATTTTGGCGCGCAAAATCAAACTACCATCAGCATGCTTACCATCGCGCATTTCACGGAACAAAGTGAGGTTCTCAGCCACACTACGATTACGCCACGGAGAATCTTTACCTGCTTCAGTCAGTGTGCCACGATTAACACGCATTTCTTCAGCAGTTTGCGCATCGACATAAGCATGGCCATTTTCAATCAAGCTTTCTGCTGCGCGATACATAAAATCAAAGTAATTGCTCGCAAAATATAAGTTGCTCTCACTACCATTCTGCCAGCCGAAACCAAGCCACTTTACCGCATCGGTAATACTATCGACATACTCCTGGCTTTCTTTTTCAGGATTAGTATCATCAAAACGCAAATGGCAGACGCCCCCATAATCACGAGCCAAACCGAAGTTAAGAAAAATACTTTTAGCGTGGCCAATATGCAGGTAGCCATTAGGCTCAGGTGGAAAGCGCGAGCGCACTTTAGCTAAATCAGGCTGACCTGATGCATGGTGTGTAGCATCACCCGGACTGCCTGCCCACATGCGGCTTTTATAAATACCTTGCTCAATATCTTTTTCAACAATTGCTCGAATAAAATTTGAAGCAAGAGGAATTGGGGCTTTTTCTACTGACATAATTCACACTCAAAATAATTACGTTTATTTTACACCGTTGATGCCAAGCCGCGATTGATTCATGCCAACATCGCACGACAAAAATTAATTTAAAAAATGTCTAAGCAACAAGCCGCTCAAGTTCAAAAAAATACCTTTTATCAGATGTTATTTGACACCAAGATTAAAAAAAATTAACTTTGGAACTAATGTTTAAAGGGCAAACTCGACTGAAAAGCGAGGACGCAAAGCCACCGGTCTAAAGGAGAAATCCTATGATAGCGGGGTCACCGTAAGAGGCTCAACGTCAGCGAGCATCGTGGTTTGCCCTATTTGAGAATGAAAGGGGTATACCATGAAACAATCAACATTACAGTCTATCAATCCAGATGATTTATGCGTTGGCATCTACGTTCACCTTGAATTAGGATGGATGGATCATCCTTTCACATTTAGCAACTTCATGATTAAAAATGAAGATCAAATTAAAAAAATTCGGGCACTTAATTTAAAAGAAATCCGCTACGACCCTTTGCGTAGCACTGCTAAGCCCAGTTTCCCTAAAACCATTCAAGAGAGTTGTACACCTAAAACTACGATGCCTAAGCAGGTTGCGGTGGATCCTCAACAACGTTCAAATCGACTCAACCAATTAAACAAAGCCAGATTGGATTGCGAACATACCTTTGCCAAGAAGACTAATTCAGCACGCGAAGCCATTCGTGTTCTTGTTCACCACCCAGAGCATGCAAAAAAACTGGCTGAGGATATAGTTAATGAAATGGTTAGTTCAATTATTACAGAAAGTGAAGTAACCCTTCATGCCATCAACAACAATAAATCTGTAGGCAATACCACGCATGCGCTGAGTGTTACTGCACTAGCATTAATGTTAGCAAAATCTCTCGACATCAAAGAGGAAGACGCTATCACACTTGGTTTGGCCTCCATTTTTCACGATGCAGGCAAGGCAGAAAGCCAGCAATCACGTTTCGGTATAGACTTACACTGTGAGGCTGGCGCTAGAATTGCTTTGCGTGCAGGCATGTCTAACCGTGCGTCCAACATCATTGCCCAACATCATGAGTACAGTGATGGCTCCGGTTATCCATTACATATTACTAACGACAAAATCGATGCTTTAGCTCGTATTCTGATTATCGTGAACTACTTTGACAACCTGTGTAATCCAAGCGATGTAAGCAAAGCCATGACACCTTATGAGGCCTTGCAACACATGTACGTTTATCAAGCACAAAAATTCGATCTAACACTACTAAAACG
>CAYQZK010000123.1:0-5812 GCA_964422015.1 uncultured Methylotenera sp.
CAGAAGGAGCTGCAACAGCAGCAGCGATAGCGATAGCTAAAATATTCTTGTTCATTGGTATGAATTGTGTTCATCAATGATTTTTTTGCTGGGAACTTTCTTGACATCATCATCTTTGCATCTTTTTTATCAGTTCTCACCGACGCTATTCCGACGCATGGGCATAGCATTTTTGCGATAAAAAACTTTTTTCCTAGGAACTTTCCCTGTAAATGTGTTTTTGGTCACCGACGCTATTCCGACGCTCTAGCAGTATTGGTCTATATTTATCAGTGCCTTATGTTGTTATTCATCTGTCATAGTGATTGTTCGTTAAGAAAAAAAGCAGTATCGGGGGATACTGCTTTTATAGTTGCTCTATTGAGTGATGTTAAATTTGTCCATCACTTTTGAGGATTGTCGGATGGTGTCTTGATCTAGGTGGGCATAGCGCATGGTGGTTTTGATGCTGCTGTGTCCAAGTAGTTTACTGACCTCTATCACGGGTACTTTGTTTTTGACCAGATGGGAGGCGTAGGAGTGGCGTAGGTCGTGGATTCTGACCCCGAATATTCCTGCTTGCGCTCTGATCTTGTACCAGCTGAGAATAACGGATTTATAGCGCGTTTTGCATTGTATGCTGCGAAATACTTCTTCTTGACCTTCTGTTTTTAACAGCAGGGCTTCTTGCAGTATGGTTACTGCTGTATCATTAAGAGGAACAATTCTGCCCTTTTTGACCTTGTCATTCTCAACAGGGATGTACCATGTTTGTTCTTTAAAATCGATGTCTGTCCAGTTGGCTTTCATGACCTCTCCTACCCTTGCGCCTGTGAATAGGGTGAATTTGAGGAGTAAGGCAACGGGTCTGACTGTCCATGTGTCGAGTACTTTGATCAGGTTGATGGTTTCTTCGTCGTTGAGATAGCGCTCCTGTTTTTGGGTGTCAGTTAGTAGTTTGACTTTGAGGGCTTCTGATCCGCTTAGGTGTCCTAGATCAATGGCGTGACGAATCACTTGGTGAACACCGTTGAGTAGTTTGTTAATCGTGGCTGGTTTGCGTCCTTTTTCGATTAGTGCGTCGCTGAGTTTCATCAGGTCTTTGGCTTTGATCTGGTTGATCGGTAGTTTGCCTAGTCCTGTGCG
The DNA here is from genome assembly GCA_964422015.1 of uncultured Methylotenera sp. GTDB lineage: Bacteria > Pseudomonadota > Gammaproteobacteria > Burkholderiales > Methylophilaceae > Methylotenera. The sequence continues at coordinate 1,126 of CAYQZK010000123.1, forward strand.
TATATGGTTATTCATCAGCGATCGATGGGCATAGATGGTGCTATAGCGTTTAAGCTTTTTGGCATAGGGGTAGTAGTGTTGATCTAAAAAGTCATTCAAGCGCATGCAAGCCTTTTGTTCATTAAGCTGTCGGTCTAGTGCTCCTGATAGACAGTCTTGTTTGAGCTTAGCTGCTTGATTCCTAGCTTCTTTGAGGGTAATTTCACTACTGAGTCCGACTTTTAATGTGCGACGTTTACCGTCGGGCATATTGACCCGTTGGTAGTAGGTTTTATGGTCACTATTGGCTCTAACTTCGACGTAGAAGCCTTTGAGCGATGGGTCGCTGATTTCTATTTTTGCTTTACCCTGTGGGCATACGAGCATTTCCACCTTCTTATCAGTCAGTGTGTCATTCTTAATCATCTATTAGTCCTTATTAAAAAACGTTAATTTTTGAATGTCACTTTTGCACTTTTGCACTGGATCAGTACTAGAGTGCAAAAGTGCAATTCGTTATTTACAAAAAATTATCTAAATCGTCGTCAGTTTCTTCAATATGACGTCGACCTTGCTTTGGTTGATTCACTTGAGCATTAATCTTGACTTTAAAGTAATCATTGCCGTTAGATTTTGCACTGATAACGCCCTTCTCAAGCATTCTTCTGCTAAAGTTGTAACTTGTCATAGAGTGAAGAGAACCATTCGCCTCACAATAATCAACATAAGCTTGATATACCACTTTCTTCTGTGTCCCTTCACTTGGCTTTGACTCTGCAGGCAAGAGCTTCAGACACTCGTTAAGAAAGGAAGTTAGTGGGTCAGACTGCATGATGGTCTGTACAATTTCCAACGAACTGGGAGGCACAGTGATCTTTTTAGTTTGGATAATCCGTTTCAATCCTTCCAAAATCCATAAGAAAATGCCGTCCCGCTCTGCAGTAATCTTCCGTTCCAGCTCAATATCTCGATCTTCTTCTGCAATTGGATTGGGGAATGAAATGATAATCATGCGTCGCTCCATACCCCTGCTACTGTCACCTAACATGGGAAACTGATTCATAGCAAAAATCATCTTGCTATAGTTGATCATTTCCTCTGGTTCTTTACCTTTTTGCTCTACAGTAATCGGGTTACCCGATGTTAGTGCTTTTAACATATCTGCATCGACTTTTGCATTGGCTCGACTTTCATCAGATAGATTAGCTAACTTGCCTTTTAGGCTATATATTTTGAATTTGTCACTAAGTGATGTAATGGCAAGGCTTGATGTAAAATGCCGACCAATCACGGATCTTAATGCGCTCAGGAGAATAGATTTACCTTCTCCTCCAACGCCTTGTAATAACATAAAATTTTGGAATATTGTATCTTGTAAGAACATACTGGCAGCAAACTCTTGAATCGCTGCAATACGTTCATTTTTATCGCTTACACCAGCAAAGCAGGTGTTCAAATAATCAAAAAATAGTGGGCAACTTGCCGCTGGGTCATACCCTACGTCAAGTTTATTAACTAGGTAATAATCTTTCTTATTTGGAATGATGGTCGCTGTTTTTGCGTCTAGCACCATTCCATCTCTTAATAGGTGATAATGTTGCTTTGCATAAAAAGCTTTCGGTTGATAATAGGCTATTTGCAGATGTTCGAGCATCTGTTTTGCAAATGTCGTCAGATCACCTAAGTCATGCTGAGTTGCATATTCATAAGCTTTTTTACGTATGTCATTATGGGTTAGGACTTCCCAAGCGTTTTGCTTAGTGTAAGCATAAAACAACCGACAATCAGCTGCGATTAACTCAGTCACACCTAATGACTTTAAAAAATGAGGGATCTCCCCTGATACATCAATTTTCTCTTTATTAGTAGCCATAGAATTTTTTCCTTGTAATGGATTTGAATTAAGGTTTTTTTAGCTATTAGGGGCGCTACCCATTCCATCAATGCTGATGGATTCGACATAGTCATGTCTTGAACTCCCAATTGTCGATAACAATGGTTTTTACGAAATTTACACTTTAGATTGGATTCATCTGAACCGAATCGATTAGGCGCTGTTATGTCATGGTGTATACCTCCTTTGTTGTGCCTTAATTGACACTATGGGATCAAGTCTATCATCTGAAAACGCGACAAAAAACATCATTATTTCGATACATTATTCGATTAAAAACATCAATTTATAGTAAAAATAGACCCTAAAAATGCTTAACCCTAGGAAAGTTCCCTGCATTGAGATGAAAGTTGCTAAAGCTAGGGATTCTTAGGCGTTTAAAAAAATCACCTTTTTAACACGTTGATTTTATTGCATTTAATAAATATCAAAATAACTTTAGTATTGAGCAAAAACTGATTAAAAAAATCCGTTTTTTTCTTCAAATAATGACGTTTAACGCTAATTACCACTTCACTCTTAGCCCAACTTCTCGTTGGATGATCCTGCTTAGGTCTATTTCGAGGGTGGCGACGTTGTAGAGTGGCAGGCTGATCATGGTATTCATTTTTGTCTCCTTGGGTGTCGATGTCAGGTGTTTTGTTGGCTTCTGAGTTTGGCTATGAGTTGTCTTGAAATGGCTTTACCTCGGTAACTGGTGAAGCCTTGTTGATTGAGTTGATGAGCGATCATGGCTGGGGATAGACAATGATCAGGGTCAAGGTGATTGATGACGGTTAGGAGTCTGTTTTCATAGGTTAAGGTTTTTGATTGGCGTGCTTGATTGGCTTGCGCTAGGGATTGATTGCGTATTTTGTCTAGTTGCGGATTGCCTAGGACTTTTCCTTGTAACTTGGCTTGTGTGAGTGCTGCTTTGGTTCTGGATGCGATCATGTGGGCTTCATGTTCTGCCACGGCTGCTAGAATATGTAGGGTTAGTGGATTGACTTCGGGGAAGTCGCATAGTCGAAAGGCGATGCCTTTCTTTTGCAGTCCTGTTATGAAGTGTAAATCTCTTGAAAGTCGATCTAGTTTGGCGACCAGTAGTGAGGCGTTGGTGAGTAGCGCATAATCAGCCGCCTGCGCTAAGGCAGGTCGGTCTGATTTTCGCCCACTCTCGATTTCAGTGTATTCTGCGAGGATTTCACCGCCATATCGGTTTAGAAACGCAGTCACAGCCTGACGCTGTGCTGCTAGTCCTAAACCGCTGTGATGTTGTTTTGAGGTGCTGACTCGGTAGTAGATGACATAGCGTGGGGTGTTCACAAGTATCTCCTTGGTGTTTTGCACTGAACATGGGTTTTGTCCTATTTGGCTAAAGGTTCTTTTTGCGATATGGGCGCTGATTTATCTTTGGCGGTTTTGAGTTGATGACGCAGTGCCATATCTGAACCTCGTTTGGAATAGGAGGGAAATCCTTCTAGGGGGTGTATTAAGCCTAGGTGTCTGAGTATGGCTGCCATGAAGGGGGCGTTATTGGCTGACTTTTTACTGAATAACGGATTAAATAGGGTTGATCTAAAGGGGGTTTGATTGCTTGGTATGGTGGTTAGTAGGTGATCTAGTTCTAGCCATTCATTGGAAAATGCGCCTTTTTCACTGTTGGCAAAGATTCTGATATAGACCTTTCCCTGATCATCGGTGGCACATTGATAAGACAAGTGACCAATGGCACGAGCTGAGAGTTTTGGGCATTGATTTTCGATGACTAGGTTAAGGGGTGTTGTGTCGGTCATGATGTTTCCTTGCTTGTGTTGATGAGGTGATAGTAGCCCTGCCCTGCATCGCCCATGAGATAGAGGCTAATGCGGTAGTGATCTGTAAGGGTCTGGGTGTATTCTGGTATCTGGTCGATATGGGTTGATGTTGGATTAACGATGAGCTGGACTGCTTGAGTTTTCCAGTAATCTTCTGCGTCGATGAGTGAGCCATGAAAAGGCTGGGTAAGATGCTGTATGAGGATGGGAATGAGTTGCGGGGGAAATGGGGGTATTGGATCGGTGAGAATTGCCGATAAGGAGTGATAGACTTTCATAACATAGCCCTATATCTGATAAAAAGACATAGAGATAATATATGCGCCTAAATACGTGGTTTACGCTTGGGGTTTAGGGTTCGGTCAGGATTGAGCTAAAGACGGCTAAATATGGGGGTTTATCGTTGAATATGGAACTATTTAGGTGGTGCTGACTATTAAAAACAGTAAAGGCAGTTATTTTACAACTGCCTTTCTAGTTAAACAGCAACACGATGAACGCTATTAGCAAGCTGTAACACTTGTCGCAACGCGTTACTCACCGCTTCTGTATTAGGAAAAGCCTTAGCTAAATCGGGGGGTAACACAACAATATTTGATGATTCAGTAACACGTTTAGCATACTTACCAACGACCGCATTATCAAAAATATCGGGGTCGTATTCTGCTTTCATTTCATTATCGATAGGATTCATATTTCACCCTTTCTGCATTAGTGGCAGGTCTGGCACTCACAATTCTAATCAGATCATCATGTTCTTCTAAGTGAACAACTAACAATAGTCTGCTCGTTTTTGCCATACCCAAGGTTAAAAAACGCAACTCTGTAGCTAAACAGAATGGATCTACAACCGTTCTTGAAAGCTCATCATAAAAAACACTGCTTGCTTCTTCAAAGGATACACCATGTTTATTCAAGTTAGAAAGTGCTTTTTTAGCATCCCATTCAAAACGCATTGTTTAATCCTAAAATAACTTCTTAGCAATATATTACCACAAACCAAAAAAGCGACCCTTTC
>CAYQZK010000124.1:0-5808 GCA_964422015.1 uncultured Methylotenera sp.
CCCGACATCCTGCTCCCAAAGCAGGCGCGCTACCAGGCTACGCTACACGCCGAAGAGGCAGTAATATAACCAAAACTCGCCGCTAGGTCAATTGCTATATGTTAAAATCTCTTTTTATTTTATAAATCTCACGAATTTTACATTCAAACATTCCGATGACTGCACAAATAATCAATGGTAAAGCGATTGCCGAAAACTTATTAAACTCCATTAAAGATCGTATTGAAGTGCGAGTGCAAGCTAACAAGCGTGTACCCGGCTTAGCGGTGATTCTTGTCGGGTTGGACCCAGCATCTGCTATTTATGTGCGTAATAAACGCTTGGCTTGTGAAAAGGTGGGTATCCGCTCCATTGCATACGATCTTCCGGCGTCTACAACCGAATCAGAATTACTCGCACTCATTGCTGAACTAAATAATGACGATACGATTGACGGTATCTTAGTGCAAGCCCCTCTGCCACCACACATTAAAGATGAGCATGTGGTTGAATGTATCAGCCCTAATAAAGATGTAGACGGCTTTCATCCTTACAATATTGGTCAATTGGCTGTACGTCAGCCTGCTTTGAGGTCTTGTACGCCATTTGGTGTGATAAAAATGCTACAGGCAACGAATGTTGATTTAATGGGTTTAGACGCCGTGGTTGTGGGTGTTTCGAATCATGTTGGTCGTCCGATGATATTGGAGCTTTTGTTGGCAGGGTGCACCGTAACAGCCTGCCATCGACATACTAAAGATTTAGCAAAGGCTATTCAGGGGGCAGATTTGATTGTTGCCGCAGCGGGAAAGCCGGGTCTGATTCAAGGTGATTGGATTAAGCCAGGCGCTATTGTGGTGGATATTGGAATAAATCGGTTGCAAGATGGCAGTATTACCGGAGATGTTGATTTTAATGCAGCCAAAGCGCGTGCAGGTTGGATTACGCCTGTGCCGGGTGGTGTTGGACCGATGACAGTGGCAACACTGATGGAGAATACCTTGTTGGCGTTGGAGATTCGTGAAAGTAGGTAGTGAATTTTAAAGATGATTGGTGTTTTGCATCAAAGCTTTAATCAGTGTAAACTCGTGCGCTAATTTTGTATAAGCTAGTTTTTAATTAAGTAGTTATTTTAAGTGTTTGGAAATTTTATGGCAGAAGTTATCAGTAAGCATTTCACTCCTTATCAGCCTAAACCTGATGAAGAGTATATGAATAAAAGTCAGCTTAGTCATTTTCGTAAGATTTTGAATGACTGGAAAGCTGAGCTAAGTGAAGAGCTTGATCGTACTATGCATACTATGCAGGATGAGGTCACGATGTTTGCAGATCCTAATGATCGAGCCAGTCAAGAGTCTGATATGACCTTGGAGTTACGAAACCGTGATCGTGAACGCAAGCTAATTAAAAAAATTGATGAGACTTTGCGAAGCATTGATGCTGAAGAGTATGGTTATTGTGAAGGCTGTGGTATTGAAATTGGACTTAAGCGTTTAGAGGCCAGACCTACAGCAACCTTGTGTATAGATTGTAAAACGCTTGATGAAATGCGTGAAAAGCAGGTTGCTAAGTAGTTTGTTGCTTGCTTGTGGCTAGTCCAACCTTTAGCTTGATCAAAGCTAAAGAGTTGAAAGAATAAGTTCAACATTTGAAAAGTCTGCTATTAAAACAAAAAACCTCGTTTTAAAACGAGGTTTTTTTTGTTTTGCACAATGGCTTAATTCGAACGTTTTTTGATAAAAAAAGTAAATGAATCACCATTGTTATCTAGCTGCAAAAGTTCATGCCCTGTTTGTGCGCAGAATGCGTTAAAGTCTTTAACTGAGCCAGGGTCAGTTGCAATAACCTTTAAAATTTGAGCTGCATTGATTTCACTTAAACCTTTTTTGCAACGTAAGATTGGTAGGGGGCAATTCAATCCTGTGGCATTAATTTCTTTATCAAAATTCATTGTTTTTCCCTAGTTTTCTCTGTGAATTGATATCCTGCTCTAGCCCAAGCTAGAACTCCACCTCTTAGATGAGATATGTTTTTATAGCCTTTGCTTGTCATAAAGTCTGCTGCATGAGCGGAGCGTACTCCACTGTGGCAGTAAAAAATGATGGCACTATCTTTTGATATGGATTCGTATTGTAAAGGTAGTAAAGGTAGTGGGATATGAATGGCGCCGGTGATGACACCGCGCAAAACCTCGTCGTTGTTGCGAACATCTATTAATACCGGTTGGGTTGTGGATATCTTGTCGAATAAATCTTTGGCTTCAATCTCGCTGTACATAATATTTTACAAAAAACAATTGAGGCCAAATGATAGCATTTTGCATGTTTAGCGCTCATTGTTTTTTGGTTATTCTTCTATTCCTAGCTCTTGTATCTTACGAGTGAGAGTATTACGCCCCATACCTAATTGATTGGATGCTTCGATTCTTTTGCCGCTTGTATGTTTTAGTGCTTCCGTGATTAGAATGCGTTCAAAGATGTTGGTGCGAGTTTCTAGAATGTTTTGTTCGCCGCGATTCATGGCATCCGCAACCTCTGTGGCTAGTGATTCTTGCCAAGAAAGCATGGCTGTAGTTTTTGTGCTGCCATCTTTAAGTTCGGGAGGAAGGTCGGCAATGTCAATATTTTGGCCTGGAGCCATGACAGTTAACCAATGACATACATTTTCAAGTTGACGAACATTTCCGCTCCAGTTTACGGCGCTGAGATACTTAAGCGCAGCAGGAGATGGTTGCTTGGTTTCAACACCAAGCTCATTGGCGCTGTGTTGCAAGAAATGTTTAATGAGCAATGGGATGTCTTCACGGCGCTCGCGTAACGCTGGCAGCCTTAATCGTATTACATTAAGACGGTGAAACAGGTCTTCGCGGAAAAGGCCATTTTTAACGCGCTCTTCTAAATCTTGATGGGTCGCGGCAATAATACGTACATTCACTTTAATTGGCTGATGCCCACCAATACGGTAGAACTGACCATCGCTCAATACGCGTAGCAGCCGAGTTTGCAAGTCAGCAGGCATGTCACCGATTTCATCTAAAAATAGTGTGCCTGTGTCTGCTTGCTCAAAGCGTCCGCGTCGTGCGGCAGCCGCGCCTGTAAAGGCGCCACGCTCATGACCAAATAGCTCTGATTCTAATAAGTCTTTAGGGATGGCTGCAGTGTTGATTGCAATAAATGGTTTGTCGGCACGTGGACTATGGCGATGTAAAGCGCGTGCTACAAGCTCTTTGCCGCTACCAGATTCACCGTTGATAAGTACAGTTGCATGAGACCGACTTAAGCGACCAATCGCCCTGAAAACCTCTTGCATGGAGGGTGCTTGACCGATAATTTCAGGCGCCTCTTCGAGTGAAATGATTTCGGGTGCTTGTCTTGTGCTTTCATCTACAGCGCGTTTGATGACGTCCATCGCTTGGTCAACATCGAAAGGTTTAGCCAAGTACTCAAAGGCGCCGCCTTGAAAGGCAGCAACCGCACTTTCAAGATCTGAGTATGCTGTCATGATAATGACGGGAATATCTGGATATTTTTGCTTAATCTCAGTTAGAAAATCCAAGCCAGAACCATTAGGCATGCGAATGTCACTCACTACAACCTGTGGTTGTTCGTGTTCTAGTGCATTGAGCGCATCGACGATGGATGAAAATGTTTTAAATTCAAAATCTGTACGTGCAAGTGCTTTTTCAAATACCCAGCGTATAGATTTGTCGTCGTCAATAATCCAAATTGGTTTCATTATGGTCTCGTAGTTAAATCAAAATTTAGTTTTTATTGTGTCCGTAACGTCTGTTTTATTGCGGTTGTCTCAATCGGCAACAAAATAGTAAAACAGGTATTGCCTGGCTCGCTGTCACACTCGATCATGCCGTGGTGTTGAGTAATAAATGTTTGAGCAAGCGTTAAACCTAAACCAGATCCACCTTCGCTACCCGATACTAGCGGATAAAAAATTCGATCACGAATGTCTGCTGGTATACCTGGACCGTTATCAATAATTTCAAGTTTAATAGCGACGCGATAGCGTTTTCTAGCTAAAGTGACTTGGCGTTCTGCGCGTGTGCGAAACGTAATTTGGCTTGATGGTGTTCGATGTGTACGCATAGCTTGAACGGCGTTGCGAGCTATATTTAAAACGGCTTGAATTAGTTTTTCTCGGTCACCTATGAGCTCTGGTAAACTTAAATCGTAATCACGTTTAATAATGATTGAATTAGGGGATTCGGCGAGCAGTAGGCTTCTGACGCGTTCTAGAACTTCGTGAATATTTGTAGGTTGATATTTTGGTACGCGATGGGGAATTAACAGCCGATCCATCAGTGATTGCAAGCGATCCGCTTCTTTAATGATGACTTGAGTGTATTCACGTAAAGCTGGCGAGGGCAGTTCATGCTCTAGAAGTTGTGCCGCGCCGCGAAGACCGCCTAGAGGGTTGCGTATTTCATGCGCTAGATTTCTGAGCAACTCTGCATTAGCCTGTTGCTGGATGAGCATGCGTTCCTCGCGAGCTATCCGTAGCTGTGCATCCATGGGTTGAAACTCAAGGATTAAGCTGGCGTTTGGAGAGTCGATAGGAGTTACGGTGCAGGTGACGGCAAAAGAATTATGTCTGTGAGTGCTAATAGTAAATTCGTGCTCGCGAAATGGGCTTTGTTTTTCTATGGCGCTGTTGACGGCAAGCATCAAAATCTCGCAATCAGGAAATACCTCATTAATGAGTAGTCCCGTAATTTGCGTGGCACTGAATGCAAAAATAACTTCTGCGCCGGGATTAATGTAGACAACACGCCGCGCGTCATCGAGCAATATGATTGCAGTGGCGAGGTGTTCTAATCCAGAAAAGTGATTGGGAGTTGCTTGAACCATAGTGTTACTACATTTAATAGCTTGTTAATAATGCTATTGATTAAAGCAAGAGTTGGACCAACTATTGGAGATTGCTGAAATTTATAGTTGGTTGGGGTGTTTATTATTTGAGAGCATCAATTTCTTTTTGTAAAAGCTCGATATTTTTTTGATGACTATCAACTTCTGCCTGTAAATTTTTCATTTTTTCTTCAAATTTTGGCACGTTACGCATGGTCTTGCCATCTTTTGTCTTGTATACCTCAGGATTGGATTCGCCTTCAGCATATGCTTTTTTTGCTTGATCTAATGCAGCTTTTTCTGAGTCTAGTTCACTCTGTAGAATATCTTTACGTTTGCCATCGCGTTGATTTTGGGTATCTTTATCTACACGTGGAAAGCCTTCTGGGGTGGCTGTGCGCTTGCTGCCACTTGAAGCTTTGGCGCGATCATTTGAAATAGTGTTTGCATCAGGGTCAAGTTCTAGGCGAGTGGCGCCTTTTGTTTTGACGTTGGAGTAGGTAATGCGTCCGTCTGGGTCAACGCGCTTATAAATTTCAGCCAACGCGGTGTTTGATAACAAGGCGGTAACAATAAAAGCTAAAGATAAATAATTTTTCATCAGATTAGTTTAGTGGAGTTGTTTAAATAAGGCAACGAGTTGCTGGTTGTAAGGTTGACGTAGGCGAAAAAAAGGGGCGAATATTCGCCCCTTTTTTTTCTGACTATTTGCTACAAATTAGCATGAGTAGTAAAGACCAAACTCAGCTGGATGAGGTGTCATACGTACTTTATTTACTTCTTCCATTTTCAATGCAATGTAAGCATCGATCCAGTCATTAGTGAATACGCCACCTTTAGTTAAGAACTCGCGGTCTTTATCTAAAGCTTCAAGCGCTTGCTCTAATGAAGCACACACTGTTGGGATTTGTGCATCTTCTTATGGTGGAAGATGGTACAAATCTTTAGTTGCAGCTTCACCTGGGTG
>CAYQZK010000125.1:0-5689 GCA_964422015.1 uncultured Methylotenera sp.
CTATCATACAAATTCAACTCAGGAACAACTCTTGTCAACTCCATATTAGCTTCCCAATAGGCATCAATCGTACCTACATCACGCCAATAGTAATTGCCATTTTGGGCGCCTACACAACTGTCAGTAAAGCGATGCGCCTGAATTTTGTATTTTTTAATGATGTAAGGAATGATGTCACCGCCAAAATCATGGCTAGATTTTGGGTCGCCTGCATCACGGATTAATTGCTCATACAAAAATTTTGCGTTAAATACATAAATACCCATACTTGCAAATGCTTTTGTCGGGTCGCCTGGCATGTGTTTAGGGTTAGCTGGTTTTTCCGCAAACTCAATCACACGATCAGAATCATCTACAGCCAACACACCAAAACCTTTTGCATCTTCTAGTGGCACGTTAATGCAGGCCACAGTCATGTCCGCATTATTTTTAGCATGCGTAGCTAACATCTGGCCGTAATCCATTTTATAAATATGATCGCCAGCCAAGATTAAAATGTACTCGGCACCACTTTCACGCAGTAAATCCAAGTTCTGATAGACCGCATCAGCAGTTCCTTTGTACCAATCTTCTGAGATGCGTTGCTGCGCTGGAATAATATTCACGTACTCATCAAATTCACCGCGCAAAAACCCCCAACCACGCTGAATATGTTGAATCAGGCTTTGTGCCTTATATTGAGTCGCTACATTAATACGACGTATACCGGAGTTAATGCAGTTAGAAAGTGGGAAGTCAATAATTCGAAATTTACCGCCGAATTGCACGGCCGGTTTTGCGCGCCAATCAGTGAGGTTTTTAAGGCGGCTACCGCGTCCACCCGCAAGAATAATCGCGGCGGTGTTTTTAGTTAATGTACTAATAAAACGATCTGAATGCTGATCCTGCGGCATGATGCCCTCCTGAAGTTTAATTAATTATTAGTTTGACTAGCTGGGCTAACTAGCTTAATTTACATACGGCTTTTTATTGATTACATTATAATCAGCTTAAAGCACTATAATCTAGTCTAAACGAAGGGAAATACTTAAAAAATATTTCCTCAGAATATTTCTTAGTAAAACGGGGGAATGCATCTTGGCAAAATCTAAAACACCTTTAGTCACTTCTGAAGCAACACCAACAAAAACAGTCAAGTCTAAAGCTGTGGCTTACAAAACGCCCTCACATGCACTTCAACTCATTTTAGATGCAAAACACCATGACCCTTTTAGTTTTTTAGGTCTCCATGCCATAGATGGAAAGGTTGAAAACGGCTACGTTTATCGTGCATTTTTACCCAATGCATCAGCAGTTTTTATCAAAAATGGTCAATCATGGACTGCCCTTGAAAAAACTCATGCTGGCGGTCTATATGAACTAACAAGCGAAACCGCGCTTAGTACACCTTGCCTGATAAAAATCGAGGTTGGTGCAAACAGTTACGAAACTCATGACCCCTACACTTTCTCATCTAGCCTTACCCAAGATGAAATGTATCTCTTTGGTGAAGGTCGCTTAAAACAAGCCTACAAAACATTAGGCGCCCAATGCAAAACGCAAGATGGTATTGAAGGTGTTCGGTTTGCAGTATGGGCACCAAACGCAGAGCGCGTAAGTGTTACTGGCAGCTTCAACAACTGGGATGGTCGAGTTCATTCCATGCGTGCGCATGGCTCTAGCGGCATTTGGGATATTTTCATTCCAAATCTCACGACATCTGATACGTATAAATTTGAAATTCGTAATCGCCATACTGGTGCGGTTTTGGTTAAAACTGACCCTTATGGCTTTGAGTTTGAGCAACGTCCAGGCACAGCAGCAAAAATTAGCTCCAGCAATCACCAGTGGAATGACAGTAAATGGTTAGCAGCACGCCAGCAACGGGACTGGTTACACGCACCGTTTAACTGTTATGAAGTGCATCTAGGTTCATGGAAACGCAATGAAAATGATCACTTCTTAAACTATCGCGAGTTAGCCACCAGCCTAGTACCGTATGTCGCAGAAATGGGTTACACCCACGTAGAGTTGATGCCTATTTCAGAACATCCTTTAACGGAATCTTGGGGTTACCAGACTACAGGTTATTTTGGCGTCACTAATCGCTTCGGTTCTCCAGATGACTTGCGTTTCTTAATTGATGCATTTCACCAAGCCAATATTGGCGTAATTTTAGACTGGGTACCAGGTCACTTTCCTAAAGATGACTGGGCGTTAGCGCGCTTTGATGGCACTGCCCTATACGAACATGAAGACCCTCGCTTGGGTGAACACCAAGACTGGGGCACCTACATTTTTAATTATGGCCGCAACGAAGTACGTAACTTTTTGATGGCGAACGCACACTTTTGGCTTTCCGAATTCCATATTGATGGCTTACGTGTGGATGCTGTAGCCTCTATGCTTTACCTTGATTACTCCCGCAAAGCAGGTGAGTGGTTACCAAACAAATTTGGCGGTCGCGAGAATCTAGACGTTATTGAGTTTCTGAAACAACTTAACGTGATGGTAGGAGAAGAATTTGCCGGCGTATTAACCATTGCTGAAGAATCTACGGCATGGCCTATGGTATCTCGCCCAGTTTATCTTGGTGGTTTAGGCTTTAACATGAAGTGGAACATGGGCTGGATGAATGACACACTGTCTTACATCGAAAACGACCCTGTACATAGACGTTACTACCATGACATGCTGACGTTCGGTCAACTTTATGCATATTCAGAGAACTTTGTATTACCGTTCTCTCATGACGAAGTCGTACATGGTAAAAAGTCACTATTAGACAAAATGCCAGGTGATGCATGGCAAAAATTTGCCAATCTACGCCTGCTGATTACTTACCAAATGACAGCTCCAGGTAAAAAACTTAATTTCATGGGCAATGAATTTGGTCAAGGTCGTGAATGGAATGTAAATAGCAGCCTAGATTGGCACCTGCTTGGTGACGATTACGTTGGAAATCAGTGGCACAAGGGTATTAAACAAGCCACGACAGACCTCAACAAGATCTATAAAGAAACTTATGCCTTACATGCGCTAGATTTCGACCATCAAGGTTTTGATTGGATAGACTGCCATGACACAGAACAATCTATAGTCAGCTATGTAAGACGTGGCTTGGATAACAGTTTTGTTATAATAGTTTTAAACTTTACGCCAGTATTACGTCAAAACTATCGTATTGGTGTGCCGCAAGCTGGCAACTATCAGGAAATATTTAACAGTGATGCCGCTTGCTATGGTGGTAGCAATCAAGGTAACGGTGGTGGTTTAAACACTGAAAATGTTTCATGGATGAATAAAAATCAGTCGTTAGTCATTACACTACCACCGCTTGCAGGACTGATTTTAAAATTAAACTAAGTAATAAATTATTAAATAATTAATCTTAATCAATTAAAAACTAAAGCACAGTGAACCAAATGTCCTCATTAACTTTATACCCAGTATGGCAAAAGCTTTGCTTCCATCAACAAACCATGGCAGCAACACACATGCGCGATCTCTTTGCAAAAGATCCAGATCGTTTTAGTAAGTTTAGTCTTAAGTTTACAGACATATTGTTGGATTACTCCAAGCATCGCATAGACGAAAAAACCTTGCCTATGCTGCTGCAGCTAGCGCGTGAAGCGAATGTTGAAGGTTGGCGCGATCGCATGTTTGCTGGGGATAAAATCAATATCACTGAAGACCGTGCAGTATTGCACACAGCGCTACGCAACCGTAGCAACACCCCTGTCATGGTAGACGGTAAAGATGTAATGCCTGATGTAAACGCCGTGCTTGCACAAATGCGTAAGTTTTCAGACAGTGTGCGTAATGGTAGCTGGCTAGGCTACTCAGGTAAAAAGATTACAGATATCGTTAACATTGGTATTGGTGGCTCTGATCTAGGCCCCGTAATGGTATGCGACGCTCTAAAACCATATTCAAGTCCTGATTTACGTGTACATTTTGTTTCCAACATTGATGGTGCGCACTTGATGCGAGCGCTCAATATTTGCAACGCTGAAACCACTTTATTTATTGTTGCTTCAAAGACGTTTACCACTCAAGAAACCATGACAAATGCACATTCTGCACGTACTTGGTTTTTAGAATCAGCAAAAGATGAAGCGCATGTTGCAAAACACTTTGTAGCCCTTTCAACCAACCTCAAAGCTGTGCAGGAGTTTGGTATTGATGCAGGGAATATGTTTGCATTCTGGGATTGGGTTGGCGGTCGCTATTCACTTTGGTCTGCGATTGGGCTATCTATAGCCTTATATGTAGGCATGGACAATTTTGAAGACTTACTTGCTGGCGGTCATGAAATGGACAACCATTTCAGAACAGCACCACTAGAAGAAAATATGCCCGTCATTTTGGCTATGATAGGTATTTGGTATAACAACTTTTTTCATGTGGATTCACAGGCTATTCTGCCTTACGATCAAGGCATGGCGAGATTTCCAGCTTACATGCAACAAGCTGACATGGAGAGTAACGGCAAATTTATTGATCGCCATGGCAACCGTGTTAAATATAAAACAGGCTCAGTTATTTGGGGTGAAGCTGGCACCAATGGTCAACATGCATTTTATCAACTGATACACCAAGGCACGCAAATCGTACCATGTGATTTCTTAATGCCTGTTCATAGCCACTATGCCATTGGGAAGAATGGTTATGCTCATCATAAAATCTTACTGGCCAACTTCTTGGCGCAAACACAATCTTTGATGTTAGGTAAAACTAAAGAGCAAGCACGCGCTGAGCTTGTGAGCCAAGGCTATTCTGGCGTGGCACTTGAAGAGTTGTTGCCTCATAAAGTATTTGAAGGCAACCGCCCCACAACCTCTATCATGTTCGACAAACTCACACCTAATACCTTAGGTAAACTTATTGCCCTGTATGAGCACAAAATATTTGTACAGGGTATTGTTTGGAACATCAACAGCTTCGACCAATGGGGTGTTGAATACGGTAAACAGATTGCTCAACAGATTCTGCCTCAACTCACCAATGACGAAGTCGTTAGTAATTACGACAGCTCTACTAATGGCCTAATTAACCATACGAAAGCACGCACTTAAATACGCTAGACTTTCATAGTAATTTCATCATTAAAGTAACATTTGCAAGAAGGCTCAGATCATCACCTATCTGAGCCTTTTCTATTGTAGTTGCCAGCCATTTATCATCCTGACCACTGAATTATGTCCAGCAATAACCTACCTACTAAATCCGTCGCTATTATAGGTGGCGGCCCAGCCGGCCTAATGGCCGCAGAAGTATTAAGTGCAGGCGGTGTCAAGGTAGACCTGTATGACGCCATGCCTAGTGTAGGACGCAAGTTTCTCATGGCAGGCAAAGGCGGCATGAATATTACGCATTCAGAACCACTCATACAGTTTGCATTACGCTACGGCGAGCGCCACAGGGAAATATCAACCCTGCTACAAACATTCGACCCTGAAGCCCTACGCAACTGGATACATGGCTTAGGAATAGATACTTTCATTGGCTCTTCTGGACGTGTGTTCCCAAGCGATATGAAAGCTGCACCTTTACTACGTGCATGGCTGCATCGACTAAAGGCGTCAGGTGTTAGCTTTCACATGCGTCACCGCTGGCTTGGTTGGAATACTCACGGTGAACTGCAATTCAGTTCACCTGAGGGTGAAATACGCCTGAAAGCTGACGCTGTGATACTAGCGCTTGGTGG
>CAYQZK010000126.1:0-5513 GCA_964422015.1 uncultured Methylotenera sp.
GACGAAGGCGGCAAATGAAAAAGCAATAGGGACGGGCGGTAAAGTTGCCGTTACGACTGGTGCTGTCACAAGTGCAGATCTTCAAGGGGCAAAAATTGCTCAAACTGCTGGTGGTACAATTGATTTGAGTAAGGCTTCAGCGAAAGATGTTGCAGCTCTCGAAGCAATTATTGTTACAGGTACAGATAAAGCTGACATTACTATTAAAAACAACAACTTCAATGGTACGGTTGTTTTAGGTGATGGCGATGGAAAAGTTACTCTTGCTACAAGCAAAGCGGTGACTGTTGAAACCGGCAAAGGTAATGACAGTGTTACTACGGGCAGTGCTGGCGACAGCGTTGTTGTAGCTTTAGGTAATGATACGGTTAACACTGGCGCAGGTAACGATAAAGTTGTCATTAAAGACGGCTTTGTTGGTAAAGCAACCCTTGACGGTGGTACAGGAACGAATACGCTAAGCCTTGCTGGTGTAGGTAAAGTGACTGTTGATGCGTCAGGTGCATTAGTGTTTGGTATGGATAAAGCTGGATCATCCGTAACAGCGAAAAACTTTGGTGCAGTGATTTTAGGTAACGACGGTTCAGAACTTGCATTGAGTGAATCTAAAAAAGCGCTAAATTTAACAACCGGTACTGGTAATGACACGGTTTCATTGGGTTCAGGTAAAGACTCAATGGTATTAGGTGGCGGTAACGATAGTATCAACGCAGGCGGTGGTGCAGATATCGTTAAATTAGCAGCTGGATTTAAAGGTAACGCAACTATTGACGGCGGTGCTGGTACAGATAAAGTCGATTTAAGCTCATTAGCTATCAAAGATGCTGTTAAAGTTGATGCAACGCATGTTAATGTAACGCTCGCAAACGGTTCTGTTGTAAGTATTGCTAATGCAGAAAGCTTTGTTTACGATGCAAATGGTGATGCAGCAGGTGGTATTAAAACTGTTGGTTTAACTACGCTCGACAAAGTTGTATTTTAATTTGTAAGCGTTAACCCAAAAACCACGTGTGCCCGAGTACACGTGGTTTTTTTATGCAATCACAGAATGCAATTTTTAACAAAAAATAATCCCGATGTTTGCCTTCATGAGGCATTGCATCTCATAGAAAAAAAAGAGTATATAGGTGCAGAAAAAGCCCTTAATCACGTTATTGATAATCTGAGTGATAATCAATCTTTAGTATTGGCTTATCAGCTCCGAGCAAAACTTTTCACACAAAAAAAAGAAATGTCACTCGCTATTCGTGATTTAAAGCGAGCTTTATCTAAGACATTTTTCCATTTCGATGTATTGCACTCAATTATCGAATTACGTAAAACGCAAGATAGTGAAGCAGTCAATTTTTTAAATAATACCCTCAATTACTGGCTGTATTCTCGACCTCAAGATTGCGATCATCCCGTTATGCTCCAAGCACTTAGATGCACAAATTTAGAGGCATTTGGATTGGTTCAATCTGAGACGCAAGAAAAAATCACGGGGTGGTTTTATTCGTCATCGACATCAAAAATTGTTATCGAAATTGATAGCCAGCGATTTTTACATGATTGCAAGGAATCGCAATTTTCAAGTGACCTAAATAGACATATTTTTACTTTTTCATTCATTTTGCCTTCGCAATTTAGGTATTGCAGAATAGGCATTTTGGGCGGGAATAGTTTATGGGGGTCGCCTATTGCATTTTTACCTAAATTTCATTTTTCATTGCCAAATTTTTCGCATGA
The DNA here is from genome assembly GCA_964422015.1 of uncultured Methylotenera sp. Lineage (GTDB taxonomy): Bacteria > Pseudomonadota > Gammaproteobacteria > Burkholderiales > Methylophilaceae > Methylotenera. The sequence goes on from CAYQZK010000126.1 coordinate 1,729, forward strand.
GCAATACCCAAAAGCGGCGGCAGTAGATATTATTATCCCTGTTTATCGTGGACTAGACGAAACAAAAGCCTGCATTGAAAGTGTTTATGCGTCGCTTGCACATAATCAAACAAAGATGCGCCTGATTGTTGTGAGTGACGCATCGCCTGACACACGGTTGTGTGAATGGTTAAAGCAAGAATCATTAGCCGCTCGTCTTGTATTGATTGAGCGTGATTTTAACGTGGGTTTTGTGGGTGCGGTGAATACTGGGCTTTCCATGGCATCGATGGATCATGACGTGGTGCTACTCAATGCCGATACACTGGTCGTCAATAATTGGGTAGATCGATTGCAGGATGTGAGTGTCGGTGCCCCTAATGTGGGGACGGTAACGCCTATCAGCAATAATGCAGAGCTGTTGAGCTATCCAGAGCTCATGCACTCAAATCCAATGCCAGATTTAAAAGAAACGACATTATTAGACCAACTTTTTGCAGCGTTAGGCGTTGATGCGTCACAATCTATCCCATCGGGCGTGGGCTTTTGCATGTATATACGCCGAGCATTACTCAACGAACAACCGTTTTTGAACGAAAAGTTAATTCAACGTGGCTATGGAGAAGAAACGGAGTTTTGTTTAAAAGCAGCAGCAAATGGCTGGGAAAATTGGGTGGCTGCTAATGTGTTTGTTGCTCATAAAGGTAATGTATCGTTTGGTGAAGAAAAATCGGCGCTAGCGGCATTTCACGTTGCGCAAATTCATGCGCGATTTCCCCATCATAGCGCCGAATACGATCTTTTTTTACAAAAAAAGCCACTAAATACATTGTTTAGCGAAGTGATAAAAAATAGGCATTTACTCAAATGAATACCATGACAGGATCCTTAATCTCTTACGTTGGCTCAACCTTAGTTGGGTGGGCGTGTCGTGAAAAAAATGAAGGCTCACCCTGTTTAGTTGAGGTGTTAGTCAATGAAACGGTCGTTGAAATTGTGGTTGCGAATTATAACTTGGGGGCAAGTTTTGCGCAGTTGACAGACCGTCAACAGCGCAGCGGTTTTATGATATCGCTATCATCAGAATTAACGGAGATGGGTTGCATTGAGGCGAGGTTTGCCAATACGAATCAAAAATTACAAGGTCAATTTTATTCATCTAAGCCGTCAACTGACCATGATTTTTTATTGGGTGAAGTTGAAAATAGAGGCGGACTTAAGGTCTGGGGTTGGTTATATAACCCGATTTTGCCGCAGCAAATACAAAAAGTGACCTTTAGCTATAAAGGAGTTGATTTAGCGTGTATTGAGGCAGGTATTTACCATGAAGATTTGGCGGCTTTAGGCATTAATTTGGGGAATCACGGTTTTGAGTGGACACTGCCTATTTGTTTTGCAGATGGGCGGATACATGAAATTGAAGTGTTTGATGCGTTAGGTAATGCGTTAGCGGGCTCTTCTCTGCAGGTATTTGTTCCTCAAAAAGGATACCAATCTTGGGTAAATCAACTCGACATACACTCTAGCGAAAAAGCATTACTCAGTAAACTTGCTGAGCGATATCAGTACTATGTAGGTCATTCAGTGGATTTTTCACTTTACGGTGAATGGTTCGCACAATTTGGAGCACCCGTGGCGGTTCCTGTTAGCGCAACAAAAATTTATGTCATCATTTTTGGTGAAGAAGATTTGAATGCAACGCTTAACAGTTTGTATGCCCAAACCCATCAAACATGGGAGGCACTCATTTGTGGGCGTTGGAGTGATTTAGTCTATCAAAGCGATGCGAGAGTGCGTTCAGTTCCTAAAGAAAATTGGGCAGAGGTACTGGGTGATATTTTTCAGCAGGATGATCTCGTAACCAAAATGCTTGCAGGCGATGTATTAGCACCTCAATCGCTTGCAACAGCTATTTTTGCAATGAATGATGCAGCGGTGAATATTGTTTATAGTGATTGCGATGTGCCTGATGAGCAATATGGCAGACTCCCTTGGTTTAAGCCGGATTGGGATATCGATTTATTTTTGAATACAGCGGCCATGGAGGCTATGTGCGTGTTGCGTGGTCGTCATCTCACGCGCATGATAAAAGACGATTATGAAACGCCTTTTCGGTGGGTGGCCAATGCGCTAGTAGCGCTTGGCAATACGCCAACGGGTATTAATCATCTTCCATGGGTGCTTTATCATTGTCTTGTATCCTATGATGTGAAAAATACGCTCGCCTCGAGTGCGCTGTGGTTAACTCACTATACTAAGCAGGCAGACATCGCGTCCACCGAGTTCAACACGGTTCATATCGCATGGCCATTACCTAAGCGATTACCACGTGTGAGTATACTTATTCCAACTCGTGATCGTGTTGCCTTGCTTTCTCGTTGTATTGATACACTCAGAAATACGGATTATCCCGATATTGAATGGATTATTATCGATAACGATTCGCGTGAGGAGGCAACACACGACTATTTTGCGCAATTAAAAGACGAAGGCGTGAAAATTATCCCTTACGCCGGCAGTTTTAATTTTTCAGCCATGAACAATCATGCGGTCGCATTCGCCACGGGAGAGGTGGTGGCGCTAGTAAATAATGATGTTGAACTTTTGCATCCGCAATGGCTAACCGTTATGATTAGGGAGTTAATGCGTCCTGATGTAGGAATTGTCGGTGCTAAACTATTGTGGGAAAATGACATGGTACAGCACGCGGGTGTTCTACTTGGTTTACATAGTCTCGCAGGACATATTGGCAATGACTGGCATAATGATGATTTAGGGTATTTTGGACTCAATCAGCATGTGCGTGGCGTGAGTGCAGTGACAGCTGCTTGCCTGCTTTGTCGGCGTGAAGATTACCTACAACTTAATGGACTCAATGCCACAGAATTAATGGTCAATTTTAATGACGTGGACTTTTGTCTGCGTATGCAAGAAACCTTACATAAGCGAGTTATTTGGACGCCTCATGCGCGACTGCGTCATTTGGAGTCCGCTAGTCGCGGTAAAGAGCAAAGACCCGCTGAGCAAGCAAGAACGGCGCGTGAAATGCGTTATATGCGTGTTTCATGGGCATCTGTAATCGCTAGCGATCCCTATTACAACCCAAATTTAAACTTTGATAGATATAGCCATGCAGGCTTATCTTTTCCACCACGCAATTAAATCTTATTTATGAAAATACTCTTTGTACATCAAAATTTTCCAGCACAGTTCAGTCAAATAGCAGCGCATCTCGCCAAGCAAACCGGTAATGAATTGCTTGCGCTTAAAGCGCCCCCAGCGGCAAATTTTGAGGGTGTGGGCGTGGTGCCATATCGCTTTCTGCATGATACGCAAACTGCCTTGCATCCTTTGCTAGATGAAATGGAGTCTAAAGTTTTGCGTGGTGAAGCGGTGGCTGAAGCGGCACTGCGTTTAAGAAACAAAGGTTGGCATCCTGATGTGATTATTGGTCATCCAGGTTGGGGGGAATTATTATTTATTCGTGATATTTGGCCTACTGCCAAATTGGTGGTGTACTGCGAATATTATTACCACGCAGAAGGTCAAGATTTTAATTTTGATCCTGAATTTCAAGATTCGCGCTATAGCACAATTGAGCGGATGAAATTAAAAAACACGGTGATGTTAAATGCGTTAGTGGAAGCTGATTTAGCCTACACGCCAACACATTGGCAACGACAAACCTTTCCCGAAAATGTACGTCATCGCATTGAGGTCATACACGAAGGCATTGATACGGATTATTTTTCGCCTGATGAAGATGCGTTTTTTCACATTGCCAATAAAGATGTCACGCTCCGCGC
>CAYQZK010000127.1:0-5341 GCA_964422015.1 uncultured Methylotenera sp.
TTAAAGTTTAAGACAAACCATAGAGCCATACCCGCAGCAAATTCATGCAAATGGTTTGCAATGAAAAAATAACGCCATGAATCAAGCACCGGAGAAGCAAACCCACCTCCCAATACATGCAAGAACTTGGCCTTAGAAAAAACCACCCATAACAAGACGATTGCAATGGACGCTAAGCAGAGCAAACTAACTTTAGCAATCTTTTTGCTTATTGTTGGCACCTTGACCAACCATAGAAATATGATTGGCAAGAGCATATAAAACATGACCTCAGTCGAAACAGACCACTCAACTCCCAAAAAATCATTGGCATAATAGGGAAAAAACCCATTTACAAACAACAGATGTGCCGTCAAATCTTGCCAACTCAGCGTTACGTCTTTTGGGTTGACATACCCTGTGACTCCGTTTCCAAATAAAAAAGTGATAATTAAAATAAAATAATATGCTGGTGCAATCCTAAAAAATCTACGTAAAAAATACTTTCTTATCGGCAAACACTCATTAATAAATCGAATATGCATTGAGCGCGTTAAAGTAAAAGCAGATACAACAAAAAACAAAGCCACACCATGCCTACCTGCCCACAGTATGCGTTCTAAATTCATTGGCAATTCTCGAAGCTCAGCAGTAGACATCCCTATCATGGAGTGAGCAAGCAACACTCCCAGAATGGCAAGCCCACGCAACATGTCTATATAGGATAAACTGTTGTCTCTATTTGCAGCAAAATTATCAGTGCAATTACTCACTAAATTAGTCATGCAATGAACAGGTCAATAATTGAAGATAGTAGTCGTATGTTTTTTCTACGCCTGCACGGAGGTCACTTTGAGCCTTCCAGCCCCATGCAAGCTGCCGCTCAACGCTCACGAGCTTGCGTGCCATACCAACAGGTTTACCTAGGTCATGAACGAAGCTTCCTGTGAAGCCCATAACTTCAGCTACGGCTTGATAGTACTCGTTTATCGTGTAGTCATAGCCTAAACCAACGTTCATATAACTGGGTAATGTATCAAAATGATTGATTGCACGAACCAATGCGTCGGCCAAATCGCCCACATACATAAACTCACGTCTTGCCGTACCATCACCCCAAATTTCAACAGATTGCTGCCCGCTTTTTTTAGCTTGATGCACTTTATGGATGATTGCTGGTAAAAGGTGGGAATGAACAGGGTCGAACTTATCGTAACGACCATAGAGATTGCAAGGAATAAGTGTTTTGTATTGGTAGCTTGAATCCTCGCGAACAATATAATCACAAAGACGAGCCGTTACGACCTTGGCTAGCGCATAACCTTCGTTGGTTGGCTCCAACTCTCCCATAAGCACCATATCTTCACTCAAGGGCTCTGAGTGATTTCGCGGATACATGCAGGAACTACCCAAGTTAATCAAACGTCTGATGCCAACCTGGCGTGAGGCCCATACGATATTGCGTCCCATATCAAGATTGTCCATCAAGAAACTCACTGGCTCACGCATATTGGCTTGAATACCGCCGACTTTACCTGCAGCATGAATCACCATATCGGGCTGATGTCGATTCAAATACACTTTAACAGCATTGAAATCGCGTAAATCTAATTCGCGGCTACTCGGTGCAAGCACGTCAAACTCGCCAATAGCGGGATGCTCTAAGATATTACGCCCGACCATACCGCCGCCGCCAGTTACCAGGATTTTAGTTTTAATCATTAATGGATGCAGCCGAATTATTCTTGTGGACGGAAAACCGCGTAACCATGATTCTTAATCAACTCATCACGCTCCGCACCTTTAAGGTCTTCCCGTACCATTTCAGCCACTAACTCATCAAAACTAATTTTTGGTGTCCAGCCTAGCTTATTTTTAGCCTTGCTCGCATCACCTAGTAGTGTTTCCACTTCCGTAGGTCGGAAGTAACGTGGGTCTACCGCCACAATGCATTTGCCAGCAGCGTCATAGCCTTTTTCATCAATACCCTCACCGCTCCAAGAAATGGTCATGCCCAGTTCTTTGGCTGCTGCATTTACAAATTCACGCACACTGTATTGAACACCCGTAGCGATTACGAAATCCTCTGGCGTTTCCTGTTGCAACATCAGCCATTGCATTTCCACATAGTCTTTAGCATGACCCCAATCGCGCAATGAATCCATATTACCCAGATACAAACATTCCTGAAGCCCAAGCTTAATGCGAGCCAAGGCGCGGGTAATCTTACGTGTCACAAAAGTCTCACCACGTAACGGGCTTTCGTGATTAAACAATATGCCGTTGCAGGCATACATGCCATAAGCTTCCCGGTAATTGACTGTAATCCAGTAAGCATAAAGTTTCGCTACGGCATAGGGACTACGCGGATAGAAGGGTGTCGTCTCTTTTTGTGGAATTTCTTGTACCAAACCATATAGCTCTGAGGTAGAGGCCTGATAGAAACGTGTCTTTTTAGTTAACCCCAGAATACGAATTGCCTCTAAGATACGCAATGGTCCCATTGCGTCTGAGTTTGCTGTATATTCTGGTTCCTCAAATGAAACTGCCACATGGCTCTGTGCGGCTAGGTTGTAAATTTCATCCGGCTGCACTTTTTGGATAATATGTGTCAAGCTAGATGAATCAGTCATATCGCCGTGATGTAAGTAGAACGGCCGCCCTTTTTCATGTACATCATGAAACAAGTGATCAATACGTGCAGTGTTAAACAAGGAACTACGACGCTTGATGCCATGCACCTCATAACCCTTATCAAGCAACAACTCTGCAAGATAAGCACCATCTTGACCAGTAACACCGGTAATTAACGCAACTTTAGCCATAACTAATTACACCTTCCATAAGTATCTTCAAATCGTTCAATGTCATCCTCACCCAAGTAGCCACCGGATTGCACCTCAATAATCTCTAACGGTATTGAGCCAGGGTTACTCAAGCGATGTACCTCCCCTAAGGGAATGTAGGTTGATTGGTTCTCTGTAAGGGTAATGATCTTGTCCCCACAGATCACTTCAGCCGTACCTGTTACCACCACCCAATGCTCAGCACGCAGTTGATGTCTTTGAAGACTTAAGCTTGCTCCAGGTTTGACTTGAATGCGCTTTACTTTAAAACGAGCACCTTCGTCGATGCTGTCGTACCAACCCCACGGACGCGAGACTTTGCGATGTAAAGTGAGCTCTTCGCGACTCTGCTGCTGAAGCGCTACAAATAATTTTTTTACATCTTGGCTTTGGCTACGATCAGCCACCAGCACTGCATCGGCAGTTTCGATGATGACTAGATTATTCACGCCGACCGTGCCAACCAAGCGACTAGAGGCGTTGATTAAAGTGTTATTGGTGTCGATTGCCAGCGTGTCGCCGGTGAGCACATTGCATTGCGCATCTTTTTCACCGACTTGCCACACAGCATCCCACGCGCCAAGGTCATTCCAACCAGCATCAAGTGGGACCATTTTTAAGGCAAAGGCAGAGTTATTTGCTTGCTGACCGGCGCTAACTGGTTCCATCACAGCATAATCCACCGAGTCACTCGGGATGCTGGCGAAAGCGACTTTATCGGGCCGAATGAAAGGCAAGTCATTCGTTTTATTAGACCAAGCCTGCCTAGTCGAATCGGCAATGGCGGGATGAAATTGCATCAACGCTTTCAGCCAAGTACTGGCTTTGAGCACAAACATGCCACTATTCCAATAATACCCACCTTCTGCTAAATAACGTTGCGCGGTTTCTGCATCCGGTTTTTCGACGAAACGATCAACTTCATAGAGAGATCCCCTCACCCCTAGCCCCTCTGCCAGTGGGCGAGTGGTATTAATTTTGATGTAGCCATAACCGGTTTCTGGCTTATCCGGCGTAATACCCAAAATGACGATACTGCCATCGGCGGCGGCGCGAATACTATTTTGCAGCGCCTCTTTAAAGGCTGCAGTGTCAATCACGGTTTGGTCAGCCGGCGTCACCACCAAAATCGGATCACCGCCGCTCTCTCTGGCATGCAATGCAGCTAAAGTCAACGCCGGGGCGGTATTTCGGGCAACTGGTTCCAACAATAACGTAGCCTTGGTCGACTTCATTTCGCGCAATTGGTCGAGCGCCAGAAAACGATGCTCCTCACCGGTCACAACCAGCGTTTCACCGATTAGAATATCGTCTGCCGCGAGATTATTCACCCGCTCAATCGCTTGTTGAAATAAGCTGGTCGTGCCGGATAGCACCAGAAATTGCTTCGGAAAACCAGCCCGAGATAGCGGCCATAAACGGGTTCCAGAACCACCACACAGAATTACTGGCACAATTTTCAAAATAGCTTTTCTCTAATAGAATTTAAAAACAATAAAGTATCCACCCAATACAAAGCAACTGAAAGCAACCACACCCCCTAGTTAAGAATTTACTAATAATCTATACATACAAGTTAAATCAACGTCTAACGTAAGATCACATCTTTAATATTTAATGTATCAATATAATCCAAATCAACTAATGCAGAGTTTGGATTAAGATTGAAAATCTTATTAGCCCCATGTTGCAAATTTACCAGTTTGCCCAAATAACTAAAATCAGACTTGATAGTTTCAAAAGGAATTTTGAAATCAGTTTGTTGTTGACCGAAAATAAATGACTTGCATACCTTTACAAATGATTTTGGCAAACATTTCTTTAATCCACTTCTTAGGGTAATTTTTGTATATGCATCGTCAAATGGGCCCATTGATCCGAATTTTTCAATTAGAACATCGCCCTCTGCAGAATTGAAGTAAGTATAATCTTTTTGCAATAACGGTATATCAACGCCGATAATGTAAATTGGGCTACACCCCATCAAAACAGCAATTGATAAAGCTTGAATTGCTACTGTTGACCCAGCACTGTAGAGGTTTTCTGTATTAAATAATTCTTTAATTACCTCTTGAATTGCATGTTCAATCCCAAGAAGTTTATAAGCGTGGCAGCATCCTGCATACCCGTGAGCACAAGGTGATCCAGAAAAATGTCGTTGGTCATAATAGAACAGTTCAGTTTGTATGTTTTCGAATGATTTGTTAATTTGTTGCTCAATTAGCTCTGCAGGCTGAAATGCAAATGCGGTAGTGGCAACAAAAACCATTTTTGGATTTATGAAATTTATAGCATTAGCATCTCTTGATAACCATGGACGAATCCAATGTGCATTAGCAAAAACCCAATAATCTGTTTTAAAAATATCATTGGTGCGCAAGGGAACGTCTCCCATACTTATGACTATTCCATTAAAGTCTTTGTACGGAAAACGTTCAATGCCCTTGCTACCCCCAACAATAACAGCAGGCTGGCCTTGATGTAAGTTATTAATATGTGAATAATTAATTTCTAAT
>CAYQZK010000128.1:0-5339 GCA_964422015.1 uncultured Methylotenera sp.
ACAGTGAGCAGCCAAACTATAGGGTTGAGCATCTCCGTACAAGCAGTATTGGAGTAGCAGTATTGGAGTAGCAGTATTTAATAAAAGTAAAGGAAGCTAAGAAGATATTATGAAATGGTCTGATGCTTCGATGTATATAGTAAAAGAAGCTGGACATAATCAAATAAAGTTTCATAGCGATTAAGGTTGATCATCCTATTAGTGGAGTCCCAGCTCTTTAATTAGCAACCGTCTCAAAAGTGCTGTTTGCTGAAGTAGATGTGTAAATCCTATGCGGCTGGTTTGTCTCATACAGTTACCCTCTATCAAAAGCGCAGCAGTGGGCCGAGATTGTCCATCTTGACTGACCGCTATGAGGGTATCACGATTTGAAATTATGCCTGCGCCCACTTTGTAGCAAGCTGATCAAAGAACTGTTAATCAAAGACCCATGGAGCAAGTCAGGACCTGAAGCTGTCTCTTAAAGATACTTTTACTAGACAGCTTATTAGCATTACTAGCCTAAAAATAAAGGGGTTGAATTTTCAATGCAACCCCTCATGTAGTTTTCTCAAGTTAATCGTTTAAATAATCGCTTATCGATACGATACGAAAGTATGTCAGGTATATATGTTGCTAAAACCAACAGAGCCGCAATTATCAGAAAAATCCAACGAACAGAATAAGCGGTTACAAAACTTGCAGCTGGTGTTTGTTTTTGAACAAAATCATAAAACTCCGGCTTGTCTGCACCTTCAATATATTGCCCTTTGATTTCACTCGTCATATCTTTCAGGTGATCAACATCTAATTTTGATAAGAATCGGTCGAACTCTGCATAAGCAACAGGAGGGTCTGGGTCATCTTTACTTGCGTCGTTATACATAATGCCGCCGCCAGCACTTTCAGCTGCAGCATCCGTGCCCCAATAGCCTACAAATTGATTATTCGCATTAAATCGTTTAATCGGCACCGCTTCGTGACTACCGACACCCACAAATACTACATTTTTACCAATACGCACATTACTGATATCTAGTTTGTTAATACCATTTGCTTTAGGGGCTTCGTCACCATCGGTAAAAAATAGCATTTGAGCTGGTATATTAAGGTAGTCAAACGTTGCCTCAGCTGCCTTTACGCCAAAAGTCATACGACTATTACCACTCCATGCCATACGCCATTCTAAATGCTCTATCGTATCCGTAATGATGTCGAAATTAGAGCAGACTTCTAATGGCATGAATAATAAAGCGACATTTTCTGCTGCAAATACGCCCACACTGACATAAGTGCCACAAGGTGAAGTTTTCACCACTTCTTTCATGAGATGCTGCGTATAGGCTAAACGGCTTACCACTTGATTATTGACCTTCATATCTTCTGCATTCATGCTTTGCGATATATCGGCAAGTAACAGGTAATTGTGCACTTCCTGTTTGAGCTGAATTTGCGGTTTAATTAAGGCAAGCAACAGAAATAGCGATGCTGTTACCAGCAACGCTGTTTCGTAGTTGTCTTTTAAGGTTGTAATGATTCTTTTCATGGCAATCCTTGCGGTAAATTGCTAATTTCCATACCTGACTGCTCTTTTGCTGCTGTTTTCATGTTTTTAGGAATCACTGTAAGCAGCAGGCTTAAGTTAAATTTGGCCGCTTGTGAAGTTGGCTCTAGCTTTAATGCCTGTTCGTAAGCTGATTTTGCCTGAATATATGCATACATCGCTTCATCGTGTATTACACCATCTGCACTCACCAGTCGCTGTAATCCTGAACGAAAGAGATTGTTGGCGATATTAAATTGAATCTGAGATTGCAGATGTGGACTCACTTGAAAGGCATTTTCCTGCTGTTTCTTGGGGGCTTCGAGCAGTTGGCCAAAACCCTGTACGGCATGCTTAAAGTTTCCCGTTTTACCTTGTTGATAGGCATCTGCAAATTTCTTGTGAAAAGGGTAGCTTTCATCATTCACCACATCCCCTGAAAGCAATGCACGATTAACTTTTCCAATTTTATGTGTCTGATAGGCTTCATAAGTAGCACCAACGATGCCAACTATCAACATCAAACCTAACAGCTTGTTTTTATGATTTATGCGGTTTCTCATTCGTGCACCCTCAAGTTCTTAATAGTCAAAAGCAACAGGCCTAATATCAAAGCAAGGATGATAAATATCCTTGAATAGTCATAGCCTGCAATCGTTTCTGTGTATTTAATGGCTTTTTTCTCACGTGAATCGATATCCTGAATCGCAGACTGCAAGGTTTCAGGATTATCTGCCTCGTAAGCCTTGTACTTAAGGTTCAATGATTGGAAATACTTGTGTAGTTGTATTGAGTTTGGCACTCGTTCCGCTTCGTATTCTTCTTTAGAAAAAATACTGGCATCGCCAGGCTCGCGCAATACAATCCAGTAGATACTTAAGCCACGGCTTTTTAAGCGCTCACTCAATAAAAACTTAACGCGAGGGCTCAGCTTTCCTGCGCCATCTGAAAGCAAAATAATAGCTCTTGAACCTGAACTCTGAATTTTATCGAACAGGCCAACAGCTTCTGTCAACCCTGCACCAATATTGGTTTGATTAAGCGATGGACTGGTTGCGGCATCAATGGCCGCATGGATAGCATCACGATTGGTCGTAATTTTTATGCCATATAAAGCTGAGTTTGTAAAACCCACCACCCCCATCATGTCATCTGGCCGATGATCGATAAATTGTGTAATGAGTCGACGTGCTGTAGCAGATTTTATTTCTGCAGCATGCCCAGACGAGTCTCCAGCAAAAGGATGATCCATGCTCACGCTACGGTCGATGACCATCACGGTTTGCGCACCTTTGCCTGAGCGCTGTATTTTTTCATCATGACCTCGAGGAGATGCCAAGGCAATGACAATGCTTACAAGAAGTAATGCAGTAATGGCTTTAACCGCCAGGTTCAACCTGTCTGATAACGCATCTTCAGGCATCATCTCCAGCCATGTGTATATCTTACCTTGATGTCCTTTAAGCCAAAATGGGAGCAGTGCAATGGGTAATAGCGCAAAAGCCCATGGGTTTAGAATCTCCATTAAACGCCTCGCTCACAATCACGTAATTGCTTGCTTAGTAGCACCAAGTTTGCGATGACTAGGCCGCTGTCGCGGACGTCTACTGCATATAAAGACTGATTAGAGTAATTGAAAAACTGCTCAATTTCAGCTTTCATTTTTCCAAAGCTTGGACGCATCGCCACAAAACGCTCGATATCTCTGGCAAAAATATTAGCGCCGTAGTGTTGATTAAATGCTTGGTGAATGTAAACCAAGGCCTGTTTTTCATCGGCAGGTGTTTTAGGTGTAGAGGTTTTAGATAAGCGTTTTAATTGTCGATGTGCTTTTGCAAAAGCGCCTCCCATGAATGGTAGCCAATTTCCATCAGCATTGACGTAAAGTAATCCGAGTAAACTTGCTATTAGCATGCTCAGAAACACGGTAAGCCGAGTTTGATGTGCACTCACATCAATGAGCGGCGGCTTAAATTCTGGTTGCATATTTTTTTCAGCTACAGGAATGCCACCGACCACTAAAGGTGAAAACCAAAATCCCCATGCCGGCAGATCTATTGCTATGTTTTTCTCACCACCTGTTAATGTGAATTTTTCTGCGGGCAATTGCATTACCGTTGGCGTATTACTGTTGATAAAGGTTTGATAACTCAGGTTAACGGTATAGATGGTTTTTGATTTTTGTTGATCTGTTTCCATACTCACTGCTACCAACTCAACACCCTTATCTTTAGCACCTTTTTTTGGAAAAGCACTACTTGCAATTTGGTAGGGTGTTGGTAATTCTAGTACCACTTTGCGGCTTAACTTATCACCAATCTGTACGCCGTATGCTTGAGCGGGGTTGGTGATCGAAACGATTTTTGCAGTTTTCGTTTCTTCTGCTGCATTTAACATTAGGCTTGTTGACACTAAGCCCAACAGAAATACGGTTACGCCTAGTTTTGAAATTAGTTTTATCATCTTTATAGGCTCATATTATGTTCAAAATAATGCGTCACGGTTTCCGGCTTGTAATCGCCATGCATAAACAGCGCAGGTGCATCAAACTTTAAAAAAAGAGCTTCCAACGCGTGCCTGCGCTCATTAAATGCGGTGATAAATTTCGCCCTGACTTCATACCTAAAAAACAAAGTTTTATTCAAACCCGTTTCAGGGTCTATCATGGTGCCAAAGCCAAATTTAGGTAGTTTTTTGTATTCTTCGTCATCCCATAACACGACTGGAATCACTTGATGCGCTGACATGGCGGTGAGCGTTTTCTCAATTACATTCAACGGCATATGGAAATCTGAAATCCAAAACACCAACCCTCTGCTTTGCCCCAGAAAATTTGGCACATCATCTATACCGTCTACACCCACGCGCATTTTTTGATAATCGTGCAGTTGCGAGATTGATTCTTTAGATTGATGTAAATTGCGACTTAAAGGTAAGGTGAAGTCTTCCAGCACGTGGTCGTTGTAGCCGATGAAACTGAATACATCACCTGCTTGGTAAGCAGAATTGGCCACCGCCGTTGCAATTTCAATGGCTTTATCTAGCTTGCGCTGCTTGCCCTTAAATTGCATGGAGCTAGATAAATCGCAAATAGCATAAATCGGCGTGGTGCTTTCCTGATTAAACTGACGCACCTGCACTTGCTCAAATGGGTCACGCATGGTTTGGCGAATATCCATTCGCCTTGCATCGGGGTAATCCACAAAATTAACATTTCCGCGATAATCCAAGCCCATGCCACGCTGGGTGCCACGATGTGCACCCAATTGCAGGCTCGCTGACTTCCAGGACACAATGTACTCAAAAGGTTTTGCGTACGAAGCATCCGCTGCGTTGCGTATAGCTAAACTCATGGATTTAAGCCGCTTTGCTAAAGGTAGGGCTAGGTACAGCGACTGTACTCATAATATTTGCCGTAAGTTCACGCGCCAGTGCGGTTCTACGGTTTTCATACATGCTATTGAATACCAAGCGATGAGAAATGACTTCATGAAACACCGCATGAATATCTTCAGGAAACATGCTGTCGCGATTATTAAGCCACGCATTCACGCGCGCCGCCTTCATTAACATGCCCATGCCGCGTGGACTAGCGCCCGTTTGCACTACGCGGGTGACATCAACGCTTTCCATTTTTACACCAAATTTTTCTGGGTGCTGTGTGGCATCCCATAAATCTAGCGCGTACTCCTCTAGAACATCGCTCGATTTAATATGGTTCTGCAAAACTTCAGAAAACGCATTGAGTTGATCAAAATGTAGAATGCCACTTTCCACTTGCTGGGTAAGTTTTTCCGCATTTTGAAACTTTGTATTA
>CAYQZK010000129.1:0-5274 GCA_964422015.1 uncultured Methylotenera sp.
ATCTACGTAGTAAGGCTAAAGTTGATATTGCCAAATAAACACTAGTTTCATCATACCAAAACGCTCAAAAGGCTCATTTTATGAGCCTTTTTTTATATCAGGATGTTTATTAGAATCACTTTAAACCTTGCACTTCACATAAATTATGCAATAATAAGAACTATTATCATTTAGATTAGAAATGATTGGTACTTATGCTCTCATTATCGCAATTAGCTATTGGTCAACAAGCTACTATCTCAGCAATAGAAGCAGATGAGTCTTTATTTCATCGGTTATCTGCCCTAGGTTTTAGAGTTGGAAAACCCTTAAGCATCATTCGCCGCGCCAATTTTAACGGACCATTTCATGTGCGCTTAGGCACCACCGATGTGGTTTTACGTGTAGCGGATGCAACGCGCATAAAAATCAACTTACCTACTCACTAAATATCATCAAAATAAATCACCTATGAAACGTATCGCATTATTGGGCATGCCCAACACAGGTAAATCAACACTATTTAACCGAATTAGTGGCGCATCTGCGCGCGTGGGTAATTGGCCAGGCATTACAGTAGACTTAATGAGTGCAAAAATTTTATTGGGTGGCCACATTGCAGAACTCATTGATTTGCCAGGCATTTATGATTTACATGGATTTTCTGACGATGAGCAGGTCGTTCGTCATTTTTTAAGTGAAAATCCTATTGATTTAATGATTATCTTACTGAATAGCTCTCAAATCGACCGCCAGCTCTCGCTTGTTTTACAACTCAAAAAACTTAACATTCCTGCGGTTCTTGCATTAAACATGTCAGATGAAGCTAAGAGCTCTGGCATTACGATTGATGCCAATAATTTAGAACAAGCCCTGCACTTACCTGTCGTTCAGATGAGTGCAAAACATGGAGATGGTTTACCTAAGGCTTTGCAAGCTGCAACTAAAATTATTAACGAAAATAAATTGCCTACAGACCCAAAGTTAATCGCTCAGCAACTAAAAGAAGATCATCAGATTGAGCGAGAAATGGAGTTGCTGGTCAAGCAATATGTCAACATTCCAACAACACTAACAGACAACACAACCGACAGAATCGATCAGGTTTTATTGCATAAGTGGCTGGGGCTCCCCATCTTCTTTGCAGCAATGTACGGCTTATTTCAATTTATTTTTACTGCCGGAAAACCTCTACAAGAAGGCTTGGCATGGTTATTAGAACTCATTCGCACAAGTTTACTTGACCCTCTATTTGCATCTAGCCCAGCATGGTTAAGTGGTCTAATGCTTGACGGCGTTTACAATGGCGTAGCTACTGTTGCGGCTTTTGTACCCATTATCATTTTGTTTTTCTTGGTTATGTCAATGGTAGAGGATAGTGGTTACCTCTCTCGAGCTGCATTTTTAATGGATGCGCTTATGGCAAAAATGGGATTGGATGGTCGTGGATTTGTCATGATGCTTATGGGGTTTGGCTGCAACGTACCCGCACTCATGGGCACACGTGTCATGCGTTCACGTGCAATGCGTTTGCTCACCATGCTAGTTATTCCACTTTCACTATGTTCAGCTAGGTTGCAGGTCTTTATTTTTATCATCGCAGCACTATTTAGCGCAGAACATGCCCCAGTAGTTTTATTCACGCTCTACGTCATGAGCTTTTTGACCATGTTTTTAACTGCGCTTTTATTCCAGGGGCAATATAAAAATGCAGAGCCTTTTATATTAGAGCTTCCCCCATACCGATTCCCTACCCCGCGTCAAATCTTGATTCGCGGCTGGCAAGAAGTAAAACACTTCCTAACTCGTGCAAGTAAATTTATCATCATAGGCGTGGTATTGGTTTGGTTCATGACCAACTTCCCTAGCAATGTTCCACCCGCCAGTATCGGTACGTTTGCTGGACAAGTAGGTCAGTTTTTTGCACCAGTACTAGACCCAATAGGCATTAACAGCGAATTAGCCATTACTTTAATCTTTGGATTTGTTGCTAAAGAAATTGTAGTCGGCTCTCTAGCCGTCATTTACGGCTTGCAAGGCGATGCACTCATGGCTCACATGGCAACGCAAATTGACTGGGTACAAGCAATGAGCTTTATGCTATTCACGCTCATCTATACACCTTGCCTATCAACGATTGCCACACTCAAGAATGAAGCCAAAAGCAGTGCATTCATGTGGCTATCTGTGGCTTGGTCGATGGGTCTAGCCTGGATAGTTAGCTTTGCGTTCTATCAAGGCGCAAGGGCGTTGGGATATTAAATTCAGAATAGCTTTATGTTCTAAACATAAAGTAAACCGCACCCATTAGACATAAGCCAGCCCATAAAAAATCTAATTTTATGGGCTGTTGCATATAAAAAATGGCAAATGGTACAAATACCGCCAGGGTAATCACTTCCTGTAATATTTTAAGTTGCCCAAGAGACATCACAGTAAAGCCTAAGCGGTTCGCGGGCACTTGAAACAAATACTCAAGCAAGGCAACTGCCCAACTCACAAGCGCTGCAATAATCCAAGGTTTTTGGCTTAAATTTTTAAGATGTGCATACCATGCGAACGACATAAACACGTTGGACATGGTCAGCAAAAGTATGGTTTTTAAGGTAATGGACATTTTATTGATTACTGATGTCTACCAACTATTGCCATTAAGTTATGCAGTTACTAGGCGCAGACAGTACGATTAGTATGCCGAGCGCCCGCAACTATTTAGGCCGATTTTCTTAAACTGCAGATTCGCCAGTTTCGCCTGTACGTATACGTACAACCTGTTCTACTGAAGTCACAAAAATCTTACCATCGCCAATCTTGCCAGTATGTGCTGCTTTGATAATGGCATCCATTGCAGAATCAACCACATCGTCAGCTACCACCAGTTCTAATTTAATTTTCGGCAAGAAATCAACCACATACTCAGCGCCACGGTATAGCTCTGTATGACCCTTTTGACGCCCAAAACCTTTTACCTCTGTAACCGTTAAACCATTCACACCAATATTAGAAAGCGACTCTCGAACTTCATCCAATTTAAATGGCTTAATAATGGCTTCAATTTTTTTCATAATGACCGAGCTCCGTAAGTTTTGGTTAATCGTGTATAAGTAATTAGTTCGAGTGTATCTCAAAATTGGTTTTAGCTGTAATAGGATGTCGCCTATCCTTACCAAAACCCCTATCCGTAATACGCACGCCTATTGGTGATTGGCTGCGTTTATATTCATTTCTATCAATCATGGCAATCACACGCCTTACATCGCTTGCAGAATATCCCTTCGCCACAATATCTGCATACCCCAAATCATCTTCCACATAAGCCTCAATAATGCCATCCAATATATCGTAAGCTGGCAGGCTGTCTTGATCGAGCTGATTTGCGCGTAACTCGGCCGATGGTGGTCGAGTAATAATTCGTTCTGGAATGACTTTAGAAATATTATTTCGATAATGACAAAGCCGATAAACCAAAGTCTTAGGCACATCTTTTAGCAAGGCAAAGCCACCAGCCATATCACCATACAGCGTACAGTAACCAACAGCCATTTCGCTCTTATTGCCAGTTGTCACCACAATACTACCGAACTTATTTGAAATAGCCATAAGCAACATACCACGAATGCGCGCTTGTAAATTTTCTTCAGTAGCATCATGTGCAAGATTACCAAACTGCGGAGCTAAGACCTGCAAATACTCTTCAAATAGTGACTTAATCGCAATTTCACTATATTGCACACCTAAGCCCGTTGCCATTTCACGGGCATCATTCACACTGATATCCGCTGTAAACTCAGAGGGCATCATCACTGCTTGCACCTTATTCGCACCCAGCGCGTCCACCGCAACAGCTAGAGTTAAGGCAGAATCAATCCCCCCTGACAAACCTAGCACCACACCAGGAAAGCCATTTTTATTCACATAATCGGCCAAGCCCAACTTCAACGCACTATAAACAGAAGCCTCGACACCTAATGTTTCTGAGATTGAAGTAGAAACAGGTTTTGCTCCCTCAAACTCCACAAAACCTAATGTTGAGGCAAAAGCAGGTAACTGACTCACTAATATTGAGTGAGCATCTAGCACAAACGATGCCCCATCAAACACCAACTCATCCTGTCCACCTACCATATTCGCATAAATCACAGGCAGATGAGTTTCACGAATGCGCTGCGTCGCGGCGTATATTCGCGCAGAGTGTTTTTCCATATGGAATGGTGAAGCATTTAATGCAACCAATACTTCAGCACCTGCTTTTTTTGCTATCCGTGCAGGCTCAGATTCCCAAATATCAGCGCATATCAACACACCGATTTGAACACCTTGATGCTCAAAAACTAATGCACCATGTCCCGATTTAAAGTAGCGCTTCTCATCAAAAACACTATGATTCGGCAATACATGTTTATGATAAGTCGAGTAAATCTTGCCATCTTGCAAAACCGATGCCGCATTAAAACAATCATCACCGACCTGCTGAGGATGCCCAACAATCAACGTGATACCTTTTACAGATTGGCTAAGCTGCTCTAGCGCACGATCACACGCTTGTAAGAAATCAGCGCGTAATAATAAATCTTCTGGAGGATAGCCACATAAAGAAAGTTCAGGGGTTACCAGAAGCGTTGCACCTTGCGCTTTGGCCTGCTCTGCATTGTCAATAATTTTGCTCACGTTACCGGCAATATCACCTACCATGCAGTTGATTTGTGCGATGGCAACTTTCATTTATACATACTCATTGAGAGATATTAGTAAGAACCGCCGGCGTCTCTAAGCAGTTTGACAATGTCAGCCTTCTGCCCCTTGAGCGCATACACCAAAGCGGTTAAACCATACTGATCTTTAGTTTTTACCTTAGCTCCATTTTCAAGCAGCAACTTCACCATTGCTGCATTACCATTAGCAACAGCCACATGCAGCATAGATAAACCCTCATCATCTAGATTATTCACATCTGAACCTGCCGCAATCAATTTTTGTGCAACTTCCAATTGGGATTTTTCAACTGCCCAAGTCAAAGCGGTCCATTTTGAGTAATCTTTTTGATTAACCACAGTGCGCATGTGACCCGTGATGTTCTTGAGTAGCAACTCCACCACCTGAACATGACCCTCGCGTGCAGCAATCATCAGCGCTGTTGTACCTAGACTGTCTCGTGCCAGCCAATCCGCTTTATGATCAAGAAAAACCTTCACAGTAGCAACATCACCACTTTTTACGGCATGCATCAAAACGGTTTTGCCATCATCACTTTTCATATTCACATCAACGCCGCTCTGCACCATTAACTCAACCGCC
>CAYQZK010000130.1:0-5217 GCA_964422015.1 uncultured Methylotenera sp.
TGGCCTTCTGCATCGCGGATTAGGCCGTGTACATACACATGTTTGAATGGAATCTTGCCTGTGATGTGCGTGGTCATCATGACCATACGCGCTACCCAGAAGAAAATGATGTCAAAACCTGTTACCAGAACGCTGGAGGGTAGATATTGTTGTAAGGCAATGTTAGTCGCATCTTTAGAGACGTCACCAGTCCAGTCTAACGTAGAGAATGGCCATAAGGCAGATGAGTACCAAGTATCAAGTACGTCATTGTCACGTGTTAGATTGCCCATATAGCCATCTCTAGCCGCCAATGCTTTAGCTTCAGCTTCATCATGCGCAACATATACCTGACCATTGTCACCATACCAAGCGGGTATTTGATGCCCCCACCAAAGTTGACGTGAGATACACCAATCCTGAATGTTATTGAGCCATTGGTTATAAGTATTTACCCAGTTTTCTGGATAGAATTTAATTTCACCAGATGACACAACATCCAAAGCTTTTTGTGTGATGGATTTACCAGTGGCATCAGGTTTACTCATTGCCACAAACCATTGGTCAGTGAGCATCGGCTCAATGACAACACCTGTGCGGTCACCACGTGGCACTTTAAGTTTGTGTTTATCTGTTTTCACCAAGTAGGCTTGAGACTCTAAATCGGCGACTACTTGTTTGCGTGCCGCGAAGCGCTCTAAGCCTTGGTAATGCGCTGGAGCTGCTTCGTTAACAAAACCTTGTAAGTTCAAGATGCCTATCATAGGCAGTTTATGCCGCTGGCCAACGGCATAGTCATTAAAGTCGTGTGCAGGGGTTACCTTGACAACACCAGTACCAAATTCTTTATCCACATAATCATCAGCGATGATAGGGATTTCACGGTCACACAGCGGCAATTTTACATTCTTGCCGATGAGGTGTTTATAGCGCTCATCTTCAGGATGCACCATCACCGCCACGTCACCCAGCATGGTTTCTGGTCGCGTTGTTGCTACGGTTAATGTTCCTGAACCATCTGCTAGAGGGTAGTTGATGTGCCACATGAAGCCATCTTCTTCTTCCTGCACCACTTCGAGGTCGGAAACAGCTGTGCCTAACTTCACATCCCAATTCACCAAGCGTTTGCCGCGATAAATGAGCCCTTCGTTATATAGCTGAACAAAGGTTTTGGTGACAGTTTTGTTTAAACCCTCATCCATGGTGAAGCGCTCACGACTCCAATCAGGTGACGTGCCCAAACGGCGCATTTGTTTGGTAATTGTGCCACCAGAATATTCTTTCCATTCCCAGACTTTTTCTAAGAATTTTTCACGACCTAAGTCATGGCGTGATATACCTTGAGCATCAAGCTGTCGCTCTACAACGATTTGCGTAGCTATCCCGGCATGATCTGTGCCTGGTTGCCAAAGCGTGTTGTCACCGCGCATTCTGTGGTAACGCGTTAAGGCATCCATCAATGTTTGGTTAAAGCCATGCCCCATGTGCAATGTGCCCGTGACATTGGGCGGTGGTAGCAAGATGCAGAAATTATCTTGTTTAGTGGAATCTAAGCCTGCGCCATAGTAACCTTTGGTTTCCCAGAATGCATACCATTGGCTCTCAATGGCTTTAGGGTCAAAAGATTTGGCGAGTTCTTTAGTCGGGGTGCTTTTGTTTTCAGTATTCATACTAGACATTTTAACATAGGCGATGGCGTTGCCTAAACACAGTCATATGCATTAAAGAATCTATTAGCACTTACCTAAATTTGATTCAGATTAACTCAATTTAAAAAGTGCAATAAGCAAAATGCTTAGTATGACAAGATGGGCGATTGCCCAGTGACGATAGTTGTCTGTGAGTGTTTTAGGTGACAGAGATGATATTAAAAATAAATGATTGTCTGTCGGTTTTGCTAGGGTAAAAATACCTGTGTGAGCTTTCATTGCGTGAGCAGATTTGACTTCTTTGAATGCATCTTGACGTGCTAACTCCCATTCGTCCATATCGATTTTGCCATTACGGTCATGGTCATAACGATTGAGCAACTTATGTTGATTGCGCTTTAAATCCGCTAACCTGTTGGTGACGTCTTTATTAATCTCTTTTTGATTAAATGATTCATGTCGCGTATCAAGTTGCCCTAACACATAGATAGGTTTTCCAGCTGGCAAATACTCTTCTACATAGCGATGTTCATTTTTTAAGTAAGTACGTTTTTGTGAAAATATCACTTCCGCTCCATTGGGATCAACCATGCAACGTCCTGTGAAATCTTCTAAAAAGAAGGTGTTGTCGCTTTCCAAATATTCTACCAAGCGATTGTCAACTGGCTGATTCGAAAGTGCACCTTCGGTACGATTGGCATACGCCCAAGCGCGAAACCAAACACAAGGCATACCATGGTAAGGAGTTTTAAGAGTCTTTTGCGTAGAAGCAACGCCTTGTAGCTCTATGTATCCTTGTGCTGCTGCTGCGATAGTGGAGATTGGAGCTTCTGTGATTCTAAGAAGGCGCCAATAATTAAAAATAGCTGAGAATAAGCTTAAAATTAGTGCTGCGCTAAGTAAATAAGTCCATGTATTTGCTTGTGATAAATTAAGGTTTAATAGAAATGCAGCAAACAAAACGCCCAGCGGGGCCGCCATGCCGATGAGATTCACATACTTTGTATTAGCTCTCTTAAACACTTATTACTCAAATCAAAATTAAGGCGTCTATTAATAGCGGCTGCCGTCGTGCTACTTAATCTAATGTAGAAACTAACTATTAAAACGACTGCCCACGTCAATATCTTTGACTTGTTCGGATGAAAACTTCAACATTTCTGCACGTTCAAAATTAAATAGTGCTGCCACAATTAAATCAGGGAACTGTTTTATTCTGACATTATTGTTGGTGGCGGAATCATTGTAAAACTCGCGTCTATCTGCAATTTGATTTTCAAGCCCAGTAATGCGTTGTTGCAGGTTTAAGAATGTTTGATCTGCTTTTAAGTCGGGGTAAGACTCAACTAATGCAAATAAGCCACCAAGACTGCTAGCAAGAGTTGACTCAGCAATGCCCAACCCAGCAATATCGTGTTTTTGGCGCGCAGCATCTACACCTAAACGAGCTTGAACCACCTTTTCCAATGTTTGAGCTTCATGGGTCATGTAAGCCTTGCAGGTATCGATTAATTTTGGCAACTCTTCGCTTCTTTGGACCAATAACACATCAATGTTCGCCCAAGCCTTCTCTACTTGATGTTTGATACTGACCAAGCTGTTGTAAGTAACAATTAAATACAATGCAATAATGGCCAAAGTTATCCAAAAAATCATAAAACTCTCCTTAAGTAATTGCCTAAACTTGCGATTAATGAATTTACTAGATCTTAATTGAGTAACATTATATGAAGAATCCCAATGTATCATGTAATATTATTCAGTGAGGTACCCATTGTTAACTCATTGGGAACTCAAATAAAATTACTTGATTAGTAAAAGGGGTCGTATGTTAGAGCCAATGTGGATATGGGGTGCGATAGGTATTACTTTGCTGGCAGTTGAGATGGCAACGGGTACTTTTTATGTGCTGTGGTTTGGTGTGGCGGCATTATGTGTTGCTGTTGTGATGGGTTTGTTGCCTGATTTATCGCTCGCTATACAGTTTGCAATGTTTGCATTTTTGTCTTTGGGTTCGTTAGCAATATGGCGCCGGTATTATAAAAAAACGTCTGTTGATTCTCGCGTTGGGCAGTCTCAGGGTGAGGAGATTGGAAGAGTGGGTGTAATAGTTGAGTCTTGTGGTGTGACCCAAAATGGTAAGATTTCCTTTGCACAAGGATTGATGGGTAGCCGAGAGTGGGCCGCAGTTTCTGATGAAACTATTGAAGTTGGTAGTAAAGCTACTGTAGTGGCTGTTGAGGGTAATGCGTTGAGAGTTTCAAAAGTCGTTTAATTTTTAGGAAAAAATCATGACTGAATTTAGTTTAGTACTCATATTTTTAGTAATTGTTGCCATTTTTAAGGGCGTACGCATTGTGCCACAGGGTGAAGAATGGGTAGTTGAGCGCTTGGGGAAATTTGCTGGTGTACTTACACCAGGTTTGCATGTTATCAACCCAATTTTTACCAAAGTTAGCTATAAAGTAACGACTAAAGACATTATCTTGGATGTGCCAGAGCAGGAGGTGATTACCCGTGATAACGCCGTCATTTTGGCTAATGCGGTAGCGTTTATAAAAGTATCTAATATTGAACGTGCTGTTTATGGTATTGAAAATTTCCGTGAAGCCATGCGTAACATGGTGCAAACTAGTTTACGTTCAATTATCGGCGGTATGGATCTTAATCAAGCACTCACTTCGCGTGATCGTATTAAAGCGGAACTGAAAACAGCGATTGCCGATGAGGCGCTAGATTGGGGTTTAACGGTTAAATCTGTTGAGATTCAAGACATTAAACCATCATCTAATATGCAAGATGCAATGGAAAGACAAGCGGCGGCTGAGCGTGAACGTGTGGCTGTGGTAACTGAGGCTGAAGGAGCAAAACAATCATTAATCCTGAATGCTGAAGCTCGCCTGGAAGCTGCGCGTAAAGATGCTGAAGCTCAAATGGTTGCTGCGCAAGCCTCCGCAGAATCAATTAAATTTATTACTGAAGCGGTAAAAGAAAATAACGCATCAGCTATGTTCTTATTGGGCGACCGTTATATTACTGCATTACAAAAAATGTCATCTTCTGAAAATAGCAAAATCGTGGTAATGCCAGGCGATTTGGTCGGAGCAGTTAAAAGTTTGGTGGGTGGGAAGTAGCGGGCATTAATACGGGAGCGATAAGTTGCTCCTGTTTAACTACATACAGTACAAGTTGCGTCTTTGCGCAGCTTGATTGTTCGCCACTCCATGGATAGGGCATCAAGCAACAATAGTCGACCTTGCAAGCTTTCGCCAATTCCCATGAGTAGCTTTAAAGTCTCGGCAGCTTGTGTTGTGCCTATAATCCCGACTAAAGGCGCAAATACGCCATTGGTGGCACAGCGTAATTCAGTATCTGCGCCATTGTCAGGAAATAGGCAGTGGTAACAAGGGCTGTTATCGGAGCGCATGTCATATACCGTTACCTGACCCTCAAAGCCAATCGCGGCGCCAGACACCAGCGGTTTTTTGAGTTGAACGCATAGTTTATTCAATGTGTAACGCGTAGCAAAGTTATCGCTACAATCAATCACGACATCTGCTTGTGCAATCAATTTTGAAAAATCATCTTC
>CAYQZK010000131.1:0-5132 GCA_964422015.1 uncultured Methylotenera sp.
GAAATCCCAGGTGCCGCTGCCGACTTGCATACCGTAGTGGATGTAGCCCATATCAAAACCATGAGCGCCGCGCAAACGAATATCAGATTCCCCTGTGGGAGCAGTGAAACCTGCCGTGGTATGTAAATGATGCATGCCATCATCAAACAATTTAAACATCGCATAAATACCTGTATCACCAATTCCACCGGTAATATGCTCATGCTTAGTGTGCGAAACAGCAATTCCTGTGTAGGATGATGTGCCTGAAGGAGGAATTGGGCTTCCATCCAGACTTTTCATGTCCATACTCATATCCATAAACTGTGGCATCAACATCAAAGTCAACCAATCGGTCGGTGCATACATCAGATCCAGCATGTGCATGTGCATCGCCATTTCATAGGGCGCCACATAACATTGAGTATTACCGCAAGCATTTGCCACTACTTCGACATCGCTTACTGGTCTATCACCCTGCAACAATCCGCCAGCTTGCAGACTGTATTGATACCGGTAGCCCACCATCACGTCATTACGCTGATTCAACATGTGCCCAAACATTACACCGCTCGGCAAAGGGGCGCCATGCTCATGGTGGTGACGATGCTCACTGCCCATACCTCGCCCCAGGGCTGACATATTTACGTTTAAAGCGCCGTTGACAGTATAAAAATCAAAATCCGCATACGGGGCTTCACCACCACCGCCCAACTTTAAGGCCCCCTGATGCGTGTAATAATCAAAACCAGCTTCCAGACTTACGCCTTTGGTCAATTCCTTTTTCAGGCTGATGCCGCCACTCACCGCACCGAAACCAGATAGCCTGTGATCACTGGAAAAATGCGCCGGCATAGTTGTATTGGTTAGCACCAGATAAGGCGCATAAAAATCTGCTTCGCTTTGCGAGTAATAACGGATGCGCGGCGTCAGACTCCAACCGCTGCCGATTGACTGTACCCAATCCGCATCAAAAGTATGCGCATTAATGCCCCAGTCGTCATGAAAAAACCGGTAACCTAAATGCACCGAAGCATCCAAGGGCTCGATATGCTGGACAAAGCGGGCATCCCAGTTGAACTGATTACGCTCAAGTGGGCGACGTTCGAAATAAGTCTTCATAGACATCGTTTTAAAACCCGTGCCAAATAAAAAGTCAGCCGCCGCTTGATTATTTTCATCGTAACTAAATGCTGTGACTCCTTTATAGGGATTACTCATGTAGCCATCACTACGGGTATAACTACCGTCTATCTTGAAAAAAGCATTTTTGTTTAAAACTTGAGTTAAACCTAAATTAAACCCCCAGTCCTGACGACGCGCAGTGATTCTACGTGTTTCTTTATCCTCATCGTTTTCGATAGCGAATCCATAGTTAGCTTGTAGTTCATCGGCTTCAGTAAAATAGGCATTCGCATGATGATCTACCAATGCATTCGTGGTGCTATTGGTATAGCTAATACCATAATCCAGACTCGTCAACTTACGGTTAAAATCCAACCGCCCACCAAGGTTATAAAAACGCGATTCGTAATCATTTTCTGAAGAAATACCACCGCCCAAGTTCACAGCCGCATCATCCCATTCATAACTGATCGAAAAATCACCTTGTTTTCTGGTTTCTGGCGAAGCCTGAGCCATCGTATGGGTAATTTGATTGTCGCGATATGCATTACCTACAAAAGTATTTGGATCATACTTGTACCCAAAAGGATTGTTTTGCATATCGAACAATAAGTATGAAGCAGTGGGAGTACTAATAAGAGGAGAAGCCCCAGTAACGACCCCATTTATCAAATAATTCCCGTCAGGGCCAGAAGTAATATTACTTATATCATTAGTACCAAAAATAGCGGGCGCACTAGATACAGGTGTGGCGCCTGCCCAAGTATCCTGGCTGAATTTGGCATTGAAACGAATGCGATCCGTCAAGGCTGTTTTAATATTAGCTGACAAACTATCAGCTTCAATTGGCTTAAAATGCTGAGGTACGTTCAATTTTTTAGGTTCGTTGTCACCAGCTGTTACAGTTTCAATTGAAGATACTTGACGCTCACCTTCCTGATAACGGCCATAGTGAAAACTGAATTCCGCTTCCTCAACTGCCTGAGCCGATACTGGCAACAACCCCGGCAACAACAAAGCTGCCGCCGTCAGGGCCTGTAAAGCTTTGATATCCGATGCAGGATTGTTGAAACCCTGTTCTTTTTTAATAACAGCCACAACCGCCTCCTGTACCACCACTTCCATTTGGTTGAGCTGCTTCACGAGCACCATAACTATGCTCTCGGAAAAACGTTTGTCCAGGATAAGGATCTAATGCCATTTCCGGTTTGGCCAAGTTACCCCTCTGCCAAGGCTGCACATCGGTACAACCAGTAATGATTAGCGGCAAAAAAACTAGCAGAAAAAGATTAACTTGTTTCATAGATATTTCTTTTATTCGGACTACCCAAGAAAAAACGGCTTATATGAAAAGGCATTGATAAAAATAGATAATATCCGGACATTTAACACTAACTTATTACTTTTATTCTGCCAATAATGACTCAATTAAGCCGCGCATTTGTTCAGTTTCCTCGGTCTTAAAACCCATAAATACCTGCCGGATCGTCCCTTTTTTGTCTATCAAATAAGACGTCGGCATGGCCTTTACTGCAAAAGCATTAGCGCAAGAACGGTCTTGGTTATCATAAGCCACACTAAAATCATGGGGAGTTTGACGAGTGAAATTATCCGCATCTTCCCTTTGCTCATCCAGATTGACCGCAATAATTTTTAAACCTTGAGATGCATACTGCTGATGCATTTGATTCATAAATGGAAATGACTTTAAACACGGCGCACACCATGACGCCCAGAAATCCACATAGACTACTTGACCGCGATATTGCATTGTATTCAAAGCCTGCGTTGATTTTTCCAGGCTTAACTTACAATCGGGCATAGGATCAGAATCTGATGCTTTGACTATCGAAACAATGGTTAATAAAATAAAAGTAATAAATAATTTCATGACATAAACAAAATAATATAGATAGTCTTCTTTATAGCCAGCATAAACAGGAATTTTGTTTAATAAAAAAATGCCGGAATCAATCCGGCATTTTATTTAACTGGTTTTAAAGCAATATTTATTGCTGTGTCAAAGTAGCAGTTGGGCCTGTAGTTTCACCACCACTAGAGTTCTCGCAATGATACTGAATTTTATAGGTACCATTGAGTAATTTGGTTTGAGTGGCAATCATATAATATGTACCGGCACCAGCTGATAATGTAGCAAACGCGCCATAAGTGCCATTACCCTGAACAGGATCGGATTCTGTTTTGGCATTGCCATCCTTAAATACAGTAACGCTCATTACACCTGCATTAGGTGTACCATCAAGCATCTGCGCACTAAGCCTAGCACTCCCAGCCGGGCAAACCAACGTTAACACCTGAACAGTTTTTGCAGCAGGTATAAATGCCCCATTGTAAATATGCGCATTGGCAATACCTGTATGACTAAAGGATGCAACCATTGACATCAATAGTAAAAACTTTTTGAATTTTATTTTATTCATCGTTTATTCCAAAATTTTATAATCTGAGACAAGTTAAAAGGGTTTATTTACTTTGCAACTTTACGGCGGCGTAATGCCGAACTTTCGAGCTTTCATCCTGCATTGCTCGCTGAATCAAGCTGTTATCAGTGACCAGCTGTAAAGCCATCAAGCGCATATTTTCGTCGCTGTCACTCAAAAGCTGCTGTATTTCCGACATAGCTGCCTCCTCGCCCTCCCAAGCCACCAAAGATGTCAAAGCCTGTGCTTTTATCTCTGCATTGTCATCCTTAAGCGCAGCATCCAAAATCTGCCGAAATTCTTTATCTTCTGGCGACGTATGCGAAGCAAGATAGGCAATAGCTTGCGCGCGCGCTTGTGGATCGTTCGAAATAGCCATTTGTTTGCGAAATACCAGTTTCTCTTCAGCGCTTGGCTCTCCTGCCTCCTGAGGCATTTGAGTCAACGACTCCGGCTGCACATTTTTGCGAGCGGCCAGCTTCTGACAAACACCGGCATCGGCATCGGCCAATGAACTACCTAACAACCAGACTTCCTGAGACTGTGTATGACTATCCTTAATGCCGCCTGGATGACGGAAAGCCATATCGACTTTATCGCCCAATAAGCATTGCAATACAACCTTAACAGACGTTCCAATACAAGTAGAAGATACCGGAGTTTCAGGCAACACAGAATAATGAATACGAACACCAGTCTTAGCAGTAATTTCGGTCAAAATTTTTGCCAAATTTGCCTGCTGACTATGTAGATACAACTCCGTGCCACGTTGCTGAAATTCGATGCCACCGTCCAAAAGGTTAGCGGCATCGACTGTAGCACTAGCCAGCAAAGCAGCTATAACCAATAAAAGATGCATCCGCTTTGACTTGGAAAGCAACTCAAATCATCACTTGAATTATGCTGCCATAGCTGATTTTTTACGACTAATGGCACCCAAGCCAGCCAAGGCTGAACCAAACAGCCAAACAGCTGCCGGCACAGGCACTTGAGATACTTCTGATACATTACCAGTAATACTAAAAGTATAGTTATGCGGCCATGTATTGATTTCAGAAAACTGCTCAAACCCTAGGTGACCTAAAGACATTAGATCTCCGGCGAAGTTTACATTTGGATCATTAAAATTAGCACTGATTTCTATTAAATAGATACCTTGAGCCAGATTCGACATTATCATGCCTGGGTCTGATGTACCTGTAGTTGTTGTGATGTCAAGCGGGTTATAACCATTTCTGAACGGAATCCCAAAGTTGTTAACAGAAACAGTTGGATTTAATTCATTTGCATCACGATCTGCTGCATAACTGATGTCAACCAATGCCCAATCAGAATTTTCGGGTTGACCTACAACCGTGGAACCCACAACCTTTTGCCAGACTGCCAAGGTAGCATCAAAACCATCGGTCAATGTATCCATAACGATTTGCACATTACCCAGACTGTTGTTTTGGAAATAATAATACTCCAAAGCATTTGGAGCAGTATGCACACCATTGATGTTCATCACTGCCGCTTCCGCACCACTGACAGACGCACCCAAAATGGCTGCAGCCATTATTAATTTCTTCATAGGTTTTCTCCATT
>CAYQZK010000132.1:0-5001 GCA_964422015.1 uncultured Methylotenera sp.
CGTAAATATCCCTTCTTATCAAGTTAAAGCTGGTGATGTTGTTAGTGTGGCTGAGGCAGCTAAAACACAATTGCGTATTAAAGGTGCTCTTGAAGCGGCTGAACAACGTGGTTTCCCTGAGTGGTTGGAAGTGGATGTTAAAGCTCTTAAGGGCACATTCAAAGCTAAGCCGCAACGTGATGAATTACCACCAACAATCAACGAATCATTGGTTGTTGAGCTTTACTCTAAATAATTAAAATATATGAGCTCATGTAGCTCAATTAAAAATCACTCTATTGGCGTATTTAGCTAATAGAGTGTATTTCTTAATAATAAAGGTATAACTATGCAAAACAGTCCTACCGAATACTTAAAACCTCGTGTTGTTGATGTTGAAGTTTTGTCTCCATTACGTGCTCGCGTAACGCTTGAGCCTATGGAGCGTGGCTTTGGCTATACGCTAGGTAATGCATTACGTCGTGTATTGTTATCTTCAATACCAGGCTTTGCAATTACAGAAGTTAAGATTGACGGCGTGGTTCATGAGTATTCAACTTTAGATGGTGTTCAGGAAGATGTTGTTGATATCTTGCTAAACCTTAAGGGTGTTGCTTTGAAACTTAATAGTAAGTCAGAAACAATTCTTACACTGAACAAAACAGTAGAAGGTGTTGTTACTGCGGGTGATTTTGAAACAGGTCATGACGCTGAAATCGTTAACCCAAATCATGTGATTGCTCACTTGACTAAAGGTGGCAAGCTTAACTTAGAAGTTAAGGTTGAGATGGGTCGTGGTTATCAACCTGTTCCAGTGCGCCAAAAAGCAAATGACGAAGATCGCGTTCTTGGTTTCATCATGGTTGATGCTTCATTCAGTCCTATCAATAAGGTAAGTTACCAAGTTGAGAGCGCTCGTGTTGAACAGCGTACTGACCTTGATAAATTGGTAATGGATGTTGAGACAAACGGTATTATTGAACCAGAGCAAGCTATTCGTGATGCAGCGCGTATCTTAATGGGTCAATTGTCTGTATTTGCTGATTTAGAAGGTGCTCCAAGTGAAGTTGAAGTTAAATCTGCTCCACAAGTTGACCCAATCTTGTTGCGTCCTGTTGATGATTTAGAGTTGACAGTGCGTTCAGCAAATTGCTTAAAAGCAGAAAATATATTTTACATTGGTGATTTAATTCAACGTACTGAGAATGAGCTGTTAAAAGCGCCAAACTTGGGTCGTAAATCACTCAATGAAATTAAAGATGTTTTGGCTACACGTGGCTTGACATTAGGTATGAAATTGGAAAATTGGCCACCAGTTGGTCTAGAAAAAGCTTGATTTACAAGCTGACTATTTAAGTTAAAAATTAAGGAATTACTATGCGTCACGGTAATAGCAATCGCAAATTAAATCGTACTAGCAGCCATCGTGCAGCCATGTTTCGTAACATGACTGTATCATTGCTAAATCACGAAATTATCAAAACTACTTTGCCAAAAGCAAAGGAATTACGTAAATTCGTAGAGCCATTAATCACACTAGGTAAAACTGCTACATTGGCTAATCGTCGTTTAGCTTTTGATCGCACACGTGATCGTGATATCGTAGGTAAGTTATTCGGTGAATTAGGCCCACGTTATAGCACACGCAATGGTGGTTACTTGCGTATACTAAAATGTGGTTTCCGTAATGGTGACAATGCACCTATGGCTTTGGTTGAATTGGTGGATCGTCCAGATACTTCAACAGAAGCAGTTGTTGCTGAATAATTATCACATTCAGTTTTAGAATGCAAAAAGCCAGCTAAATGCTGGCTTTTTGCATTCTAAAACTTCAGTTTATTTTAAATTTATTAGGTTTTTAATATCTAACTCGCCAAAAGGCCAATTTATATCTGTGTCGATGTCTATGCGTTTTATAACTGGGATCTTTAGCGCATATTGTTCAAGTAAATTAGGATCGTCTGCAATTTCAATGCATTCCCATTGAATTTGTTGTTGATTGCTTATGTTAATCAATAAAGATTCTGCCTCTTCACATAAGTGACAGTGAGATGTTGAATATAGATTTAATATGACAGTGTCCAAAATGCTCTTTCATCTAAGAAGAAGGATTGTTAGTTCAATATGTCATGTAAGACTGATACTACATACTTGCTACCACTAACCACGTGTTAAAATTATGTCACAAGGTTGATGTTTGTTACAGCGTAAAGGTGACACTAGATGAGTGAGATCGAAATTATTCAAGATCATCGTGCAAAAGTTAAGGGCATGATTGAGCGCCACAAGTTGGTTGAAGATTTAGTGCATCGTCAAGATATGCAGCGTCATGACTTGGTTGAAAGTATGGTGCATGAAAGCAATCTTTCTGAACTGCGCAGATTCTTGGATAAGATTGATTCGTCAACTTTGGCACGCTTGCTTGACTCTCTATCCACTGATGAGCGCCAAATCATCTGGCAATTAGTAAGTGAGGAACGTAAAGAAGAGGTTCTGTTAGAGGTTTCAGACTCCGTTCGTGTTGAGTTTGTTTCAGAGCCAAAACCACAAAGTCAAAGCATGGTAATTCGTGTGTTTGACCTGCATGAAGGCCGTTTGCGCCAAATTCCAATTTATAGTCGTGATGACTTGGCACAAGCCAACCCAATTTGGGTAGATTTAGTCACGCCCGAAGATGAGCAGCTTGCCTGGGCGCGAGAGATTTTTGGCGTTAATCTGCCTAATCCTAAAGAACTGACGGATCTTGAGTCTAGCGCGCGTTTTTATGAAGAAGAGAATGGTGAGGTGCATTTACACTCTGCATTCTTGTTAGATCGTGAAGATGAATCACGAAACGTTGCGGTTGCTTTCATATTGAACAATGAAACGCTCTTCTCGGTAAGAAGTGAAGAGTTGCCAGTGTTCAGATTGCAGCGTCTGCGTGCAAGGGCGCAAGCAGGTTACGTATCTGAAGCCAAAGATGTTTTGCTCGACTTGTATGCTGCCGACGTAGAGTATTCTGCCAATGCTTTAGAAGACGAATATGTCCGTCTTGAAGAAGTCGGTAGACAGGTTTTTAGATCGCACATGACCAATGAGCAGGCGGCGATGATTTTGACTGCAATCTCTATTGAAGAAGACTTGAATGGACGTATTCGTCGTAATGTTTTGGATACTAGAAATGCATTGTCATTTTTAATGCGACGTAAGTTTTTATCGATCCCACAGCACGAAGATGTGCGTGAGATTTTGCGTGATATTGAATCACTGGATGGCCATACTACGTTTTTGTTCAATAAAATCAATTTCCAGATGGATGCAACCGTCGGCTTCTTGAATGTTAACCAAAATAAAGATTTAAAACGTTTAACAATTATCAGCGTGGTGATTATGCCAATTAACGTATTGGCGGGTATAGGCGGCATGTCTGAATTTTCAATGATGACATCGGGAGCGCCTTGGCAGTTGGCTTATGCAAGTTTTATTGTAGGTATGATTGCAATCGGTATGCTGACTTATGCGGGTTTACGGTACATGGAAAA
This sequence comes from uncultured Methylotenera sp., assembly GCA_964422015.1. Lineage (GTDB taxonomy): Bacteria > Pseudomonadota > Gammaproteobacteria > Burkholderiales > Methylophilaceae > Methylotenera. The sequence goes on from CAYQZK010000132.1 coordinate 3,501, forward strand.
TCGTAGAATTAGAAATAATCGTGCGGATAGCCAGTGGTAGTTACTAAGAATTAATTATGAACCAAGAGATACAACTTATATGGCGTGAAGTTATTGCTGATATGGGCACAGAAGCTGCGTTATGGCAGTTTGCGGCAATATTGCTAGCGTTAGCAGTTGCTTGGACTGTAAACGGTATTTTACGTGCCTACGTCATGCGTAATGCCCCTGAAAAATGGCAGTTAGCCATTGGTGGAATTAATCGGGTTTTATTTCCTCTTACCACTTTAATAATTGTGCAGATTGAAAGAATTGCACTCGCATATTGGCACCACGTCAGCCTAATGCAGCTTGCCAGCAATCTTTTGCTGGCAATGGCAGTGATTCGCCTCATTGTTTATGCAGTGCGCTATATTGTTGCTCCAGGAGGCTTGCTAAAAACGCTAGAGCACGCAATTTCGGGTTTTATTTGGTTTATTCTTGTGTTGCATTTAAGTGGTGTATTACCAGAGCTATTAAATGCGCTAGAAAGTGTAAAGTTCAGTATCGGTAAGAGCCCAGTCAATCTATTGCTGGCACTACAAGCAATATTTACGATAGTCTTTACCATATTAATAGCATTGTGGATTAGTCAGATGCTTGAAAACAAGCTTATGGCCGCACAAAACGTCAATATGAACTTGCGTGTTGTGCTCACTAAGCTATTGCGCATTGTTTTCTTATTTATCGCGGTTTTAATTGCGTTATCAGCTGTAGGGTTAGATATCACCATGCTTTCAGTATTTGGTGGTGCACTAGGTGTGGGGCTCGGCTTTGGTTTGCAGCGTATCGCCAGTAACTATGTAAGTGGTTTTATTCTCCTGCTTGATAAATCCATGCAGATTGGAGACATTATTACGGTAGATATTCACTACGGCGTTGTAAGTGACTTGCGTACTCGTTATCTTGTGTTGCGTGTGTTGGATGGCACAGAAGTAATTATTCCTAATGAAATGTTGATTATTAATCCCGTCATTAATCATTCATACGAAGATCATAAAGCTAGAGTGCAAATGCCATTTCAAGTGAGTTATGACAGTCCGCTAGAGGTCGCCATGCAACTTGTTAAAGATATTGCTATGCGGCAAGAGCGAATATTGAAGGAGCCAGAACCTGCAGTGCAGATTAAAGGCTTTGGAGAGAGCGGGATTGATTTGATGCTTTCTATTTGGATACCCGACCCTGAAGAGGGTTCTGCATCGCTACAGTCAGATATTTATTTGGAAATATGGCATGCCTTCCAAAAGAACAATATATCTATACCTTATCCGCAACGCGAAATTAGGATTTTAGGAAGCTGATTCCGATAGTCTGTTGGCTTGCTTGATACAAATATAAAAAAACCCGCAAAGTTGCGGGTTTTTTTATGAACTTAAACTTAATAGATATTACTTAAGTTTGGTTTCTTTATATAAAACGTGCTTGCGTACAACAGGATCAAATTTCTTGATCTCCATTTTTCCTGGCATTGTACGTTTGTTTT
>CAYQZK010000133.1:0-4999 GCA_964422015.1 uncultured Methylotenera sp.
CACAAAAAAATCAAGATTAATAAAAAGTAAATTACTCTAAAGCAGTCGCTGAAAAACTTCACTTTCGACCCAAAGCAGACATTCACCCAATAAAAAAGCCCACGTCTTAGGTGAGCTTAATTACTTACTGCTTTATTTTGTTTAGAAACCGATGGTGTAATTCACATAAGCAGTTGCAGCACCTGTGCTTTGGAATGGCAACTGTTGATAATAAACGTCAGCCGAAATACGTTGGTTTTTCACTGGCATATAGTAAGCACCAATGCTTGCAACAGGACGTGTACGTGTAAGGCTGTCGCTGAAGTTTTCACTGGTAAGACCTGCTATACCTGTTGCCGTTAGGTTATCTACTTGATGATGGAGGTCTTGCTCAATGCCTAGACTGCCAGTAAGGTTCACTTTCTCAGCAAGTTTGTGGTTGAGCTTCACGCCAACTAAAGCTGTGGTTGAACGGTCTGCAAGGGCTGCATAGGTGAGTGGCGCTGTCACACCTGCTGATGTTTGCTCTGTGTAGCCATCTTGCTTGATTCTTGTATATCGAATCGCAGCATAAGGTCGAACCATCGTCTTGTCCTCGTTAGCCATGAAGGCATAACTTAATTCACCCACATAGCTTTGGGTATTAAGGTTTGTTCTACCAATCCCTGCTTCTGAGGATTCAATCACATCACGTGTAGTGGTCACATCTTTGTCTTGGTAAGCATTGGCAATCTTGACTTGATAACCTAAGCGGTCTTCTTGTTGATTCCATAATGCAAACAATCCCATTAACGGATTAGTATTAGAGATATGCACACCAGAAACCCTGTTGTTATTGATGTTCTGATTTAAGAAGCCGCCAATACGAATATTTGGTGAGACTTTATATCCGGCAACGACCACAGTAGAAGTCATATTGCTGCTTGGGTTATCCACATAGGTTTGTTGACCACCCACAGACACACATACACCCTTGGCATCAAACAGGTTACAGTCATAAGTGTTCATGTTAGCGAAGTTAGTCGCAATCGCTTGGCTATTAAATCCTGAACGTAGTTTGGGCGCTAGAGAGTTCAATGATGCTTGGGTGTCAGTTGCTGAAGGGCCATTTATCATACTTAGGATTAGCAAGTCCCACGTATTAGCGACGTTTAAATCATCTGCGACTAGCTGAAAGGTTGCAGACAGATTACCGTTTTGATAATTAAGTGGTGCATCTTCTAAATTCGAAATTTGACTTTCATCAATACCAGACATAACGTTTTGATAAAGAGTGTCTTTTTCACCAATGTTAGTGCCAGATAGTGAACTGATTCCGAAAGTGGTTGTTCCACTTGGGTTTGAAAAAGCAATTTGGCCGTAGTGAGAAGGGCTGTTAATAATGATATTGTAATTAGTGGGCAAATTGCCTTCATAAGTTAAGGTTGTCTTTTCCGGAGGCAAGCCACCTCCACCTTGAGCATTGTTGAGGAACTGAATCGTGCCGTTGTTTATGATGCCAAAAGCAGAGGCCTCGTTAACGTTCCCAGCACGGCCGCTAGTGCCAGCAACTCCTCCAGTAGATCCAGTACCAGCAACTCCGCCATTACCCCCATTACCAGTTGCACCGCCCCTAATAGTTCCAATATTTGTTAGGGTCGCAATCGTCCCCGTGTTATCAATACCACTTCCAGCTTCTCCGCCATTGCCGCCATTGCCGCCACTACCATTGTTATTTGGGGAACTGCCATTGCCCCCATTGCCCCCATTGCCTCCATTGCCTCCATTGCCGCCCGTAATTGTGCCATTATTTGTTAGGGTCGTAATTGTGTCGCTATTAGCTATCCCAATACCGCCATTGCCGCCATTGCCGCCATTGCCGCCATCCTCGAATACCCCGCTATTCCGGCCATCACGACCATCACGACCAGCGCCGCCTGTGATTGAGCCGCCCGTGTTATTAGTGATGGTTGTTGTGCCTGTCCCTGCAGTGCTTATACCATCACCACCATCATAATAACCAGCGCCGCCTGTGATTGAGCCGCCCGTGTTATTAGTGATGGTTGTTGTGCCTGTCCCTGCAGTGCTTATACCATCACCACCATCATAATAACCAGCGCCGCCTGTGATTGAGCCGCCCATGTTATTGGTAATGGATGTGGAGCCTGACCCTTCAGCGCTTATACCCACACCACCATTTCCATAATCATCTCCAGCGCCGCCTGTGATTGAGCCGCCCATGTTATTGGTAATGGTTGTTGTGCCTGCCCCTGCAGTGCTTATACCCGCAACACCATTTCCATAATAACCACCAGCGCCGCCTGTGATTGAGCCGCCCATGTTATTGGTAATGGTTGTGGAACCTGCCCCTGCAGTGCTTATACCCACACCACCATTTCCATAATCACCCCCAGCACCGCCTGTAATATTTCCAGAATTAATTAAATTAGGAATGTCGCCGCTATTGTATATACCCACACCACCATCAGAATCATAACCTCCAGCGCCGCCTGTAATATTTCCAGAATTAATTAAATTAGGAATGTCGCTGCTATTGTATATGCCATCACCACCCACACCAACATCAAAACCAATACCACCAGCGCCGCCTATGATTGAACCTGTTTCTTCAAGGGTAAAACTGATCCCATCTCCGTTAGCACCATTTTCGCCAAGTGCGCCTACAGTGGCTATATCTGGATCAATAGTTGAAAGCCTTGGGGGTTCTGCTAAAGAAAAGGGTGAGATTAGGCTGAGTGCTAAAGCAACGGCAATATTAAGATTACGCCTCCTAAATAACGTAACAGAGGAGGTGACTTTAGATTGGGATGACTTGCCTTGTGTCTTGGCAATTTCTGGCACCACTTTGATAGCACCTGTCTGACGATTAAAAATAAGGCGATAAGTATGATTCATTATGTCTACCAATTATCTAAAGATATTACTAAAAGATGATTCACAATAATACCAAAGTATATTTAGGGTGTAACTAAAGATTATCATCTTGCATCCAATATGCCAATAAATTGACTTTATTACAATTGATGTCAATATTCAGCTTTCTTAATCATCACCCAAAGCACCATGTCCACACATCACTTTATCTCAGGTCTTCCTCGCTCAGGATCAACATTACTCTCAGCATTGCTTTCTCAAAATCCACGCTTCCATGCCAATATGAGCGGCCCTCTATCGGGGCTTGTAGGCTCATTACTAGAACGCATGAGTGGTAAAAATGAGTTCTCAGTGTTTATCGATGACCAGCAACGTGAAACCATTATCAGGTCAGTCATTGAGGGCTTCTATAAAGAAAATAAAGCCGAGGTGATTTTTGATACGAGCCGTGCTTGGTGTGCTCACTCAACACTTATTGATACCCTATACCCCAATGCGAAAATCATTGCCTGTGTTAGAGATATGCCGTGGATTATTGATAGTATCGAGCGCTTAGTCGATAAAAACGTATTCCAACCTTCATCCATCTTTAATTATTTAAGTGGTGGCACCGTCTATTCCAGAGTCGATGGTGTAGCTGGCGGAAATGGCATGGTGGGTTTTGCGTTTAATGCGCTTAAACAAGCTTACTTCGGCGAGCATTCGCCCAAACAACTTCTGCTGGTTCAGTATGAAACACTGGTGAAAGACCCTGAATTTGCACTCAAACAAATTTATGCGTTTGTTGGTGAACCAGAGTTTAAGCACGACTTCAATAACATTCAGTTTGATGTGGCTGAGTTTGACCAACGTGCCGGAACACCAGGGCTACATACCATACGTCCTAAAGTTCAAGAACATAAACGCAACACCATACTTCCTCCTGATATTTTTAGTCGATTTGAGAAAGATGCGTTTTGGCGTAATCAAGAAGTGGTGAATAAATATAAAGTGACCGTTGTATAAAGCGATTGAAACCTCATTTTATTAGCATAAGTCGTCATGCGTAATCCCAAAGTTTTTTGGTTCACGGGTCTATCAGGTGCTGGGAAATCGACCTTAGCGCAAGCGGTATCTGAAGCCCTATCGAATAGCGGTCATAAGGTTTCGATTTTGGACGGTGACACTCTCAGGCAGAGCATTAGTCAGGACTTAGGTTTTAGTGATGAAGACCGAGCTGAGCAAATGCGACGTGTGATTGCTTTAGCAAAATCTCAGCTAGAAGAGGGGGTGTTTGTGATCACAGCCCTTATCTCACCATTCAAAAAAATGAGAGATTTAGCAAGAAAAACAATCGGTCAAGACCACTTCATTGAAGTCTATGTGAATACTCCGCTTGATGTTTGTGAGGAACGAGATACCAAGGGCTTATATAAAAAAGCTCGCTTAGGCTTAATTCAACAGATGACAGGCATCGATTCAACCTATGAAGCTCCTACGAATCCAGAAGTCACTATCTACAACTGTCAAGAAACAATTGATCAAAGTGTTTTGAAGATACTAAATTTTATTAATAATTAATTCCTTGTTGTATAGAACGGCCGCTATTGGCCCATTGACGACGGATGACCTGAATATCAGCATTCCACAAAGCTGTCATTAATTACAATCTAGCTTCAGCTTTTCTCAATCTACAACCTATACTACAGATTGGTGTTCTGTTGAACAGATCTGTATTTATAAAATACTTCTGACATACAGTGCACTGCATCACATCTCGCGGGTCTGCTGGGACCCAATCGCCGTATTCAACGAACCATGCTGTGGGTGGATCAGTTGAGTAATCAAATTTCATAGTTATTCCTTATTAGAAGACATGGTGTTTTTGAAAAACAGATTTATATGGATTACTAAAATAATCAACTCTTAAAGAATTCAAAGGTATGCTGATTAATAATTATTATTAGTTCATTGCGTTTCAACGTTGCTCAACCCATTGGCTAGTGATAGCCTAGACAAAGATCCAATAAAAAATAAAAATGAACGCGCAGAAATACAATCGCTTAGAGGCAGATGATGAAAAAATTGTTTTTTATAGACTATCCGCAAGAGCACTATATCAAGCAACAAACTGCGACAATTTGCCACATTCCAACTTTCTTATAAA
>CAYQZK010000134.1:0-4971 GCA_964422015.1 uncultured Methylotenera sp.
CCTTATCTCATTACAGAGGGTGCCAACTAATGGCTACCGAGTCGGAAAAACCAAATAACAAACCAGGTCTACTAGAACGACTAAGTCACTTTTTATTACGTGAGCCTGAAGACCGCGAACAACTTGTAGACCTTTTGCATGGCGCGTACGAAAACAGCTTAATGGATGCAGATTCACTCGCCATGATCGAGGGCGTGCTACAGGTAAGTGAAATGCAAGTGCGCGACATCATGATTCCGCGCTCCCAAATGGATGTCATTGACATCACCGACCCTCCAGAAGTATTCATTCCCCACGTCATTGAAACTGCCCACTCCCGTTTTCCCGTTATAGAAGACAATAAAAACGATGTGATTGGCATTCTGCTCGCCAAAGACTTATTGCGTTATTACGCTGGTGAAGATTTTGAAGTGCGTGATATGTTGCGCCCTGCGGTATTTATCCCTGAAGCCAAACGGCTTAATGTATTGCTAAAAGAATTTCGTAGTAATCGCAACCATATCGCCATTGTCGTGGATGAATATGGTGGCGTTGCCGGTATGGTGACCATTGAAGACGTATTAGAACAAATTGTAGGCGATATTGAAGATGAATACGACTACGATGAAGACGAAGACAACGTCATTCAAAATGCTGACGGACAGTACCGCGTTAAGGCGCTCACCGAAATTGCAGACTTTAATGAGATTATTGGCACTACATTAAGTGATGAAGAGTTTTCTACTATCGGCGGACTAATTGTCAATCAGTTTGGGCATTTACCTAAACGTAATGACGAAATTACATTTAGCGGTTTGCACGTGAAGGTGCTTCGTGCCGACAGCCGACGTTTGCATAGTATTTTAGTTGAAGTTCAACCAGTATCTACCGATGATGAAGACGAATAAGTCGTAAAAACTAATCAAACATTGCGCTGAGCATACTTCTAGCTTTTTCTAACATAAAATACCTAAATGCCTCTGCCGCTTGAGAGGCGTTACGTTTTCTGAGTGCGACCACATGCCAAGTCCTAATAATTGGCGTGTGTTGTATATCTAAAATTGCTAACTGCTTATGCTTAATCTCACTGCCTATAGTGTGCAATGAAACGAACGAGATTCCTAAACCCGCAATAACAGCTTGCTTTACCGTCTCATTACTCGATATTTCCATAGTCACAATAGGCGACAAGCCATATTCAGCAAAATATCGCTCCATGATAGCGCGCGTTCCAGAACCTAGCTCTCTGGAAATAAACTCAAAGTCGTTTAATACTTCAGGCATTAAGTTTTGTTGCCCAACTAAAGGGTTCTCTAAATTAGCCACAAACACATGAGGATGGCCGGCAAAAGCCTCTGCTCGCGTGTCAATTTCTTTTGGCGGTTGTCCCATAATAGCAACATCAATTTCACCATCCCTTAACAACTCCAGCAGTTGCTGCCTATTCCTAACCTCAATAGCAATTTGCAAGTTAGGGTAATCTTTTTTGAACTCCACCAGCACTGTGGGCAAAAAATACTTAGCCGTACTCACAACACCGATCTTAAGCATTTTAATTTGCGTACCACGTAAACGCTCCATCATGGTATTGGCTTCATTAAGTGTGCTGTAAACGCGCCTAGCGTAGAGTAAAAAATATTCGCCCGCTGGTGTGAGTTCCACTTTTCGATTCTCTCGCCTAAATAAAACTACCCCCATATCAGCCTCCATCTCCTTAATTTGTAAGGAAACAGCTGGTGCAGTAATGTGCATCTCTTCCGCTGCACGCGAAAAACTCATATGCTTACTTGCACTGAGAAAAATTCTTATTTGGCGCAATGTGAGATTTCGCATAAGTAAAACTTAATTAAGAGTAAAGTATTCGTCAATATACCTTAATTAAAATAAATTCTAAACTAGCACACATAGCAGTTATATCTATCAGCAACCCGTTTGATAGAACGCAATACTAAGAGGGATGGATAATATGAACACGCAACGCATCACATTGTCAGATTTTTTGGCCAACACTTCACAAGGCTTAGCAGCAAATAGCTCGCTTGCGCAGCTATTATTAAACATTGCAGACACCGCAATAGCGATTGCCAGGCTGACCGAGCAAGGCGCATTAATCGACATGGTAGGCAAGCTTGAAAGTCAAAACGTGCAAGGCGAAACGCAAATGAAATTGGATGTAGAAAGCAATCAGCTTTTTATCGACAATTTAACGCGTAGCGGCTTAGTTGCAGGATTAGCCTCTGAAGAGATGGAAGAGACTGTTTTAATTGCCAATAACAAACAGCAAGGCGAATATTTAGCCATCTTCGATCCTTTGGATGGCTCATCCAATGTTGCGGTAAATGTATCGGTAGGCTCCATATTTTCTGTATTACATGCGCCAAAGCATCTGCCATTAGAGCAAGATTATCTACAAGAAGGCCGAAAGCAAGTTGCGGCGGGTTATGCCATTTACGGCCCTTGCACCATGCTGGTATTGACTGTAGGCAAAGGTACACATGGATTTACGCTAGACCGTGATACAGGCACATTTTTTCTTACTCATGCCAATATTCAAATTCCGGTGGATACAGCTGAGTTTGCCATTAACGCCAGCAATGAGCGTTTTTGGGAGCCACCTATCCAACGTTATGTAAATGAATGCAGAATGGGCGTTACTGGTGCTCGTGAGAAAAACTTTAATATGCGCTGGGTTGCTAGCATGGTTGCAGATATACATCGCATTCTCATGCGCGGCGGCATTTATCTGTACCCAAGGGATAACAAAGATGCTGCTATGCCAGGCCGCCTGCGCTTGATGTATGAGGCAAATCCAATGAGCATGATTGTGGAACAAGCTGGCGGATTATCATCAACAGGCAATATCCGCATTCAGGATATTCAACCCGAAAAAGTACACCAGCGTGTCCCTGTGATTATGGGTTCAAAGAATGAAGTATTACGTGTTGAAAGCTATCACACCAATTAAAAGGATAAGAAAATGGCCTTAGTTTCACTTAGACAATTATTAGATCATGCGGCAGAACATCAATATGGTCTCCCTGCTTTTAACGTCAACAATATGGAGCAAATACATGCCATATTAAAAGCCGCCAATGAAGTAGATAGCCCTGTCATTTTGCAAGCCTCCGCTGGCGCTAGAGGCTATGCAGGCGAGCCTTTTTTGCGTAGGTTAGTAGAGGCTGCAATTGAGCAGTATCCACATCTGCCACTTTGTATGCATCAGGATCACGGCGCATCGCCTGCAGTTTGTCAGGGTGCGATTCGTAGCGGATTTTCTAGTGTCATGATGGATGGCTCGTTAATGGCCGATGCAAAAACACCTGCTTCTTACGACTACAACGTAGAAGTTACTCGCTGGGTGGTTGAAGCTGCACATGCTGTAGGCGTTTCGGTAGAAGGTGAGTTAGGTTGCTTAGGCTCTTTAGAAACAGGCCAAGCAGGTGAAGAAGATGGTGGTGGTGCCGAAGGCATTTTAGATGAATCACAATTACTTACCGACCCTGACGAAGCTGCTGCATTTGTAAAAGCGACGCAAGTAGATGCTTTGGCCATCGCTATTGGCACAAGCCACGGCGCTTATAAATTCAGCCGCCCACCAACTGGCGACATTCTTGCCATTAACAGAATTAAAGCAATACATGAACGCATACCCAACACGCATTTAGTGATGCATGGTTCATCCAGTGTCGATCAAGAGTGGTTACAAATGATACGCGAGTATGGTGGGCAAATTAAAGAAACCTACGGCGTGCCAGTATCAGAAATTGTTGAAGGCATTAAGAATGGTGTGCGCAAAGTCAATATTGACACAGACATTCGCTTAGCGATGACAGCAGCTATGCGTAAAAAAATGTTCGAAAGCCCAGAGGAGTTTGACCCACGCGCATTTCTTAAGGCGGCCACCATTGCGGCCAAAAGTGTCTGTATCAAACGCTTTGAGGCATTTGGTAGCGCAGGTCAGGCATCAAAAATTAAAGTCATTCCACTCGATGACATGGCCATTCGTTATGCAAAAGGTGAATTGTCCGCAATCGTAAGATAAAACGAATACTGAGGCTAAACAGCCTAGAGGTAAAAAAATGAGACGGAAACTAGTAGTTGGTAATTGGAAAATGCATGGCAGTGTTGCAAGGAATAAAACCTTGTTATCAGGCATTATTAGTGGTGTACAAAATTTGAACAATAGTGATTGCGCGGTATGTGTACCCTACCCCTACCTGTGCCAAACACAATTGTTTTTGCAAGACACCAAAGTAGCTTGGGGCGCACAAAATCTATGTCCCAATGAAGACGGTGCACTCACTGGCGCGGTAAGTGCAGCCATGCTGGTAGACTATGGCTGCACTTATGTAATTCTTGGTCACTCTGAGCGCCGCATTCAATTCCATGAAACAGATGAAACAGCAGGACTTCGCTTTAATGCTGCCTTAAAAGCGGGTCTTATTCCTGTTTTCTGTATGGGAGAATCAAAAGAAGAGCGCGATTCTGACTGGACAGAGTATGTAGTTGGCCGTCAATTAGACTCCATCATCCGCCGCTTTGGTGTCAACGTGCTAGAAAAGGCCGTATTAGCTTACGAACCACTATGGGCAGTAGGTACAGGTAACCCAGCCACACCTGAGCAGGCACAAAAAGTACACAGCTTCATTCGTAAACGTGTTGCTAGGTGTAATGCCGAAGTGGCAGCAGGCGTAAGAATTTTATACGGCGGCAGTGTAAAACCTAGCAATGCCGAGCAGCTTTTTGCCATGCCGGATATTGATGGCGGACTCATCGGTGGCGCATCACTTGAGGCTGAGCAGTTTGTGCCCATTTGCAAAGCGGCGAATGATGCTGCGTGTAGCGTCGCGAAACATGATGCTTGTGAGCAATAATACTCATTGCACTAAGCAACTTCAACCTTCCCCGCGCAATCTCCCGATAACCTCATGAAGGCTTTCTTCAGTTGTACCGATACGCTGTAAGGTTTGTGCCGCAAGCACTAAGCTACAC
>CAYQZK010000135.1:0-4049 GCA_964422015.1 uncultured Methylotenera sp.
ATCACCGTCACGAAGTTAGGCTGTCGTGCAACGACAAATGCCGAATCAAGCGTCTGTGCTGGTACGATTGGTGTGTAACATATAAAAGATAAAACGATCGGTGAAAAATAATATGTTTTTGATCCCATCAAGAATCCCTCGCTTTGGGTTGTAGAGCGTCTTACTCTTTTTAGCCTTGAAATGGTTATATCCTAGGCTAAGTTTCACGAGTTTAAACATTGGAGGAACTAAGTTCGGAGCGATTCTATGCTTGTGAGAGTGTTTGTGCATATAGCAAAGTCTCTCTCGTGCGCGCGGTCTCTTTCGAAGTATGAATTATCTGCATGCGACTGAGTTTTGGTATACGTGAAAAATCGAAAAGTGATAACAACAAAAAAGTATGAAAAGTATAGCGGAAGCAGTTAATTGATAAGAAACGAAGCGAGTGGGTTATAAGCTTACAGGCATAGTCAGGGGTAAACTAAGTCAGTACTCGAGTGGTTCAAGGGCGAAATACATTGGATCGCCTGATGCATCTGAAACATCAGTCTTTGAAACACAATTATTTCGTAGCGGGCGTAACTTTGAAGTTTCTTTTTTGTTTTTCGTAGCACACGCAGGCCTTAGTCTCGAGCTTACTGCGATCAAGCACTCTGAGTTGGCCGCGTGAGTAGGCAATCACGCGATTGTTTTTCAGATCCTTAGCAATAGCATTTATGGTCTCACGCTGAATGCCCATGGTTAAGGCGAAGTCGGTTTGAGTGAAGTCAATGACATCCTCAGCAATCATATCGATAAGACTCAGGATCAAGCGACAAAACTGCTCCCGTAAGCTGTGGTGTCGGCTACAGAAGAGGTCTCGTTGGCTTTGCTCAAGTTGGACGTGCCAGTACGCGTGAAGGAAGGTTCTTAAGGTGGCAGAGGTTTCAATTTCGGCCTGAATCCACGCACGTGTGATTCTATAGGCGCTACCCGGCCGAATGATGCGTGCTTCATCGGTTGGTGCAGAAGCGTTCGGTGAGAGCCCAAAAACACCGGTGCGCCCAATGTAAGCGATCTGGATTTCCTCTTGGTCAGGCCCTTTTAGTGTGATCGCAATTAGGCAGTTGACGGGGAAGTAAGCGTAGGTTGCGCTTGCACCTTGCGGGGAAATTAACTCACCGGCGCGAAAGTGGTGAATGTGTATACGATCCCTCCAGCGTACCCATTCACTTGGTGGCAGGCTCGTTAGAAAGACATTTGAATGCTGGATGGAGGTCCCGATCGTAATAAGTCAATGTGAGGCATTGGCAAAGGCTGGCCTCTTTATGCCCAAGAAGCGCCTGCATACTCGCGTCGCTACCAGAAGTGGCTATCCAGTGTGCGAAACATCCAAGCTAACTTAGGGCGTTTAGGTGCCGATGCTAAGGAGGTGTAAACCCGACTTCTGCTACGAACAGAGTAGGAAATAAATATTCGGGCAGAAGCATCCACAAATATGGCCCAGCATCTATTTTTACTAAGGGACGTGATTAGCGGCGACAGGATGCTTACCCACAGATCCCTGCCGATCGATTCCTTTCATTCGACGGCTTTAAAGAAATGAGCCTAGCAGAGCAAATGTAGGAGAAATGCTTGCTGCTATATGTGAAAAATCCGACTTTTAAGCTTGGAGAACTGATTTGACCATCAGTATTGGCCCTGTTTTTTACTTTTTTCCGCTAAGCAGCTAGTACCCTGTCGGGCTATGTGCGTACTTTTTATCGATATGGTTGACATAAGTGTTGATAATTTAGTCTTGTTTGAATTAAATGGCGTCCTTGTCCAAAAATCCTGTTGCCACGATATAGGCTCCAGCTCCCCACAAGTTTTAGCTGGAATGATTTAGACTCAGCCGGGAGCAATGCCCCAGGAGCTACCCGCTTTATTTCGGCGAGATAAAGACTAAGTCGCTTCAGTACCTTTTAGTTGTAGTACTCAAGTGCACTGAAGACAGTGTGCACATGTGTTTTCTGCGCGATCGTTAATAAATAGATGTCATAACTATTTGAAAAGACTTGGTGGAGAGACCGCACCAAAGTTGGGACCAACGCCGCTAGAGGGCGGTTGGGGGCACTGCATACTAAGCTGAATGGTGATGGTTTTGTTGTTTTTGGATGCATTAACAATGCGCGCACAGGCGAAACTGGAAATAGGGACGTCTGAATGACCAGCGATGCTATTTACCATGGGCAAAGTCACGTACTCACACGACTTGGTGTTGGCGGCACTACAGGCTTCTACCGTGTCAAACAAGGTGACTTTAGCGCCGGGCTCTATCCAGATTTTTTGGCCGATACTGATGGAGACAGGGTTTCCCTCTTTGACTAGCGTATTAAACGTCTGAACATCGTTTTTATCGGTCAGCATAGAAGACCACTGAAAAGTTTTACAAAGGTCTTTGGGCTTGGCATCGTAGGCCTCCAGTACCAATTCAAATGGCTTGCCTGTCGCAGGATTCAGCTTAGGGCCTGGCGGTGTTGATTTGTTGTCCCAGTAGGTATCGAAAATGCATTGGCTCGCTACAAGAGGAAACAAGCCGCCGGGCTCGATAGTGTCAGGGCTGGTCAAGCCGGCGACGGCCGTGACGGTCACCGAGGTCGACATCATGTTCCAAATGCGGGCGAAAAACGTGGGTACTTCACCATCATTTTGTCCATGGCCTTTGCTCAAAGTGACCTGCACGGCAGGAACTTCGTTGACGGTCGGGGTCATGGGCAGCATTTGCAAGCCCGCATTGGCTTTTGTAGGGTTCCAGTAGCCAGATTGGGCCGTGCCCATAGACAGCCTTTTGCCGTCGGCCGAATTAAGCGAAATGGCGGTAAATGCCGCAGTTTCTGCAGCGTACCATTGCGGTTAGGCTGAAGTGGTACTGCGCAGTTGTTTAGCACCAGCCAGTGCAGCGGCGTCCGCATCATTTTGAAGTTCATTGCGAACGAATTGCAAGTACGCCACGTCGATCACCAAGGCCGCGATGCCTAGAAAAACCGGAATCATCAAAGCCACCAGCATAGTGACTGCACCCCGTTGTGCATATGGATGTCTGTGTCTGTTCATTATTCTCGCACCATAACTGTGGTCGATGTCAAAACCAGAGGCGCATCCATAGCGTTCAACAGCTTTCCCAAGGCCAAACCCCTGAAGGTATAAGTCACGCGTACCGCCAGATGGGCGGGGTTGCTTTGCACAGGGAAGTCCACCGTGACAAGACTGGCGGCGCCTAAACCCAGCAATGCGGTACCGGTGTAGTTGGTCACCCGGTCGGTGATCTCGGCGGGGGTGACGGCGGGTACCCGCAACACAATTCCGGCACGCGCGCCTTCGCGGCTTGCATTGGTGATCACGGCTTTGTCATAGAGCGCAAAACCGAATTCGATGATGCCAGATACGATCAACAGCAGCAAAGGTAAAAGCAAGCCGAATTCAACCGTGGCCGTGCCCTTTTGACCGAACTGCAGCCTCATGATTTGGGTGAATAGATCGCGTTTGTCTGAATCCATCGGTTCATCTTCCATAGTTTGAGTCATTAGAGAAATCCTTCGAATCATTTAGGGGGCGCATGCAGCTGAAAAATGGGCACGCCTTGATTACAAACATAAGAGAAGAGATCTCCGAGAACCGTTGGGCAGCGCACTGAATCAGGAAGATTTCGGAAAACACATCAAGGTATGTGGTCGTACACACAATCCTTCATGTCAGACATTCATAGGGTGAAGGCTGCACAGCGCGCGAAAGCGCGTGTGTGGGCAGATGGCCGACGGGTTGGTGCTGCCTGAGGCATCCAACCTGTTTGTCTTCGGTCAGTTTGAATATCTCGTGGGATATGTAGGAGGGCTAACAGACGAAATGATGTCCCACTCATAGAGTCGTATCACGGTGATCAACAAAAGCAATCACCGTTGCAAATCTGTGATGAGCGCTTGCAGATTCATACAGATTGAAGTTCGTCAACATTTATCTGGAGTCACTAAGCATGAGAAATCACATTCAAACATTCATCAATGATGAGTCGGGGGCAACTGCTATTGAATATGGCCTGCTCGCAGCTTTAG